>NZ_JBIWOE010000038.1:0-80943 GCF_044767585.1 Streptomyces sp. NPDC101225
GGGGGGGGGGGCCCCGGGGGGGGGTGGGGGGGGGGGGTTTGTGTGTTTGGGGGGGGGGGGGGGGGGGGGGGTGTTGGGGGTGGGGGGGGGGGGGGGGGGGGGGGGGGGGGGCGGGGCGCCCCCCCCCCCCCCCCGCGGCGGCCACAGCCCCACCCACCCGACCAGGAGCGAGCCCATGCAGGCCCCCCTCTACCAGGTCAAGGCAGAGTTCTTCCGTATGCTCGGCCACCCCGTGCGCATCCGGGTGCTGGAACTCCTCCAGCACGGGCCGGTGTCCGTACGGGATCTGCTGGCCGACATCGACATCGAGCCGTCCAGCCTGTCGCAGCAGCTGGCCGTCCTGCGGCGCTCCGGCATCGTCGTGTCCATGCGGGAGGGCTCCACCGTCCGCTACGCGCTCGCGGGGGGAGACGTCGCCGAACTCCTGCGCGCCGCCCGCCGGATCCTCACCGAGCTCCTGGCCGGCCGGAACCAGCTCCTCACCGAACTCCAGCAGGCCGACGCCCCGGTCACCGTGCACACCACGAGGTGACGCCGTCCGGTGCGCCTTCGACAGGCGCGGGGAACTGCGCGACCGGCCACGACGGACCCGCAGCTCCCCACGGTCACGGCCTCGATCAGCGCTTGCCGTTCTTCGGGTCCAGCAGCCCGGCCCGCCGCAGCGCGTCGGCCATCGCGCTGTTGGCCGGCGGGGGCGCCTGCCGCGAGCCGCCGCCCTGCCGCGCGCCCCCGCCCTGCCGCGAGCCGCCGCCCTGGCGCTGCTGCTGCCGCTGCTGGGGCGGGCGACCACCACGCCGGCGGCGGTCACCGCCCTCGCCCTGCTGACCCTGCGCGGCGGCCTCGTCGTCGAGCCGCAGCGTGAGCGAGATCCGCTTGCGGGGGATGTCGACGTCGAGGACCTTCACCTTGACGATGTCGCCGGGCTTGACGACGTCCCGCGGGTCCTTGACGAAGTTCTTGGACATGGCGGAGACGTGCACGAGGCCGTCCTGGTGGACGCCGACGTCGATGAAGGCGCCGAAGGCCGCGACGTTCGTGACGACGCCCTCCAGGACCATCCCGGAGGACAGGTCGGAGATCTTCTCGACGCCCTCCTTGAAGGTGGCCGTCCGGAACGCCGGACGCGGGTCGCGGCCCGGCTTCTCCAGCTCCTTGAGGATGTCGGAGACGGTCGGCAGACCGAACGTCTCGTCCACGAAGTCGGCCGGCCTGAGCGAGCGCAGCACCGACGTGTTGCCGACGAGGGCCGCGACCTCCTGGCCCGAGGACTTCACCATGCGACGCACGACCGGGTACGACTCGGGGTGCACGCTGGAGGAGTCCAGCGGGTCCTCGCCGCCGCGGATGCGCAGGAAGCCCGCGCACTGCTCGTACGCCTTCGGGCCGAGCCGCGCCACGCCCTTCAGCTCCGTACGGGAGGTGAAGGGGCCGTTGGCGTCGCGGTGCGCCACGATGTTCTCCGCGAGGCCGGAGGTGATGCCGGAGACGCGGGCCAGCAGCGGGGCCGACGCCGTGTTGACGTCCACGCCCACGCCGTTGACGCAGTCCTCGACCACGGCGTCCAGCGAGCGCGACAGCTTCACCTCGGACAGGTCGTGCTGGTACTGGCCGACGCCGATCGACTTGGGGTCGATCTTCACCAGTTCGGCCAGCGGGTCCTGCAGCCGGCGCGCGATGGAGACGGCGCCGCGCAGCGACACGTCCATGTCGGGCAGTTCCTGGGAGGCGAAGGCGGACGCCGAGTACACCGACGCGCCCGCCTCGGACACCATCACCTTGGTGAGCTTCAGCTCCGGGTGCCTGGTGATGAGTTCACCGGCGAGCTTGTCGGTCTCGCGCGACGCCGTGCCGTTGCCGATCGCGATCAGCTCGACCGCGTGCTCCCGGGCCAGGCGGGCCAGCTTGGCGAGCGCCTCGTCCCACCTGTTGGCCGGGACGTGCGGGTGGATGACGTCGGTGGCCACCACCTTGCCGGTCGCGTCGATGACGGCCACCTTGACGCCCGTCCGGAAGCCGGGGTCCAGGCCGAGCGTCGCGCGCGTGCCGGCCGGGGCGGCGAGCAGCAGGTCGCGCAGGTTGGCCGCGAACACCCGCACGGCCTCGTCCTCCGCGGCCGTGCGCAGCCGCAGCCGCAGGTCGATGCCCAGGTGCACCAGGATGCGGGTGCGCCAGGCCCAGCGGACCGTGTCCACCAGCCACTTGTCGGCGGCGCGCCCGCGCTCGGCGATCTCGAACCGGTGGGCGACGATGCCCTCGTACGAGGAGGGTCCGTCGGTCGCCTCCTCGGGTTCCAGGACGAGGTCGAGGACGTCCTCCTTCTCGCCGCGCAGCATCGCGAGGATGCGGTGCGAGGGGAGGTCGGTGAACGGCTCGGCGAAGTCGAAGTAGTCGGCGAACTTGGCGCCCGCCTCCTCCTTGCCCTCCTTGACCTTGGCGGCCAGCCGCCCGCGCACCCACATGCGCTCGCGCAGCTCGCCGATGAGGTCGGCGTCCTCCGAGAAGCGCTCGGTGAGGATCGCGCGGGCCCCGTCCAGCGCGGCCTGCGCGTCGGCGACGCCCTTGCCGGCGTCCACGAACGCGGCGGCGGCAGCGAGCGGTTCGACGCTCGGATCGCCGAGCAGCCCCTCGGCCAGCGGCTCCAGACCGGCCTCGCGGGCGATCTGCGCCTTGGTGCGCCGCTTGGGCTTGTAGGGCAGGTAGATGTCCTCGAGCCGGGCCTTGGTCTCGGCCCCGCGGATCTGCGCCTCCAGCTCCTCGGTGAGCTTGCCCTGCTCGCGCACCGAGTCGAGGATCGCGGCCCGCCGCTCCTCCAGCTCCCGCAGATAGCGCAGCCGTTCCTCGAGCGTGCGCAGTTGCGCGTCGTCGAGCATCTCGGTGGCTTCCTTGCGGTAACGGGCGATGAACGGCACCGTCGAACCGCCGTCGAGCAGTTCCACGGCAGCCCGTACCTGCCGCTCCCGTACGCCGAGTTCCTCGGCGATCCTGCCTTCGATGGTCCCGACTGTGCTGGACCCGGGTGTCGTCACGATCCCGTACCGCCTTCTCACTGAGGTTGCGCCGCAATTGTGGCAGGTGGCGCCGACAGACGGGGATCAGGGCGCCGCCCGGCGGGCCGGGGCGGTGCCCGGAAGGGCAGGGTCACGGCGCCACCGCCGGCGCGGCGCGCCGGCCGGCGCCCGGAGCCGGAGTCCTCCCCGCGCCCGTCCCGGCCGCCGCGGCCGGGACAGGCGCGGGCACCCGGTACCGGTCAGCCCTTGCCGATCAGATCCGCCGGGAAGGCACCGGCGACCAGCGCGGCGCCCGCGAAGGCCTTGCCCAGCTCCGTCAGCCGCTCGACGCCCGCCGCCCCCAGGTGCGCGTAGGGGGCCCGGTCCAGCCGGTCCGTCTCCGCCTCGATCTCGGCGCGCAGCATGACGCCCTGCTCGGTCAGCTCGCCGGCCGCGTCGACCAGTCCGCGCTCGCGCAGCCGGCCGCGGGCCGCGTCCCACTCCTCCTGGCTCCAACCGCGGGTGCCGAACACCCACTTCGGTGTCATGCCCTTGCCGGTCGCGGTGTGGGTGACGACGGCCTCCAGACCGTCCAGCTCCGCGGACATCAGGACGGCCACGTGGCCGTCGCCCCGGTGCTCGCGCAGCAGCGTGGCGGCGTGGAAGAGCGCCAGGTGCGGCTCCTCGGGGACGGGCAGGTCGGCGTGGGCGGAGTACAGCGGCCGGGCCGGGCGGGTGCAGGCCTCGGCGGCGCGCAGCGCCAGCCGCGCGGCCTCGGCCATCTCCGCGGACGCCACGGTGTCCTCGCCGAGCAGACGGCGCAGGGTGGAGTCGGCGGCACGCGCGCGTGCGGCGAGCGTCTGCGCGGGCGTGGCGGTATCCCACACGGCGGGCACGTGCCGCGCCACCAGCTCGTACTTGTAGTTGTAGAAGGCCGCCGCCACCGTGCCCGGCCCGACCGGTCCCAGGGCGGCCGCGCGGACGGCGAAGTTGCGGGCCTTGGGGTGGGTGATGCCGAGCGCGTCGAGTTCCCGCCCCAGGTCGGGCGAGAAGTAGTGCGTCGCGTGCAGGGAGTTGAGCACGTTGTGGCAGCGGCGGCCGGCGCGTGCGTCGAGGGCGGCAGTAGTCATGACCGGCAGGCTACCGACTGGTTGGTACGCGGCTCCAGGGGCGGTCGGCCGATGGCAGGAAAGGTGGGGTTCTCGTCATTGCGGCCATCGCGCGGGCCGCCAAGAATCGAAGCCATGCGAACCGTCCTGGTCGTCCTCTTCGACGACGTGCAGAGCCTCGACGTGTCGGGTCCGGTCGAGGTGTTCAACGGCGCCGAGCTGCACTGCCCGGGGACGTACCGGACCCGTACGGTCTCCCGGGACGGCCGGGCCGTGCGCACCTCCAGCGGCCTGACCCTGGTCCCGGACCACTCCTTCGCCGACGCCCCGGCGGCGCACACCCTGCTGGTCCCGGGCGGTGCGGGCACCCGCCACCCCGAGCCGCGGCTGATCGCGTGGCTGCGGGAGCGGGCGCCCCGGGCCGAGCGCCTGGTCTCCGTGTGCACCGGGGCGCTGCTGCTGGCCGAGGCCGGGCTGCTGGAGGGCCGGCGGGTGACCAGCCACTGGTCGGTGTGCGACAAACTCGCCCGCGAGCACCCGGAGGTGCGGGTCGACCCGGACCCGATCTTCGTCCGCGACGGCGACCTGGCCACCTCGGCGGGTGTCACCTCCGGCATCGACCTCGCCCTCGCGCTCGTGGAGGAGGACGCCGGCCGCGACGTCGCCCTGTCCGTCGCCCGCCACCTGGTCGTCTTCCTGCGCCGGCCGGGTAACCAGGCCCAGTTCAGCGCCCAGCTGTCCGCGCAGACGGCGCGGCGGGAGCCGCTGCGCGAGGTCCAGCAGTGGATCACCGAGCATCCCGGCGAGGACCTGTCCGTGGACCGGCTCGCCGCCCGCGTGCGGCTCTCGCCGCGCCACTTCGCCCGCGCCTTCCAGGCCGAGACCGGCATGACCCCGGGCCGCTACGTCGACCGGGTCCGCCTCGAACACGCCCGCCGCCTGCTGGAGGACACCCCCGACGGCATCGAGGAGATCTCCCGCGCCTGCGGCTACGGCACACCCGAGGCGATGCGCCGCGCCTTCGTCCGCACCCTCGGCGCGGCGCCCGCCGAATACCGGCGCCGGTTCCGCCCGGCACCGGCCCACTGAGCACCCACACCCCACAGGGGGAAGCCATGCAGTTCGCGATCGTGCTCTACGACCGCTTCACCGCGTTCGACGCGGTCGGCCCGTACGAGACCCTCGGCCGGCTGCCCGACTCCGAGACCGTGTTCGTCGCCGAGCGGACCGGCCCCGTCCGCACCGACGCCGGGAGCCTCGCGCTCACCGCCGACCGGACCCTGGACGAGGTGCCCCGACCCGACGTCGTGGTCGTCCCGGGCGGCCCGGGGCAGAGCGCGCAGATGGCGAACACCGCGCTCCTGGACTGGATCCGCGGCACCGACCGTACGAGCACCTGGACGACGTCCGTGTGCACCGGCTCCCTGCTGCTCGCCGCCGCCGGGCTGCTGGAGGGCCGCCGCGCGACCTCGCACTGGCTGGCCCTGGACGAGCTGAGGCGGTTCGGCGCCGAGCCCACGGGGGAGCGGGTGGTCGTCGACGGCAAGTACGTCACCGCCGCCGGGGTCTCCTCCGGCATCGACATGGGGCTCGCGCTGCTCGGCCGGATGGCGGGCGACGCCGTCGCCCAGGCCGTGCAGCTGGGCATCGAGTACGACCCGCAGCCGCCCTACGACGCCGGGTCCCCGGCCACGGCGCCGGCGGACGTCGTCGAGCTGATCCGGTCGATGAGCCGGTTCATCCTGGGAAAGGAACCGACCAGGTGAAGCTCGGCCGACGGCGCTCCAGGAAGGCGGCGACTCCTTCCGCGGTGTCGCCGCTGCCGCGCGCCTGCTCGCTCCAGTGGGCGTCCCGGTCGGTGCGCCCGCCGGCGAACTCCTTCGCCGCGGCCTGGGTCAGCTGCGAGCGGGAGGCCAGGACGCGGGTGAACTCCGTGACCCGCTTGGCGAGTTCGCCTTCGGGCAGCACCTCGTCGACCAGGCCGGTGCGCAGCGCCCGTGCGGTGTCGATCAGCTCGCCGGAGAACAGCAGGTACTTCGCGGCGGCCGGGCCCACCAGCGACACCAGCCGCCGGGTGGAGGACGCCGGATAGACGATGCCGAGCTTGGCGGGCGTCACCCCGAACAGGGAGCCCTCCTCGGCGAAACGCAGATCGCAGGCGGCGGCGAGCTGCGAGCCGCCGCCGACGCAGTGCCCGCGCACCGCGGCCAGGGTCGGCTTGGGGAAGGCGGCCAGGGCCTCCTCGGCGCGCACCGCGAGCGTCTGCGCCTCCTCGGGCGAGCTCCGCAGCGTGGAGATGTCGGCGCCCGCGCAGAACGTGCCGCCCTCGCCGGTCAGCACCAGCGCCCGTACGCCCGGATCGGCGGCGAGGGTGTCGAGCAGCGGCGGCAGCGCGGCCCACATCGCGGCCGTCATGGCGTTGCGCTTGGCCGGATGGCGGATGACGACGGTGGCGACCGAGTCGGCGACCTCGTGCTGCAGCTGGGGCTCCATGGGCGGGATGCTAACCGCACCGCCGCGCATGTGATCACGAAGGGCGGGACGAAGGGGACGAGCCCGCCGCCCAAGCCGTACAACCCGAAAAGTTCGCGAAGTCGGCTGCGGGATGACAGGAGCAGTCCCACAACTGACCGTGTCATACGCCAACGGTCATAAACGCTCGATTGGCGCTGACTTCTGTTCAGTCATCCGGAACGGCGCGGGTCGTTACCAACACTCGACGTGTGGTGACAATCGAGCGCGAGGGTGGCGACCTGACGATGGACGACCACGGGCGGGGGGCCTGCCCACGCCCAGCGGGCGGGGCCGAGGGGCCCGGCGACCCGGAGCCGGCGGGCCCGTTGCCGTACGAAGGCGTCTGGCGGTTCACCGCACCCGCCGTCGACGCCTCGGTCCCGCAGGCGCGACACGCCGTGCGCGACCTGCTGTACCGCCAAGGGGTGCCCATCTCCGACGACCTCGTCCACGGCCTGCTGCTGATCGTCTCCGAGCTGGCCACGAACGCCGTCAAGCACGCGGCGCTGCTGTCCCCGGTGCTCGCCGTGGAGGTCGCCGTGGGCGCCGAGTGGGTGCGGGTGTCGGTGGAGGACAACCACCCCTACCGCCCGACCGCCCTGGAGGCCGACCACGCCCGTACCGGCGGCCGGGGGCTGCTGCTGGTGAGCGAGGTCGCCCGGGAGGCGGGCGGCGTCTGCGACGTCGAGCACACCGCGAGCGGCGGCAAGGTGATCTGGGCCGCCCTGCCGCTCAAACCCGTACGCGTGCTGTGAGGATCACCAGCCGGCCGACGGACCGGTCAGCTCCCTGATCGCCGGACGCGCGGCGTCCAGCACCGTCATGAACCACGCCGAGAAGGTGTCCGCGGCGTGCCGCTCCGCCAGCTCGGCGGGACTCACGAACGCGGTCGCGCCCACCTCCTCCGGGTCGGGCCGCAGCGCGGCCTGCACCATCCCGACGAACAGGTGGTTGTACTCCTGCTCCACCAGGCCCGAGGCCGGGTCCGGGTGGTTGTAGCGCACCGTGCCCGCCTCCGCCAGCAGCGACGGGGAGACCCCCAGCTCCTCGTACGTGCGCCGGGCCGCGGCCGCGAAGGGGGACTCGCCGGGGTAGGGGTGGCCGCAGCAGGTGTTGGACCACACGCCGGGTGAGTGGTACTTGCCCAGGGCCCGCTGCTGCAGCAGCAGCCGGCCGTGCTCGTCGAAGAGGAAGACGGAGAAGGCGCGGTGCAGCCGGCCCGGTGGCTGGTGGGCGGAGAGCTTCTCCGCGGTGCCGATCGTGACGCCGTTCTCGTCGACCAGTTCCAGCAGAATCGCGTCAGCGGTGCCGTTCGACGGACTGTGCGTCGCGGTGGCAGGTGTGATCGGCATACCCATCCTTCGCATCGGTCTTCGCGCCCCAAGTGTGCCGCACGAATCCGGCACTCCCGGCACTTCACGGTCGCGCCCGCATGTCCCGCGCACGGCTCGGGCGACGGCCGTCACCGGTAGGAGACCGGGAAGAGGGGCCCGGTGGTTGATCGTGCCCGGTGCGATCGGCGGGGAACCGTCCGGGCGGCGTTGTGAGGCTCAGGACGCGTCCCCGCGCCGGACGGCTGCATTCCGCCCCGGGGGCGCACCACCCGGCTCACCGACGGGCTCCCGCCCGGTGCGCCACGCGGCCCGCCCGGTGCCCGGCGGCGGGGCGCCCCACCTGCCCCGTCACATGCCGTGGTGCAGCCGCCAGCCCTGCCACGCCGACCCGATCATCTCGTGGACCCCGCGCCGTGCGGTCCAGCCGAGCTCCTCGGCGGCCCGGGCGGCCGAGGCGACCGCGCGGGGCGCGTCGCCGGGGCGGCGGGCCTCGACGAGCGGGGCGCGGCGGTCGCCGGTGACCTCGCCGATGACGGTGACCATCTCGCGGACGGAGACGCCCTCGCCGCGGCCGATGTTGACCGTCAGGTCGCCGCGCGCGCCGCCGTCCAGCCGCCGTGCCGCCGCCAGGTGCGCCTCGGCCAGGTCGGCGACGTGGATGTAGTCGCGGACGGCGGTGCCGTCCGGCGTCGGGTAGTCGTCGCCGAAGATCCGCGGGGCGTCGTCGCGGGTGAGCCGGTCGAAGACCATGGGCACGATGTTGAAGACGCCCGTGTCGGCCAGCTCGGGCGCGGCCGCGCCCGCCACGTTGAAGTAGCGCAGGCACGCCGTCGCGATGCCGTGCGCCCGGCCCGCCGCCCGCACCAGCCACTCGCCGGTGAGCTTCGTCTCGCCGTAGGGGTTCACCGGCGCGCACGGGGTGTCCTCGGTGATCAGGTCCACCTCCGGGTTGCCGTAGACGGCCGCCGAGGAGGAGAACACGAACCGCTCGATGCCGGCCTCGGCCGCCGCCTCCAGCAGCGTGGCGAGACCGCCGACGTTCTCCCGGTAGTAGCGCGTGGGCTGCGCCACGGACTCGGCGACCTGCTTGCGCGCGGCGAGGTGGACGACGCCGGTCACCTCGTGCCGGGCGAAGACCCGCTTCAGCAGAGCGCCGTCGAGCGAGGACCCCTCGAGGAGCGGCACGTCGGCGGGCAGCCGCGCGGCGTTTCCGGCCGAGAGGTCGTCGAGCGCGACGACGCGCTCCCCGGCGTCGCCCATGGCCCGCGCCACATGGGCCCCTATGTATCCCGCTCCGCCTGTGATCAGCCATGTCATGGTCGCCCACCCTATGTCGACGGCCCGCGGCGATCCCCAATGTCCCGGATGCCCCTGTTCCGGCCGACGCGGTTTGTGGGCGGGACCCGGGATCCCCGATGATGATCGCGGCAAAGACCGGTGGAGACAGCGTTGATCGGCCCGTTAACGGGCGGTGAACGGCGCTCTCCGAGCATCCGATAACCTCTGCCGACATGCCGCCCGCCTGGTGCAGCCAAGGGGCGTCCCCACCGTGCACATGACCGGCGCCCGCGCGCCGGCACCCAGGGAGTGAGTTCGGTTGTCGACCGCCATCCTCACCGGTCAGCCGGTCCCCGGATCGTCGATCGAGGACGACCTGCGGTCCCTCGGCTTCGACGTCCGGGTCGCCGGCGACGTCGCCGACGCCGAGACGCTCCTGGCCCAGGTCCCCGGTGACCAGCGGGTCGCCGTGGTGGACACCCGCTTCGTCGGCCACCTGCACGCCCTGCGCCTCGGCCTGACCGACCCCCGCTTCCCGCTCGCCGCGGTCTCCGGCGCCGTCACCGCGCAGGCGGCCGGCCGCCAGGCGCTGACCCGGGCCATGGCCCGCGAGAACTCCGCGGGAGGCGGCGCGGCCGTCGCCGTCGGCAACCTCGCCGACCGCATAGCCACCGCCCTCGACGCCGACGGCGCCGCCGTCCACCGACCCGAGCTCGGCAGCCTGGTCGCCGAGGTGCCGGCCGACCCGCAGGCCCGCAACGAGGCCCGGCAGGCCGTCGCCTCCGTCGACGACGAGGCCGTACGCCTGAAGTCGGCCGTGAAGTCCCGCGACGGCTTCTTCACCACGTTCTTCATCAGCCCCTACTCGCGCTACCTCGCCCGCTGGTGCGCCCGCCGGGGCCTGACCCCGAACCAGGTCACCACCGCCTCGCTGCTCACCGCGCTGATCGCGGCGGGCTGCGCGGCCACCGGCACCCGCGCCGGCTACGTCGCCGCGGGCGTCCTGCTGATCTGCTCCTTCGTGCTGGACTGCACCGACGGCCAGCTCGCCCGCTACTCCCTGCAGTACTCCACGCTCGGCGCCTGGCTGGACGCCACCTTCGACCGGGCCAAGGAGTACGCCTACTACGCCGGGCTCGCCCTCGGCGCGGCCCGCGGCGGCGACGACGTATGGGCCCTCGCGCTCGGCGCGATGATCCTGCAGACCTGCCGGCATGTCGTGGACTTCTCCTTCAACGAGGCCAACCACGACGCCACCGCCAACACCAGCCCCACCGCGGCTCTTTCGGGCCGGCTGGACAGCGTCGGCTGGACGGTGTGGGTGCGGCGCATGATCGTCCTGCCGATCGGCGAGCGCTGGGCGATGATCGCCGTCCTCACCGCCGTGACCACCCCGCGCATCACCTTCTACGTCCTGCTCGTGGGCTGCGCCTTCGCCGCGACGTACACCACCGCGGGCCGCGTGCTCAGGTCGCTGACCCGCAGGGCCAGGCGCACCGACCGGGCCGCGCAGGCGCTGGCGGACCTCGCCGACAGCGGGCCGCTCGCCGAGGCGGTGGCGCGCGTCGCCCCCCGCGTCCCGGCGCCGGTGAGCGCCGCGGCCGGCGGGCTCCTCGTGGTGATCTCCGCCGCGGTCTGGGGCGCCGGCTGGCCGACCGTGCTCGGCGCCGTGGCCTACGTCCTGCTCTCCGGCGCCGCCGTCTCCCGGCCGCTGAAGGGCGCCCTGGACTGGCTCGTTCCGCCGTTCTTCCGGGCGGCCGAGTACGGCACCGTCCTGCTGCTCGCGGCCGAATCCGGGGTGAACGGCGTGCTGCCCGCGGCCTTCGGCCTGGTGGCGGCCGTCGCCTACCATCACTACGACACGGTCTACCGCATCCGCGGCAACGCCGGAGCGTCCCCGGCCTGGCTGGTGCGCGCCATCGGGGGTCACGAGGGCCGGACGCTGCTGGTCACCGTCCTCGCCGCGCTGCTCACCGCTTCGCAGTTCAAGGTCGCGCTCACGGTCCTCGCCGTGGCCGTCGCCCTGCTGGTGCTCGTCGAGAGCATCCGCTTCTGGGTGTCCGCTGGGGCGCCCGCCGTACACGACGAAGGAGAACCCGCATGATCGGCCTCGTGCTGGCGGCCGGCGCCGGACGGCGTCTGCGCCCCTACACCGACACCCTGCCCAAGGCGCTGGTGCCGGTGGGGCCCGCGGGCATAGAGGACTCGATCACGGTGCTCGACCTGACCCTCGGCAACTTCGCCGAGATCGGCCTGAGCGAGGTCGCGGTGATCGTCGGCTACCGCAAGGAGGCCGTGTACGAGCGCAGGGCGGCCCTGGAGCGGAAGTACGGCCTGAAGATCACCCTCATCGACAACGACAAGGCCGAGGAGTGGAACAACGCCTACTCCCTGTGGTGCGGCCGTGACGCCCTCAAGGACGGCGTGATCCTCGCCAACGGCGACACCGTGCACCCGGTCTCCGTCGAGAGGACGCTGCTCGCCGCGCGCGGTGACGGCAAGAAGATCATCCTCGCGCTGGACACCGTGAAGGACCTCGCGGACGAGGAGATGAAGGTCGTCGCCGACACCGGCAAGGGCATGACGAAGATCACCAAGCTGATGGACCCCGCCGAGGCCACCGGTGAGTACATCGGCGTCACCCTCATCGAGGGCGACGCGGCCCCCGAACTGGCCGACGCGCTGAAGGCGGTCTGGGAGACCGACCCGCAGCAGTTCTACGAGCACGGGTACCAGGAGCTGGTGAACCGCGGCTTCCGCATCGACGTGGCGCCGATCGGTGACGTCAAGTGGGTCGAGATCGACAACCACGACGATCTCGCCCGCGGACGGGAGATCGCGTGCCTGTACTGACGAGGCTGATTCCCTCACCGGTCGTCGTGGACATCCGCCCGGGTGCCCTCGACGACCTGGCGTGCGTGCTCGCCGACGAACGGATCTCGCAGTCCGGGAAGCTCGCCATCGCCGTCAGCGGCGGTTCGGGCGCCCGGTTGCGCGAGCGGATCGCCCCCTCCCTGCCCGGCGCCGACTGGTACGAGGTCGGCGGCGGCACCATCGACGACGCGGTCCGGCTGGCGAGCGACATAAAGGCCGGCCACTACGACGCGGTCGTGGGCCTCGGCGGCGGCAAGATCATCGACTGTGCCAAGTTCGCCTCGGCGCGCGTCGGCCTGCCCCTGGTCGCCGTCGCCACCAACCTCGCGCACGACGGACTGTGTTCGCCGGTCGCCACCCTCGACAACGACGCGGGACGCGGTTCCTACGGTGTGCCGAACCCGATCGCGGTCGTCATCGATCTCAACGTGATCCGTGAGGCGCCGGTCCGCTTCGTGCGCTCCGGTATCGGCGACGCCATCTCCAACATCTCGGCGGTCGCGGACTGGGAGCTGGCGAACCGGGTCAAGGGCGAGAAGATCGACGGCCTTGCCGCCGCCATGGCCCGGCAGGCCGGCGAGGCGGTGCTCAGGCACCCCGGAGGCGTCGGCGACGACGGCTTCCTGCAGGTGCTGGCCGAGGCGCTCGTCCTCACCGGTATCGCCATGTCGGTGTCGGGCGACTCGCGCCCGTCCTCCGGCGCCTGCCACGAGATCAACCACGCCTTCGACCTGCTCCACCCCAAGCGCGCGGCCGCCCACGGCGAGCAGTGCGGCCTCGGTGCCGCCTTCGCCATGTATCTGCGCGGTGCGCACGAGGAGTCGGCGTACATGGCCGAGGTGCTGCGCCGGCACGGGCTTCCGGTGCTGCCGGAGGAGATCGGCTTCACGGTGGACGAGTTCGTCCGCGTCGTGGAGTTCGCCCCGCAGACCCGGCCCGGCCGCTACACCATCCTCGAACACCTCGACCTGACAACCGACCAGATCAAGGACACATACGCCGACTATGTCAAGGCCATCGGTAGCTGAACTCCGTCCGGTCGTCCACCCCGCAGGGGTCAAGGACCGGCGCAGCGGTGAGCACTGGATGGGGCGCCTCTACATGCGTGAGGTGTCCCTGCGGGTCGACCGCTACCTGGTGAACACCAGGGTCACACCCAACCAGCTCACGTACCTGATGACCGTCTTCGGCGTGCTCGCCGCCCCGGCCCTGCTGGTGCCGGGCATCTGGGGCGCGGTGCTCGGCGTGGTCTGCGTCCAGATGTACCTGCTGCTGGACTGCGTCGACGGCGAGATCGCGCGCTGGAAGAAGCAGTACTCCATGAACGGCGTCTACCTGGACCGGGTCGGCGCCTACCTCACCGACGCGGCCGTGCTGGTCGGCTTCGGGCTGCGCGCCGCGGACCTGTTCGGCAGCGGCCGTATCGACTGGCTGTGGGCGTTCCTCGGCACGCTGGCCGCGCTCGGCGCGATCCTGATCAAGGCCGAGACCGACCTGGTCGGCGTCGCCCGCCACCAGGCCGGGATGCCCCCGGTCAAGGAGGCGGCCGCCGAGATGCGCTCCTCCGGCATGGCGCTGGCCCGCCGGGCCGCCGCCGCGTTCAAGTTCCACCGGCTGATCCTCGGCATCGAGGCGTCGCTGGTGATCCTGGTCCTGGCGATAGCGGACCAGGCGCGCGGCGACCTGTTCTTCTCCCGGCTCGGTGTCGCGGTGATGGCCGCCATCGCGCTGCTGCAGACCCTGCTGCACCTCGTGTCCATCCTGGCCTCCAGCAGGCTGAAGTGAGCGCCATGAAGGTCGGCGCGGTCATCATCACGATGGGCAACCGGCCCGAGGAGCTGCGCGCCCTGCTGGAGTCGGTCGCCAAGCAGGACGGCGAAGCGGTCGAGGTCGTCGTGGTCGGCAACGGCTCGCCCGTGCCGGACGTCCCCGGCGGCGTACGCACCATCGAGCTGCCCGAGAACCTCGGCATCCCCGGCGGCCGCAACGTCGGCATCGAGGCCTTCGGCCCCAGCGGCCGCGACGTCGACGTCCTGCTGTTCCTGGACGACGACGGCCTGCTCGCCGGCCACGACACCGCCGAGCTGTGCCGGCAGGCCTTCACCGCCGACCCGAGGCTCGGCATCGTCAGCTTCCGCATCGCCGACCCCGACACCGGTGTCACCCAGCGTCGGCACGTGCCGCGGCTGCGCGCCGCCGACCCGATGCGCTCCTCCCGGGTGACCACCTTCCTCGGCGGCGCCAACGCCGTCCGCACCCAGGTCTTCGCCGAAGTCGGCGGCCTGCCGGACGAATTCTTCTACGCGCACGAGGAAACCGACCTGGCATGGCGGGCCCTCGACGCGGGCTGGATGATCGACTACCGGTCCGACATGGTGCTGTTCCACCCCACGACCGCGCCCTCGCGGCACGCGGTCTACCACCGCATGGTCGCCCGCAACCGGGTCTGGCTGGCCCGCCGCAACCTCCCGGCGCCCCTGGTCCCGGTGTATCTCGGCGTGTGGCTGCTGCTCACCCTCGTCCGCCGCCCCTCCCGGTCCGCGCTGCGGGCCTGGTTCGGCGGGTTCCGGGAAGGCTGGACCACCCCGTGCGGGCCGCGCAGGCCCATGAAATGGCGTACGGTGTGGCGGCTGACCCGACTGGGCCGGCCTCCTGTGATCTGACAAGCTCTTTCCTGAGAGCGACGCGGGCCCGTCCGGGTCCCGAGCTCCTGCCCGTGTCCGCAGTGGCCGTGCATCCCGAAGACGAAAGTTTCCACCAGTGAGTGAGTCAACGCACGAAGGTACGGTCGCCCTGAGCGCGGCCGTACCGACCGACGAGGGCCTCGCGGCGGGGCAGCTCGCCGCCAAGTACGGCCTGACCGTGAGCGGCGCCCGGCCCTCCCTCGTCGAGTACGTCCGCCAGCTCTGGGACCGGCGTCACTTCATCCTCGCCTTCTCGCGGGCGAAGCTGACCGCCCAGTACAGCCAGGCGAAGCTCGGCCAGGTCTGGCAGGTGGCGACGCCGCTGCTGAACGCGGCCGTGTACTTCTTCATCTTCGGCGTCATCCTGAACGCCAGCCGGGGCATGTCGAAGGACGTCTACATCCCGTTCCTGGTCACGGGCGTCTTCGTGTTCACCTTCACGCAGAGCTCCGTGATGGCGGGCGTGCGTGCGATCTCCGGCAACCTCGGCCTGGTCCGCGCGCTGCACTTCCCGCGCGCCTCCCTGCCGATCTCCTTCGCGCTGCAGCAGCTCCAGCAGCTGCTGTTCTCGATGGTCGTGCTGTTCGCCGTGGCGATCGGCTTCGGAAGCATGCCGGACCTGTCCTGGCTGCTGATCGTCCCGGTGCTCGCGCTGCAGTTCCTCTTCAACGGCGGACTGGCGCTGATCATGGCCCGGGCCGGCGCCAAGACCCCGGACCTGGCGCAGCTGATGCCGTTCATCATGCGTACGTGGATGTACGCGTCGGGCGTGATGTTCTCCATCCCGATCATGCTGGCCGACAAGCCGCAGTGGACGGCGACCGTGCTGCAGTGGAACCCGGCCTCCATCTACATGGACCTGATGCGCTTCTCGCTCATCGACGGCTACGGTGCCGAGAACCTCCCCGACCACGTCTGGGCGGCCGCGGCCGGCTGGGCCGTGCTGGTCGCGCTCGGCGGGTTCCTGTACTTCTGGAAGGCGGAGGAGAGGTACGGCCGTGGCTGAGCAGCGCGACGACCGCACCGGCGAGCGGATTCCCACCGTCATCGCCGACGAACTGCACATCGTCTACCGCGTGCACGGGGCGAAGAGCGGCAAGGGCAGCGCCACCGCCGCCCTCAGCCGCATCCTCAAGCGCGGTGAGGAGCGCGGGGTGCGCAAGGTGCACGCCGTCAAGGGCGTCTCCTTCGTCGCCTACCGCGGTGAGGCCATCGGCCTCATCGGCTCCAACGGCTCCGGCAAGTCGACGCTGCTGCGCGCCATCGCCGGTCTGCTCCCGGCGGAGAAGGGCCGCGTCTACACCAACGGCCAGCCGTCCCTGCTGGGCGTGAACGCGGCGCTGATGAACGACCTGACCGGCGAGCGCAACGTCATATTGGGCGGGCTCGCCATGGGCATGTCCCGCGAGCAGATCAAGGAGCGCTACCAGGGCATCGTCGACTTCTCGGGCATCAACGAGAAGGGCGACTTCATCACCCTGCCGATGCGCACCTACTCCTCCGGCATGGCGGCCCGTCTGCGTTTCTCCATCGCCGCGGCCAAGGACCACGACGTCCTGATGATCGACGAGGCGCTGGCCACCGGTGACCGCAAGTTCCAGAGGCGCTCCGAGGAGCGCATCCGTGAGCTGCGGAAAGAGGCCGGCACGGTGTTCCTGGTCAGCCACAACAACAAGTCGATCCGCGACACCTGCGACCGCGTCCTGTGGCTGGAACGCGGCGAGCTCCGTATGGACGGGCCTACGGACGAGGTCCTCAAGGAGTACGAGAAGTTCACGGGCAAGTAGTCCACCCACGCATGGGCCGACCGGCCCAGCACGCTTCGCGGGGCCCCGCCGGAACTGCTCCGGCGGGGCCCCGCGTCTGCAAAGGAAACGTCAACTCGGTCCCGCCCAAGGAATCTTGACGCCAATCGGTGTGTTGTTGTGATGTGCAGGACACCCCAGGGGAGCACGCTGCGTTGTACAACGTAAGCTGTAGCGGTCCCGAAAGGCGGCAAGTGGGGCGATAATGCGCGACACCCTGAAGCGGGACGGCCGCGCGGACGGCCGCCTGGCGTGTCCGAAATAGTATGCATTGGGTAGGCAGTGTAGAACGGGAGATGTGACGGCAATGGCTACGGAAACTCCCCAGCTCAGCGCAGCATGTGCCGTCCCCGCCACGGGCAGTCACCGGTGACGGGAACCGGCACGCCGCACACCGCTGATCCGGAGCGCGGCACCCTCGACAAGGCGGCGGGCGAGAACTTCCCCGTGGCGCCCTTCTTCCTGCCCAGGGCCTGGCGCGCCGACCTCATGGCGGTGTACGGCTTCGCCCGCCTTGTCGACGACATCGGCGACGGCGATCTGGCCCCCGGTGGCGCCGACGCAGGTCTGCTCGGCGTGTCGCCCTCGCAGGCCGAGGACCGGCTGCTGCTTCTGGACGCCTTCGAGGAGGACCTGAAGCGGGTCTTCGAGTCCACCCCGCGCCACCCCCTGCTGCGCCGCCTGCAGCCCACCGTCCGGCGCCACGCGCTGACCCCGGAGCCCTTTCTCGGCCTGGTCGCCGCCAACCGCCAGGACCAGCTCGTCAGCCGCTACGAGACCTACGACGACCTGCGCGCCTACTGCGAACTGTCGGCCAACCCCGTCGGCCGTCTGGTCCTGTCGGTCACGGGCACGTCGAGCCCCGAGCGCATCCGCCTCTCGGACGCGATCTGCACGGCCCTGCAGATCGTCGAACACCTCCAGGACGTCGCCGAGGACCTCCGCCGGGACCGCATCTATCTGCCCGCCGCGGACATGAAACACTTTCATGTGCAAGAGGCGGATCTCGCCACACCCACCGCGGGCGCATCGGTGCGCGCACTGGTCGCATACGAAGCGCAACGCGCCCGGGATCTCCTGAATGAAGGAGCCCCTCTCGTGGGTAGCGTCCACGGCAGGTTGAAGCTGCTGCTCGCAGGGTTCGTGGCGGGGGGAAGGGCGGCGATCCACGCGATCGCGGCCGCAGAATACGACGTACTTCCCGGCCCGCCCCGGCCCGGCAAGGGCCGGCTGCTGCGCGAGGTGGGCGTGACCCTGCGAGGAGAGGGGTGATCCGGACCGTGGAGTCTCCATCGCACGTGTCCGCGCCGGTACTCGCCGCCTACAGCTACTGCGAGGCCGTGACCGGGCAGCAGGCCCGTAACTTCGCCTACGGCATCAGGCTGCTGCCGACGCCGAAGCGACGCGCGATGTCGGCGCTGTACGCGTTCTCCCGGCGCGTCGACGACATCGGCGACGGCGCGCTGGCGGACGACGTCAAGGCGGCCAGGCTGGAGGACACCCGCGAGCTGCTCGTGCGGGTGCGCGAGGGCGCGGTCGCCGAGGACGACACCGACCCCGTGGCGGTCGCCCTCGCCCACGCCTCCGACGCCTTCCCGATCCCGCTCGGCGGCCTCGACGAACTGATCGACGGCGTGCTGATGGACGTCCGCGGCGAGACCTACGAGACCTGGGACGACCTGAAGGTCTACTGCCGCTGCGTGGCCGGCGCCATCGGCCGGCTCTCGCTCGGCGTGTTCGGCACCGAACCGGGGGCGCGCGGCGCCGACCGGGCCGCGGAGTACGCCGACACCCTGGGCCTCGCGCTGCAGCTGACCAACATCCTCAGAGACGTCCGGGAGGACGCCGAGGGCGGCCGTACCTATCTGCCCTCCGACGACCTGGCGAAGTTCGGCTGCTCGGCCGGGTTCGACGGCCCCACTCCACCGGAGGGCTCCGACTTCACGGGCCTGGTGCACTTCGAGGTGCGGCGGGCCCGCGCCCTTTTCGCCGAGGGCTACCGGCTGCTGCCCATGCTGGACCGGCGCAGCGGGGCGTGTGTCGCCGCCATGGCCGGCATCTACCGCCGCCTGCTGGACCGCATCGAGCGCGACCCGGAGGCCGTGCTGCGCGGCCGGGTCTCGCTGCCCGGCCGGGAGAAGGCCTACGTCGCCGTACGCGGCCTGTCCGGCCTGGACACCCGCCATGTGGCCCGGAGGACCGTCAGGAGGCGCGCCTGATGGACAAAACGGGCCAACGTGATTGCATCGGCGAAATGCCGCACGCAACCCTCTGGACGGGGACGGCGTCCCTGACTGCGACGGCATGCCGTGCACCGTTCAATCACCGCGGCGGCCGGGCAGGGGAGGGTGCACGATGACCGACGACTCGCGCTCCGGCGAGCCGCTCGCGGCTGTACCGGGGCGTCCCGGAAGGGACGCCGTCGTGATCGGCGGCGGGCTCGCCGGCATCACCGCCGCGCTCGCGCTCGCGGACGCGGGTGTCCGCGTCACCCTGGTCGAGGGCAGGCCCCGGCTGGGCGGCCTGGCCTTCTCCTTCCGGCGCGGAGAGCTGACCGTCGACAACGGACAGCATGTCTACCTGCGCTGCTGCACCGCCTACCGCTGGTTCCTCGACCGCATCGAGGCCACCGCGCTGGCGCCCCTGCAGGATCGTCTCGACGTGCCCGTTCTCGACGTCGACAAGCCCGCGGGCCGGCGCCTGGGCAGGCTGCGGCGCGACGCCCTGCCGGTCCCTCTGCATCTGGGGCGCAGCCTGGCGACGTATCCGCATCTCTCCCTCGCCGAGCGGGCCAGGGTGGGGCGTGCCGCACTGGCGCTGAAGGGGCTCGACCTCACCGATCCGAGCCTGGACACCCAGGACTTCGGCAGCTGGCTGACCGCGCACGGTCAGTCGGCGCGTGCCGTCGAGGCCCTGTGGGACCTGGTCGGGGTGGCCACCCTCAACGCGGTCGCGGGCGACGCCTCGCTGTCGCTCGCCGCGATGGTGTTCAAGACCGGTCTGCTGTCCGACCCGGGCGCCGCCGACATCGGCTGGGCGCGCGTCCCGCTGGGCGAACTGCATGACCGGCTGGCCCGCAAGGCGCTCGACTCCGCGGGCGTGCGTACCGAGGTCCGTACACGCGTCACCTCCCTCTCCACTGACGAAAACGGGCGCCTGCGCGTTCAGGTTCCCGGGGAGACCCTCGACGCGGACGCCGTCGTGCTCGCCGTACCCCAGCGCGAGGCCCATGACCTGCTGCCGGACGGCGCGCTCGACGCCCCGGAAAAACTGCTGGACATCGATACCGCGCCGATCCTGAACATCCACGTCGTCTACGACCGCAAGGTGCTCAGCCGGCCCTTCTTCGCCGCCCTCGGCACCCCGATCCAATGGGTCTTCGACCGCACCGAGGCGTCCGGACTGCGCGAGGGCCAGTACCTCGCCCTGTCGCAGTCGGCCGCGCGGGACGAGATCGACACGCCCGTCGCCGAGCTGCGCGAGCGCTACGTTCCCGAGCTGGAACGCCTGCTCCCGGGTGCTCACGGCGCCGAGGTGAGGGACTTCTTCGTGACCAGGGAGCGCACGGCGACGTTCGCCCCCACCCCCGGCGTCGGGCGGCTGCGGCCCGGCGCCCGCACCAAGGCCCCCGGCCTCTACCTGGCCGGAGCGTGGACCGCCACAGGGTGGCCCGCGACCATGGAGAGTGCGGTCCGCAGTGGCGTCGGCGCGGCCGAGGCCGCCCTCGGCGCCCTGGGCCGGGCCCGCCCGGACGACCTCTTCGACCTCGAGGAGGCGGCTTGATGCTCCAGCAGCAGGCGGCAGGCCCCCGCACCCCCGGTACCGCAGAAGAAGGAGAAACTGTGCCCACTGTGCCCCCGGCCGAGACGGCTGCCGACGCGGTGGACGTGACCGCGCTCCTGGAGCGCGGCCGGACCCTTGCCACACCGGTACTGCGGGCGGCCGTGGACCGCCTGGCCCCTCCCATGGACACCGTTTCCGCCTACCACTTCGGCTGGATCGACGCCGAGGGCAACCCCGCCGAAGGGGACGGCGGCAAGGCCGTGCGCCCCGCCCTGGCGGTGCTCTCCGCCGAGGTCACCGGGGCCGCGCCCGAGACCGGCATCCCCGGCGCCGTGGCCGTCGAACTCGTCCACAACTTCTCGCTGCTGCACGACGACCTGATGGACGGCGACGAGCAGCGCCGCCACCGCGACACCGTGTGGAAGGTGCACGGGCCCGCGCAGGCGATCCTCGTCGGCGACGCCCTGTTCGCCCTGGCCAACGAGGTGCTGCTGGAGCTCGGCACGGTCGAGGCCGGCCGCGCCACCCGCCGCCTGACCACCGCGACCCGCGCCCTGATCGACGGCCAGGCCCAGGACATCTCCTACGAGCACCGCGACCGCGTCAGCGTCGAGGAGTGCCTGGAGATGGAGGGCAACAAGACCGGCGCCCTGCTGGCCTGCGCCTCCTCCATCGGCGCGGTGCTCGGCGGCGCGGACGACCGCACCGCCGACACGATGGAGAAGTACGGCTACCACCTCGGCCTCGCCTTCCAGGCCGTCGACGACCTCCTCGGCATCTGGGGCGACCCCGTCTCCACCGGCAAGCAGACCTGGAGCGACCTGCGCCAGCGCAAGAAGTCCCTGCCGGTCGTGGCCGCGCTCGCCGCGGGCGGTCCCGCCTCGGAGCGGCTCGGCGAGATGCTCGCCGCCGACGCCAAGAGCAGCGACTTCGAGAACTTCTCGGAGGAGGAGTTCGCGGCCCGCGCCGCCCTCATCGAGGAGGCGGGCGGCCGTGAATGGACGGCCGACGAAGCGCGCCGCCAGCACACCGTCGCCATCGAAGCCCTCGACGCCATCGACATGCCCGACCGGGTGCGGGCCCAGTTCGCGGCGCTCGCCGACTTCGTCGTCGTACGAAAGAGATGATCACTATCGGTCGAACAGTCCTCGCGTAGTCGCCGGCCGGTGCCTGCGAAAAGGTTTCAGTCACCGGCCGACGGCGGACCCACAGCAGCACGACTTGCACGACTGCACGAAGGGGAAGCCATGACAGCGACGACCGACGGAAGCGCCGGGGCCCTTCCGCCCCGGCCTGCCTCGGCCAGCGACACCGACAGCACGAGCCCCGCCTCGGCCGGGGTGCACGACATCGCCGCACGCGCCACGCAGCGCGCCACCGACTTCCTGCTCTCCCGCCAGGACGCGGAGGGCTGGTGGAAGGGCGACCTCGAGACCAACGTGACCATGGACGCCGAGGACCTGCTCCTGCGCCGGTTCCTGGGCATCCTGGACGAGTCCACCGCGCATGCCGCCGCCCTCTTCGTACGCGGCGAGCAGCGCGAGGACGGCACCTGGGCGAGCTTCTACGGCGGGCCGGGGGAACTGTCCACCACGATCGAGGCCTACGTCGCCCTGCGCCTGGCCGGCGACACACCGGACGCTCCGCACATGGCGAAGGCCTCGGCGTGGATCCGCGAACAGGGCGGCATCGCGGCCTCCCGCGTCTTCACCCGGATCTGGCTCGCCCTGTTCGGCTGGTGGAAATGGGAGGACCTGCCCGAACTCCCGCCGGAGCTCATCTACTTCCCCAAGTGGATGCCGCTGAACATCTACGACTTCGGCTGCTGGGCCCGGCAGACGATCGTGCCGCTCACGATCGTCTCCGCCAAACGGCCGGTGCGGCCCGCACCCTTCGGGCTGGACGAGCTGCACACCGACGCGAGCGACCCCAGCCCGGCCAAGCCCCTTGCCCCGGTGGCGAGTTGGGACGGCGCCTTCCAGCGACTGGACAGGATGCTGCACCAGGCGCGCAAGGTCGTGCCGCGCCGGCTGCGCAAGGCCGCCATGAACTCCGCCGCCCGCTGGATCATCGAGCGGCAGGAGAACGACGGCTGCTGGGGCGGCATCCAGCCGCCCGCCGTGTACTCGGTCATCGCCCTCTACCTGCTCGGCTACGACCTCGAACACCCCGTGATGCGCGAGGGACTGGCCTCCCTGGACCGGTTCGCCGTATGGCGCGAGGACGGCGCCCGGATGATCGAGGCCTGCCAGTCGCCGGTGTGGGACACCTGCCTGGCCACCATCGCGCTCGCCGACGCGGGCGTGCCGGCCGAGCATCCGCAGCTCGTCAGAGCGGCGGACTGGATGCTCGGCGAGGAGATCGTGCGGCCCGGCGACTGGGCCGTCAAGCGGCCCCAACTGCCTCCCGGCGGATGGGCGTTCGAGTTCCACAACGACAACTACCCCGACATCGACGACACCGCCGAGGTGGCCCTCGCGCTGCGCCGGGTCAGCCACCACGACCCGGAGCGGGTGGAGAAGGCGATCGGGCGCGCGGTGCGCTGGAACCTCGGCATGCAGTCGAAGAACGGCGCCTGGGGCGCCTTCGACGTCGACAACACCAGCCCCTTCCCCAACCGGCTGCCGTTCTGCGACTTCGGCGAGGTCATCGACCCGCCGTCCGCGGACGTCACCGCGCACGTGGTGGAGATGCTGGCCGTCGAGGGCCTCGCGCACGACCCGCGCACCCGGCGCGGCATCGAGTGGCTGCTGGCCGAACAGGAGCCGGACGGCTCGTGGTTCGGACGCTGGGGCGTCAACTACGTCTACGGCACCGGCTCCGTGGTGCCCGCGCTCACCGCGGCCGGGCTGCCCGGCTCGCACCCGGCGATCCGGCGGGCCGTGGCCTGGCTGGAGAAGGTGCAGAACGACGACGGCGGCTGGGGCGAGGACCTGCGCTCCTACAAGTACGTCAAGGAGTGGAGCGGCAGGGGTGCCTCCACCGCCTCGCAGACCGCGTGGGCGCTGATGGCGCTGCTGGCGGCCGGCGAGCGGGACTCCAAGGCCGTCGAGCGGGGCATCGAGTGGCTGGCGGACACCCAGCGCGAGGACGGTTCCTGGGACGAGCCGTACTTCACCGGAACCGGCTTCCCCTGGGACTTCTCGATCAACTACCACCTCTACCGGCAGGTCTTCCCGCTGACCGCGCTCGGCCGGTACGTGCACGGCGAGCCCCAGGTCGTCGCCACCGCCGGCAAGGGGGGTCGATGAGCACACAGCCCGCTCCGGCCCCGCTGCTGATCGCCTGCGCGCTCGGCATCGAGCGACTCGCCCTGCGCACGAGCGACCGCGGTGCGTCCGGCGGGCCGGTCACCGTTCTGCGGACCGGCATGGGCCCGAAGGCGGCCCGGCAGGCGGTCACCCGGCAGCTGGCCGGGCCGGCCCTGCGCGAGGCCGCCGTGCTGGCCACGGGGTTCTGCGCCGGGCTGGCGCCCGGCATGCACCCCGGCGATCTGGTGGTCGCCGAGGAGACCCGCGATCCGGACGGAACCGTTCGGTGTGTGGGGAGCGACCTGCTTGTCAAGGAGCTCGCGCGTGCGGTGCCCGGACGGACGGTCCACACCGGCCCTCTCGCCGGCTCCGACCATGTCGTCCGCGGTCACGAACGGTCCGATCTCTTCGGAACCGGCGCAATCGCGGTCGACATGGAATCGGCGGCGACGCTGCTGAGCGCCGTGCGCGCCGGTGAGCGCCCGGTTGCGGCCGTACGGGTGGTCGTGGACGCTCCAGAACATGAACTCGTCCGGATCGGCACGGTGCGCGGTGGAATATCGGCTTTCCGCGTCCTTCGTGCCGTTCTTCCGGCTTTTTTCGAATGGCACCGTTCTTTGCTGCTCCCCAGGAGGTGAGCCAGATGGCCATGCCGCTGCGCCAGTCCATCAAGGTCGCTACGTACTTGGCTGAACAGAAGCTTCGCAAGCGGGACAAGTTCCCGCTGATCGTGGAGCTGGAACCTCTCTTCGCATGCAACCTGAAGTGCGAGGGCTGCGGCAAGATCCAGCACCCGGCAGGCGTGCTCAAGCAGCGCATGCCGGTCGCCCAGGCGGTCGGCGCGGTGCTGGAGTCCGGTGCGCCGATGGTGTCCATCGCGGGCGGTGAGCCCCTGATGCACCCTCAGATCGACGAGATCGTGCGGCAGCTGGTGGCCAAGAGGAAGTACGTCTTCCTGTGCACCAACGCCATGCTGCTGCGCAAGAAGATGGACAAGTTCACGCCCTCCCCGTACTTCGCCTTCGCCGTGCACATCGACGGGCTGCGTGAGCGGCACGACGAGTCCGTGGCCAAGGAGGGCGTGTTCGACGAGGCCGTGGAGGCGATCAAGGAGGCCAAGCGGCGCGGCTTCCGGGTCACCACCAACTCGACCTTCTTCAACACCGACACCCCGCAGACCATCATCGAGGTGCTCAACTTCCTCAACGACGACCTCAAGGTCGACGAGATGATGATCTCGCCCGCCTACGCCTACGAGAAGGCCCCCGACCAGGAGCACTTCCTGGGCGTGGAGCAGACCCGCGAGCTGTTCAAGAAGGCCTTCGCGGGCGGCAACCGCAAGAAGTGGCGGCTCAACCACTCGCCGCTGTTCCTGGACTTCCTCGAGGGCAAGGTCGACTTCCCGTGCACCGCGTGGGCGATCCCGAACTACTCCCTCTTCGGCTGGCAGCGCCCCTGCTACCTGATGAGCGACGGGTACGTGCCCACCTACCGCGAGCTGATCGAGGAGACCGACTGGGACAAGTACGGCCGCGGCAAGGACCCGCGCTGCGCCAACTGCATGGCGCACTGCGGCTACGAGCCCACCGCCGTCCTCGCCACCATGGGGTCGCTGAAGGAGTCTCTGCGCGCCATGCGCGAGACGGTGTCCGGGAACCGGGAGTGACGCCGTGACCGCCATCGCCCTGGGCGTCCCCGAGATGCCGGCCCGGCCGATCGCCGAGCGGCGCATCTCGCGGCAGATCCATGTGGGGCCGGTACCGGTCGGGGGCGGCGCCCCGGTCTCGGTGCAGTCGATGACGACGACCCGCACCTCCGACATCGGCGCCACCCTGCAGCAGATCGCCGAGCTCACCGCCTCCGGCTGCCAGATCGTGCGGGTCGCCTGTCCTACGCAGGACGACGCGGACGCGCTGGCCACCATCGCCAGGAAGTCGCAGATCCCGGTCATCGCCGACATCCACTTCCAGCCGAAGTACGTGTTCGCCGCGATCGAGGCGGGCTGCGCGGCGGTGCGGGTGAACCCCGGCAACATCAAGAAGTTCGACGACCAGGTCAAGGAGATCGCGCGCGCCGCGAGGGACCACGGCACCCCGATCCGCATCGGTGTGAACGCCGGCTCCCTCGACAAGCGGCTGCTGCAGAAGTACGGCCGCGCGACCCCGGAGGCCCTCGTCGAATCGGCGCTGTGGGAGGCGTCCCTCTTCGAGGAGCACGACTTCCGCGACATCAAGATCTCGGTCAAGCACAACGACCCGGTCGTGATGATCGAGGCGTACCGGCAGCTCGCCGCCCAGTGCGACTACCCGCTGCACCTCGGTGTGACGGAGGCCGGTCCCGCCTTCCAGGGCACGATCAAGTCCGCCGTCGCCTTCGGGGCGCTGCTCGCCCAGGGCATCGGTGACACCATCCGGGTCTCGCTCAGCGCGCCGCCGGCCGAGGAGGTCAAGGTCGGCATCCAGATCCTGGAGTCGCTGAACCTCAGGCAGCGCCGCCTGGAGATCGTCTCCTGCCCGTCCTGCGGGCGGGCGCAGGTGGACGTCTACAAGCTCGCCGACGAGGTCACGGCGGGCCTGGACGGCATGGAGGTCCCGTTGCGGGTGGCCGTCATGGGCTGTGTGGTCAACGGCCCCGGCGAGGCACGGGAGGCGGATCTGGGGGTCGCCTCCGGCAACGGCAAGGGCCAGATCTTCGTCAAGGGCGAGGTCATCAAGACCGTGCCCGAGTCGAAGATCGTGGAGACCCTCATCGAGGAGGCGATGAAGATCGCCGAGCAGATGGAGCAGGACGGGGCCGCATCGGGCGCCCCCACCGTCACGGGGAAACCGGCAGTGACTGTGAGTTGAAGCAAGGCACGGACCGAGAGGGGGCCCGAGCGTGACGATTCTGGAGAACATCCGGGGACCACGTGACCTGAAGGCGCTGTCCGAGGCGGAACTCGGCGAACTGTCCGAAGAGATCAGGGAGTTCCTGGTGCACGCGGTCGCCAGGACCGGCGGGCACCTCGGGCCCAATCTGGGGGTGGTGGAGCTCTCCATCGCCCTGCACCGGGTCTTCGAGTCGCCCGTCGACCGCATCGTCTGGGACACCGGCCACCAGAGCTACGTGCACAAGATCCTGACGGGCCGTCAGGACTTCTCGAAGCTGCGCGGCAAGGGGGGCCTGTCCGGCTACCCCTCGCGCGAGGAGTCCGAGCACGACATCGTCGAGAACAGCCACGCCTCCACGGCGCTCGGCTGGGCGGACGGCCTGGCCAAGGCCCGCGAGGTGCAGGGGGAGAAGGGCCACGTGGTCGCCGTCATCGGCGACGGCGCCCTGACCGGCGGCATGGCCTGGGAGGCGCTGAACAACATCGCGGCCGCCAAGGACCGGCCGCTGATCATCGTCGTCAACGACAACGAGCGCTCCTACTCGCCCACCATCGGCGGCCTCGCCAACCACCTGGCCACGCTGCGCACCACCGACGGCTACGAGAAGGTCCTCGCCTGGGGCAAGGACGTCCTGCTGCGCACCCCCGTCGTCGGCGGCACCCTCTACGAGTCCCTGCACGGCGCCAAGAAGGGCTTCAAGGACGCCTTCGCCCCGCAGGGCATGTTCGAGGACCTGGGCCTGAAGTACGTCGGACCGATCGACGGCCACGACATCGGGGCCGTCGAATCCGCCCTGAGGCGCGCGAAACGCTTCCACGGGCCGGTCCTCATCCACTGCCTCACCGAGAAGGGCCGCGGCTACGAGCCCGCCCTCGCCCACGAGGAGGACCACTTCCACACCGTCGGCGTCATGGACCCGCTCACCTGCGAGCCTCTCGCGCCGTCCGGCGGCCCGTCCTGGACCTCGGTGTTCGGCGACGAGATCGCCGCGATCGGGGCCGAGCGCGAGGACGTCGTCGCCATCACGGCGGCCATGCTGCACCCGGTCGGCCTCGGCAGGTTCGCCGAACGCTTCCCCGACCGCGTCTGGGACGTCGGCATCGCCGAGCAGCACGCCGCCGTCTCCGCGGCGGGTCTGGCCACCGGCGGTCTGCACCCGGTCGTCGCCGTCTACGCCACCTTCCTCAACCGCGCCTTCGACCAGCTCCTGATGGACGTCGCCCTGCACCGCTGCGGCGTCACGTTCGTCCTGGACCGGGCCGGCGTCACCGGCGCCGACGGACCCTCCCACAACGGCATGTGGGACATGTCCATCCTCCAGGTCGTCCCCGGTCTGCGGATCGCCGCGCCACGCGACGCCGACCAGCTGCGGGCCCAGCTCCGCGAGGCCGTCGCCGTCGACGACGCACCCACCCTGGTCCGCTTCCCGAAGGAGAACGTCGGCCCGCAGATCCCGGCGATCGACCAGGTGGGCGGCCTGGACGTCCTGCACCGCGGCGCGGGCAGGCCCGACGTGCTGCTCGTCTCCGTCGGGGTGATGGCGCCGGTCTGCCTGCAGGCCGCCGACCTGCTCCAGGCCCGCGGGATCTCCTGCACCGTCGTCGACCCCCGGTGGGTCAAGCCCGTCGACCCCGCCCTGCCCGGCCTCGCCGCCGAGCACCGCTTGGTGGCCGTCGTCGAGGACAACAGCCGCGCCTCCGGGGTCGGCGCCGCGGTGGCCCTCGCGCTCGGCGACGCCGAGGTCGACGTCCCCGTGCGCCGCTTCGGCATCCCCGAGCAGTTCCTCGCCCACGCCAAACGCGGCGAGGTCCTGGCCGACATCGGCCTCACTCCCGTCGAGGTGGCCGGCCGGATCAGCGCGAGCCTCGCCGTCAAGGAGGCCGAGCACACCCTGGCCGTCGGGCAGCGGCCGGACGCCACCCTCAAGGAGAAGGCTGAATGACCAAGGAGTTCGACCTCGGCGCTCTCCTGGCCGAGCGCGGAGCCGAGCGCTACGAGCTGCACGGCAGGTACCTCAACCCGCAGCTCCCGCGCATGCTGCACACCATCGGCTTCGACAAGGTCTACGAGCGCGCCGAGGGCGCCCACTTCTGGGACGCGGACGGCAACGACTACCTGGACATGCTCGCCGGGTTCGGGGTGATGGGCCTGGGCCGCCACCACCCCGTCGTCCGCAAGGCGCTGCACGACGTCCTCGACGCCCAGCTCGCCGACCTCACCCGCTTCGACTGCCAGCCGCTGCCCGGGCTGCTGGCCGAGAAGCTGCTCACGTACAGCCCGCACCTGGACCGTGTGTTCTTCGGGAACAGCGGCACCGAGGCGGTGGAGACGGCGCTGAAGTTCGCCCGCTACGCCACCGGCAGACCGCGGATCCTGTACTGCGACCACGCCTTCCATGGCCTGACCACCGGCTCCCTGTCGGTCAACGGCGAGGACGGCTTCCGTGACGGCTTCGCCCCGCTGCTGCCCGACACCGCCGTACCCCTCGGTGATCTCGACGCCCTGGCCCGGGAGCTGAAGCGGGGCGACGTCGCCGCCCTGATCGTCGAGCCGATCCAGGGCAAGGGAGTGCACGCGGCCCCGCCCGGCTATCTGCGCGCCGCCCAGGAACTCCTGCACCGGCACAAGGCCCTGCTGATCGCCGACGAGGTGCAGACCGGCCTCGGCCGCACCGGCGACTTCTACGCCTACCAGCACGAGGACGGCGTCGAGCCGGACCTGGTGTGCGTGGCCAAGGCGCTGTCCGGCGGCTATGTCCCGGTCTCGGCCACCCTCGGCAGGGACTGGATCTTCAAGAAGGTCTACTCGTCGATGGACCGGGTCCTCGTCCACTCGGCGAGCTTCGGGGCCAACGCCCAGGCCATGGCGGCCGGGCTCGCCGTGCTGTCGGTCATGGAGAACGAGCAGATCGTCGCCAACGCGCGGGCGACCGGAGAGCAGCTGAGGTCCCGCCTGTCGGCGCTGCGGGACAAGTACGAGCTGCTCGCCGACGTCCGCGGCCGGGGCCTGATGATCGGCATCGAGTTCGGCCGGCCCACGTCGCTGAAGCTGCGCAGCCGCTGGACCATGCTGCAGGCGGCACGCAAGGGCCTGTTCGCGCAGATGGTCGTGGTGCCGCTGCTGCAGCGCCACCGCATCCTGACGCAGGTCTCCGGCGACCACCTGGAGGTGATCAAGCTGATCCCGCCGCTGGTCGTCAAGGAGGCCGAGGTGGACCGTTTCGTGGACGCCTTCACCGCCGTCATGGACGACGCCCACAGCGGCGGCACCCTGATGTGGGACTTCGGCAAGACGCTGATGAAGCAGGCGGTCGCCAACCGATAGCACCAGGTGGCCGGTCCCCGGGCTTTGCCTCTGAGGCAAAAAATTTGCCGCAGGGGCAAAGCTTCGGCTGAATGGAGGGCATGAGCTCTCCCGAGACCGAGCCCGCGCCGCCGGGCGGCGCCCCGGCCGGGCCGGAGGACATCCTGCCCGCCGTCGCGCCCCAGCTCCGCGCGCTGCGCCGCCGTGCCTCCCTCACGCTGGAGGCCGCGGCCCGTACGACCGGGCTGTCGCCGGCCCATCTCTCCCGGCTGGAGACCGGACAGCGCCAGCCCTCGCTGCCGGTGCTGCTCGCCCTTGCCCGTGTCTACGGTACGACCGTCTCGGAACTGCTGGGCGAGTCGATCGCCGCTCGGGACGCCGTCGTGCGCGCCGGCGACATGGAGCCGACCGCCGCGGGCGGCTGGACCTACTGGCAGGCCGGTGCCTCCGGCCGCGGGATGCAGGCGCTGCGCGTGCATGTGCCGCACGGCTCGCAGCGCGACATCGTGCGCGTGCATCCCGGCGAGGAGTGGCTCTACGCCCTCAAGGGCCGGCTGCGGTTGCGCCTGGGGGACACCACCCATCTGCTGGCCCCCGGCGACAGCGCGCATTTCGACTCGCTGACCCCGCACCGGATCGCCGCCCAGGATCCCGAGGGCGTCGACCTCCTGTTCGTCCACACCTTGCTGCAGAGTCCCACGGCCACGCTGTGCCTGGGCCCGATCACGGGAGACGTATGAGCAACCAGAACGGCGACATGGAGGAGAAGTTCCCCCGTGCCCTGTGGGTCCGCCTGATCATCTACATCGCGGTGGGGCATCTCTTCGCGGCCTTCATCTACCTGCTGTTCGAGATCGGCGCGAAGTAGGGCGTCTGGAAGGAGGCGGCGGCCGGGAGGGCGGCCCCGCTCAGTCCAGCAGCCGCCGGCGCAGGCCCTCGCGCAGTGCCGGCGTGACGCCGAGTCCCCGCTCCAGGTACGTGTCGACGTCGCCCCAGGTCTGCTCGATCGTCTCGAAGGCCGCCGCCAGATACTCGGCACGGGCCTCGAACAAGGGGCTGAGCAGCTCCATGACCTCGGGGGCGTACCCCGCGCCGGAGGAACTGCTGCGGTGCACCTTGTAGCGGCGGTGCTTGGCGTTGGACTCCAGGTAGTCGGTGACGATGGCGTCGTGCTCGACACCCAGCGCGAGCAGGGTCACCGCGATGGACAGGCCCGCACGGTCCTTGCCCGCCGCGCAGTGCATGAGGGCGGGCACGCTGTCCTCGGCGAGTGAGCGCAGCACGTGCGCGTGCTCGGCGGTGCGCTCCTTGATGATCGTGCGGTAGGAGGAGATCATCCGGCCGGCGGCCTGGCCGTCGCCCAGGATGCCGCGCAGCTGCTCGATCTCGCCGTCGCGGACCATCTTCCAGAACTCGGCGCCGTCGGCCGGGTCGGTCAGCGGCAGGTTCACATTGCGCACGCCCGGCAGCTCGACGTCCGGGCCCTCCAGCTTCTGGTCCGCGGCGTTGCGGAAGTCGAAGATCGTGTGCAGGCCCAGGGCGGACAGGAACGCGGCGTCCTCCTCGGTCGCGTGCGCGAGGTGGCCGCTGCGGAACAGCACTCCGTGCCGCACCCGCCGTCCGTCCGTGGTCGGGAGGCCGCCGACGTCGCGGAAGTTGCGGACACCGGCGAGTTCGGGGTCGGTCGACGGAATCTGCTGCGTCACGGGTGCTCCTCCCACTCCGCCCGAACGGCGCGACTCGTCGACGGGCGCTCCGTCGACCATACGACATGGATTCCTGAGGCAATGAGTTGTCCACAGGCGTTGCGACCAGGCCTCACCGCCCCTGATGATGTTGGCAATTGATCGCACCTGTTCGGATGTGTGGGGGCTGGCATGCTGGAGATCGCCGACAACGGCCGTACATGGCTCCTCAGCGGGCCGGCGAGCAGTTACGCCGTGCACCTCACCGAGGACGACGAGCTGCTGCACCTGCACTGGGGCCCGAGGATCACGCTCGCCGACGCCGAGGCCCTCGCCGTGCGCCCGCTTCCCGACTACCGGCCCTTCGAGTCCCCGCTCGACGGGCGCGAGGAGTACCCGGTCGAGGGCGGCCCCCGCTTCGTGCGCCCCGCCCTGTCGGTCCGCGACGGCGAGCGGCGCGGGACCGAGTGGCACTTCGAGGCCCACGACACCGAGCCCGGGGCCGACGGCGGGCTGCGGCTGCGGTTCCGCGACGGAGGGCTGACGATCACGCTGCACTACCGCATGCGGCACGACGTCCTGGAGCGCTGGGTGAGCCTCGCCAACGAGGGGCCCGCGCTGGAGCTGCTGCGGGCCGACGCCGCCACCTGGACGCTGCCCGAGCGTGAGGGCTGGCGGCTGTCCCAGCTGCACGGGCGCTGGGCCGCCGAGTCCCGGCTGACCGGCGCGCCCCTCACCTACGGGGAGAAGGTCATCGGCAGCCGCCGCGGCCACACCGGGCACCAGCACCTGCCCTGGGTCGCCCTCGACACGGACGCGACCGAGGACCGCGGCGAGGTCTACGGCTGCGCGCTGGGTTGGTCGGGCTCGTGGCGGATCGCGGTGGCGCAGCTGCCGGACGCGCGCGTGCAGATCACCGGCGGCGCCGGACACGACGACTCCGGGCTGCTGCTCCTGGCGGCGGGGGAGTCGTACACGACACCCGTCTTCGCCGGCCTGTGGAGCGACGGCGGCTTCGGCGGCGCGAGCCGCGGCTGGCACGCCTACCAGCGCGCGTACGTGATCCCGGACGCGGACCGGGACCGCCCGGTGCTGTTCAACTCCTGGGAGGCCACGGAGTTCGACATCTCCGAGGAGCAGCAGACGGCGCTCGCCCGGCGGGCCGCCGCGATCGGCGTCGAGCTGTTCGTCGTCGACGACGGCTGGTTCGGCAGGCGCACCAGCGACCGGGCCGGACTCGGCGACTGGACGCCGAACCCGGACCGCTTCCCCCAGGGGCTGAAGCCCCTCGCGGACCATGTGCACGCCCTCGGCATGCAGTTCGGCATCTGGGTCGAGCCCGAGATGGTCAACCCGGACAGCGACCTGTACCGCGAGCACCCCGACTGGGTCCAGTTCCAGTTGGGACGAAAGCGTACGGAACTACGCAATCAGCTCGTACTGAACCTGGCCCGCGAGGACGTCCAGGAGTATCTGTGGCAGCAGCTCGACACACTGCTGTCCAGTGCCCCGATCGACTATGTGAAGTGGGACTTCAACCGCGCCTTCACCGACGCGGGCTGGCCCGGCGAGCCGTATCCGCAGCGGCTGTGGACCGACCATGTCCACGCCCTGTACGCCCTGTTGGACCGGCTGCGCGCGGCGCACCCCGGTGTCGCCTTCGAGTCGTGCTCGGGCGGCGGCGGGCGCATCGACCTGGGGATCATGAGCCGCACGGACCAGGTGTGGACCTCCGACAACACCGATCCGCTCGACCGGCTGGCCGTCCAGCACGGCTTCAGCCAGATCCATCCCGCGCGCGTGATGGCCGCCTGGGTCACCGACAGCCCCAACACCCAGCTCAACGGCCGCGTCAGCTCGCTGCGCTTCCGGTTCGTCAGTGCCATGGCCGGCGTGCTCGGAGTCGGCGGCGACCTCACCCGCTGGAGCGAGGAGGAGCTGGCCGAGGCGGGGGAGTGGGTGGCCCTGTACCGGCGGATCCGGCCTCTGGTGCAGCACGGCGAGCTCTACCGGCTGCGGCCGCCGGCGGGCGGGCTGAGCGCGGTGCAGTACGTGCGCGGGGACGACGCGGTCGTCCTCGCCTGGCTCCAGGCACAGCGCTACGGCGAACCCGTACCCGCGCTGCGGCTGAAGGGTCTTGACCCGGCAGCCTCGTACGAATGCCACGAAACGGGCGAAATCCATAGGGGTGCCGTCCTTCTGCATCACGGACTGCGGACCGGGCTGCGCGGTGATCTCGACGCGGCCGTCCTCCGGCTGCGCCGCATCTGAGCGATGTGTCCGTATTGGCCGAACTCGCTCCGGAATAAGGCATCCTGGCGGCACGGCGCGTGAGGAGCGTCATATCCGTGACCGAACGTGGTCCGTCATGTTCACGTAATTCACGCGTTTCACAAGGGAATTCGACCGGGAAGACACCTCCGTAATCCACGCAGGGTCACCACTGTTTCCCATTGAGGATCAACAGAAACGCTTTCCCGGGGAACCGTCACTTGTCCCATTGCGTCCTCGTCGCTTACGTTCGCCACCGATCCGGACGGACGCCCAATCCTGCCGCCGTCCGGTGCCCGCACAACTCACCCGTGAACGGCAGGAGCGGGGGACCCACAGGTATCACCGCCTGTTCCGGTCTCCGGAACGGCTTGGGGTAAAGCCGCGTCGAACGCGCGGCCGGGCATCTCCAGCTCGCACCCGACAGCTCACCTCGTAGGCGCCGGAGAGGAATTCGTCATGCCCGCGAAGGGTAAGCACCGCCGTCCGAAGTCCCTGCGCTTCACCCGCACCATCGCCGTCGCCGGAACCGGTGGCGCCGCGCTCGCGCTCCCGCTCATGGGCGCCACCGGCGCCCACGCCGCCACCGCCGACTCCGTTTCCCAGTCGGTTTCGCAAAAAGCCGTCCAGTCCCTTCCGGGCGCCGAGAAGAAGGCCACCGAGAAGAAGAATGCCGCGCATCACGACGGCGTTCGGACCTATTCGGTGCGGTCCGGCGACTATCTCGCGAAGATCGCCGACGAGCAGCACGTGTCCGGTGGCTGGAAGAAGATCTACTCGGACAACCGCCAGGCCGTCGGCGACGACCCGTCGCTGATCCACCCGGGCCTGAAGCTGACGCTCGGCAAGAAGGCCGCGCCGAGCGCCACCAAGTCCTCGGCCGCCCCGAAGGCCCCGGCCAAGAAGCCGGCCGCCAAGAAGCAGGCCGCGAAGAAGTCGTCGGCGCAGAAGACCACCGCGACGCAGGCCTCCAAGACCACCGGCAGCGGCTTCACCCTCCCGGTGAACAGCTCCGCCATCGGTACCGGCTACAAGGTGGCCGGCAGCATGTGGTCCAGCGGCTACCACACCGGCGTCGACTTCGTCGTCCCGACCGGCACCACCGTCAAGGCGGTCGGCTCGGGCACGGTCGTCTCCGCCGGCTGGGGCGGCGCGTACGGCAACCAGGTCGTCATCAGGCTGGCCGACGGCCACTACGCGCAGTACGCCCACTTGTCCCAGATATCCGTCTCGGCCGGCCAGGCCGTGACCGCGGGCCAGCAGCTCGGCCTCTCCGGTGCGACCGGCAACGTCACCGGCCCGCACCTGCACTTCGAGATCCGCACCACGCCGAACTACGGCTCCGACGTGGACCCGGTCTCCTACCTCCGCTCGAAGGGCGTCACCGTCGGCTGACCCCCCCGGCGGCAACCTGCCTGACACGCCACCGAAGGCCGGACCTCGATCCCCGGGTCCGGCCTTCGGTATGTCCGCATGTCCGCGTTCAGGCAGGGCGGTTGAGCTGACAACAGCCCAGGTCGGCCGGTTATTCCGCGCTTGGCGAACACTTTAGAAGTGTCTTATCTCACCGCTCGTCAACCCCTTCTGGCGCTTTCTTACGGTCGCGTAGGTCACATTCGAAGGTGGATCATCGGTCGATGTGGCAGACGATTCGAAGAGTGACAGCAGAGCAGTGATCGGGTCGTACGTCGCGGTGGGGGACAGCTTCACCGAGGGCGTCGGCGACCCCGGCCCCGACGGGGCGTTCGTCGGCTGGGCCGACCGTTTCGCGGTGCTCCTCGCGGACCGCAGGCCCGAGGGCGACTTCGGCTACACGAACCTGGCGGTGCGCGGGAAGCTGCTCGACCAGATCGTGGCGGACCAGGTGCCCCAGGCGATCGCCCTGGAGCCGGAACTGGTCTCCTTCTGCGCGGGCGGCAACGACATCATCCGGCCCGGCACCGACCCCGACGAGGTCGCCGAGCGCTTCGAGCGGGCCGTCGTCCGGCTCACCGAGGCCGCCGGCACCGTCATGGTGACCACCGGGTTCGACACCCGAGGCGTCCCCGTGCTCAAGCACCTGCGCGGGAAGATCGCCACCTACAACGGCCATGTCCGGGCCATCGCCGACCGGTACGGCTGCCCGGTGCTCGACCTGTGGTCCCTGAAGACCGTGCAGGACCGCCGTGCCTGGGACGGCGACCGGCTCCACCTCTCACCCGAGGGGCACACGCGCGTGGCACTGCGCGCCGGGCAGGTCCTCGGCGTCGAGGTACCGGCCGATCCGGACCAGCCGTGGCCGCCGCTCCCGCACCGCGGCGCCCTCGAGATCCGCCGGGACGACGTGCACTGGGCGCGTGAGTACCTGGTGCCGTGGATCGGCCGCCGGCTGCGCGGCGAGTCCTCCGGGGACCACGTCACCGCCAAGGGTGCGCTCTCGCCCGACGACATCAAGATGCGGATCTCCAAGGTGGCCTGAGACCACCCGGTCCGGCCGGACGGCGCCGAGCCTTCGCCGCGTGCGGGGGCCCGGCGCTCTCAGGCCGTCAACGCCGCCCGCTCCAGGCCCAGTTCGCGTGCCAGCGCGTCGTCCACCCACTCCTGCGCCCGCGCGCGGGAGACCGCGCCGGCGTACGACGTCATCTGCACGGCGAGCCCGTCGAGCAGGGCCGTCAGGCGCAGGGCCGCACCGTGCGGGTCCGGGCAGCGGAACTCGTCCGCGGCCACGCCCTCGGCGATCACCTCGGCGAGCGCCGCCTTCCACTGCTTGTCGAGACCGCGCGTGACGTCCTGCAGCGCGGTCTCGCGCAGCGCCGCCGCCCAGCCCTCGATCCACAGCCGCCAGCCCTTGGCCTGGCCCGTCGGCGCGTACCAGCGCACCGCCGAGCGCAGCCGCCGCAGCGCCGTCGTGCGGCGGCCGAGGAGCTTGCGCAGATGGGCCAGGTCGTCCTCGGCCGCGAACGTGAACGCGGCGGCGACCAGCTTCTCCTTCGTGGAGAAGTGGTACAGCACCAGCGCGTTGCTCACGCCGAGCGCGGAGGCCACGTCGGCGATCCTGACCGCCGCCACGCCCCGCGCCTCGATCTGCCCGATGGCGGCCCGCAGCAGCTCCTCACGCCGCTCGGCCACACTCAACCGCACTCTCGCCACGCGGTCACCCTATTCCGTCACCGCATGCGCCGCCGGGCCAGGCCGTCACTTGGCGAGTTCGACCGGGTACAGATCGGTCCGGGCGACCGCCGCGTCGCGCTCGGCGGCCAGCGCGGTACGCCGCCCGTCGGCCATGTAGCCGTCGTAGCCGGACTGCGAGGCGAACTCGATGAGCTGGATCTCGTCCGGCCGGCCGTCGGCGCCGTCGGCCCGGGCGCGCTGCACCAGCCGGCCACCGTGCTCGCCCAGCAGGGCCAGCACCCTGTCCTCGTAGGCGGCCAGCGCCCCGGCGGCGCCCGGCCGAGCCCACAGCAGAACGCACAGTTGAACGGTCATGGCGCCCGACCCTACCGGCGCCGCGCGCCCACGCCTCCGGCGACTTCACGACATCCCCGCGCGGCCAGGGCCGTCGCACCGCCCAGCCCGGCCGCCGGCAGAGGCACACCCCGCGCCGCGAGACCCCGCCGGCCGCTTCGGTCCGGGCCTCGCCCTCCGGCGCCGGTACGGCGGCCCGGCCCTCGGCACCCTCCTGCCGCCGCATCCTCTTCGTGGAGGCGGTCGGCCCGCCGGGTGCATGGGCAACTGCCGTGGCGGGCTGAGCCGTTGCGGTGGACCCGGGCGACCACCACCGGGCCGGGGGCGGACAACTCGCCCGCCGGCGGTGGCCGGACCGCTCTCACCCGTACCACCCGAAGCGTTCGGCGATCACCGGCAGGCGGTCGGCGACGATCGCGTGCGCGGCCGCGCGCGGGGTGGTGCGGTCGGCCTCCGAACGGGCCAGCATCTGCTCCACCAGGGTGCGCATCGAGCGGCGGGTGTGGTCGAACGCCTCGTCCGCGCGGGGGCCGATGTCGCCGAACAGGGTCCACCACCACCACGCGTTGGTGGCGGAGTTGACGACCACGTCGGGCAGCACCGTCACCCCGCGCGCGGCCAGCAGCTCCTCCGCCGCGGGCAGGACGGGCATGTTGGCGGCCTCGACGATCCAGCGGGCGGTGACGTGTTCCTGGTTGGCGGTGTCGACGGCGTAGGACACCGCGGCCGGTACGAGCACCTCCGCGTCGGCCGACAGCCAGGCGTCACCGGGCAGTTCACGGTCGCCGGGGCGCAGCGCCGCGCGGTCCACGGTGCCGTAGGCGTCGCGTGCGGCCAGCAGCGCCTCGACGTCGAGGCCCGCCGGGTTGCCGATCGTGCCCTTGATGTCGGCGACGGCCACCACCGTGAGGCCCGCACGGGCGAGGAAGCGGGCGGTGGCCCCGCCCATCGTGCCCAGGCCCTGCACGGCGACCCGGGTGCCCGCGTACGGCGCGCCCGCCCGGTCCAGGGCCGCCAGTGCCGCCTCGGCGACCCCGCAGCCGCCGACCAGCTCGTCCAGCCCGATGCCGTCCACCTCGACGGCGAACGCGTCCGCCAGCCGCCGTCTCGCGGCCGCCTCGTCGTCGAGCAGCGGGTACACGGCCTGGATGGACGACACGAGTCCCGCCTCGGCGGCGGCCCGGTCCACCAGGTCCTGGGTGAGACCGAGGTCCTCGCCGGTGGTCCAGAAGCGCTCGATGTACGGCTTCATGGCGCACAGATAGCGCACCAGGAGCGGGTACGACCGCGGGTCCTGCGGGTCGCAGTCGATGCCGCCCTTGGCGCCGCCGAGAGGAACGTAGCGGCCCTCGGGGTTGTAGTGCAGCGCTTCCTTCATGGTCATGCCGCGGGCGAGTCCGGTGACCTCGTCGAGGGTGCAGCCCTCGCGCATGCGCAGACCGCCGCTGGAGACGCCGCGCACCAGGCGGTCGACGACCAGGAAGCCCTGGCGGCCGGTGAGGTGGTCGGTCCAGGTGAGCGACATCAGGGGGGTGGTCATGAGGTCTCCTCGCGAACGGTGATCAGGGCGGGGCCGGGCGCGTCGAGGGCGAGACGATTACTGAACAGTGGGTCAGTATTGGAAGTGTGAGCGTGTCCTGTCAACGTGCTGGACCGATCGCCGGCACCGGGCGCGGGGTGGGAGCGGTCCCGGGCCGGCGGTCCTACGGCATGGGTGTGCGGCCCGGGCCGGGTGACAGGCGGGCCCGAGCGAGGCCACAGGAATGGACGCCGATGTTCCGGGGTTCACCAAGGACCTGTCTTCTTTGGGCTTTCCTTGGAAAGTGCGCGCGGTGGCCGTATGACACGGGTGTTGTCGGAGGCGCCGACCATAATGGAATGCCTCACTCACTCCACCTGGAGGTACCGTGTCCGGTTTCCGTTCCCTGAGCTCCGGGCTCCGTGCGCTGCGGCCCGAGGCCTTCGGCGCGGACCCGAGCGGTGAGCGCCTCGCGCGCATCCGCAGATCGCCGCACTTCAAGGACGGTGTCTTCCAGAATCCCGGCGGCACCGCCCGGACCCGGCCCTCCGGCTCCGCGGTGGAGTTCGCGAAGGTCTTCTTCGACAAGGACGAGCGCCCCCGGCGCTCCCCCGAGGGCACCATTCCCGTGCACCCCACCACGCTCGCCGACATCGCCGGGCCGCCCGCCACAGGGCTGCGGCTGACCTGGATGGGCCACTCCAGCGTGCTCGCCGAGATCGACGGGCAGCGGGTGCTCTTCGACCCCGTGTGGGGCGAGCGCTGCTCCCCCTTCTCCTTCGTCGGGCCCAAGCGGCTGCACCCGGTTCCGCTGCCTCTGGCCGCGCTCGGCCCGGTCGACGTCGTCGTCATCTCGCACGACCACTACGACCACCTCGACCTGCCCACCATCAAGGCGCTGGCCGGCACGGACACGCTGTTCGCCGTGCCCCTCGGCGTCGGTGCCCACCTCGAACGCTGGGGCGTCTCCGCGGACCGGCTGCGCGAGCTGGACTGGCACGAGGCGACCAAGATCGGCGGACTCACCCTGACCGCCACCCCGGCGCGCCACTTCTGCGGCCGCGGCCTGCGCAACACCCAGCACACCCTGTGGGCCTCCTGGTCCGTCGCCGGCCCCGAGCACCGCGTCTTCCACAGCGGCGACACCGGGTACTTCGACGGCTTCCGGGAGATCGGCGCCGAGCACGGCCCCTTCGACGCCACGATGATCCAGATCGGCGCCTACTCCGACTTCTGGCCCGACATCCACATGACGCCGGAGGAGGGCATGCGCGCCCACCTCGACCTGCAGGGCGGCGCTCCGCACGGCGTGATGATGCCGATCCACTGGGCGACCTTCAACCTGGCCACGCACGCGTGGGCGGAGCCCGGCGAGGGCACCGTCGCGGCCGCCCGCGCGACCGGCTCCCGCATCGCCGTGCCCCGGCCCGGGGAGCCCTTCGAGCCCACTGCCGAGACCGTGCCGACCGAGCCGTGGTGGCGCGCCGTGGCCCTGGCCCCGGCGGGCGGCTGGCCCGAGGCGCCGGCCGAGGCCGCGATCACGACGGCCGCCGACCCCGGGGCCGAGGCCCGGACCGGCGCGGACGGCGCCGAGGGCACGGGAGAGCCCGAGAGGGTTCCGGCGAGCTGACCTCACCGAGGCGTCGGCGTCGGAGACAGGGGAGTGGGAGGCCATGACCGGGGACGGTCTGCCGGAGGAGGGCCTTGCCACGAGAGGTCCGCGCCGCCTTCCGGCGGTGACGGTCGGCATCGACCTGGCCGCGCGCGCACGGCGGACCGCCGTGTGCCGGGTGGAGTGGACGGCCGAGGGCGCCGTGACGCCGGAGTTCGTCGCGCCGCCGGCCGACGAGGACCTGCTGGCCCTGATCCGGAGCGCCGACAAGACCGGCCTGGACTGCCCGCTCGGCTGGCCCTCCAGCTTCGTGGCCCTGGTCCTCGCCCACCATCAGGGCGTACGACTGCCTCCGCCGGCCCGGTTCGAGGAGCGGGCGGACGGGCGGGCGGGCCTGGACCCGTCGCGGTTCCGGCTGACCGACGACCTCACCTGGAAGGCCACCGCGAAGCGCCCTCCGCTGTCGGTGTCCACCGATCTGCTGGGCGTCGTCGCCCTTCGGGCGGCCCGTCTCCTCGACGCCCTCGCGGCGGCGGGCGTCGCCGTGCCCCGGGACGGTTCGGGTGTCATCGCCGAGGTGTACCCGGCCGCCGCGCTGAGTCTGTGGGGAATCCGCCCGGGGCGCAGTTACAAGACCCCCGGGCCGGAGTCCCGCGAGGTGCGCGAGCGCGTGGTCGGCTCGATCGAGGAGGGCCTCGGGCTGCATCTGCCCGAGCAGGTGCGCGCGGCCTGCCTCGACAGCCACGACCACCTCGACGCCCTGATCTGCGCACTGGTCGCCCGCGCGGTCCTGCTGGGCGACACCGGCCGACCGGACACGCCGCACGAGCGGGAGGCCGCGCAGCGCGAGGGCTGGATTCATCTGCCGGGGGGTGACCTCGGCGGACTGCGCTGATGGGGGGTGGGGTGAGGTGAGGGGGATGGCCTGCCTTTCTTCGTGCCGACCGTTCAACGAGTCGGGTGGGATGGACCTCGGCTCAGGCTCTGGGCTCGGCGGCGGCGCGTGACGACCAGCATGCCCGCACCTGTGGCGACCGCCGCGGCAGCCGTGGTCGCGACCGGCAGCGTCGGGGAGCCGGTGTCCGCGAGCGTGCCGCCGTGCGTCGTCGTCCCGTCGTCGCCGGTGGACGACGTTCCGCCCGAACCGCTGCCGGCTGATCCGCCCGAACCGCCGGTCGAGCTGCCCGCCGAGCCGGTCGGCCCGCCACCGATGACGTCGAGTGTGATGTCGGCCTGGTCGTTGGTCTTGTCGGGGTCGAACGGCCGCGGCTCGGTGCTCAGCGCCACCGAGCCCTTGGCGTCCGCCACCCGCTTGTCGATCTTCAGCTCGAAGGTGTAGGTCTCCTGGCTGCCCTCGTTGAGCGACCGCATGCCGCAGACGTACGCCTTCCCTCTGGCCCGGCAGAACGGGGCGCGTTTGACGACCGACGTTCCAGCGGGAGGCGTGACCCTCACGCTGACGACGCGGTCCCCCTTTCTGGGCATGACCCAGGCGGGCCCGGCGTTGGTGAACGTCACCTTCATCGTCACCGTGTCGCCGACGCTCCCCTTCAACGCGGCACCGGTCACCTGGTAGTCGGCCGTGTTGACGGAGGTGACGGGCACGTCGACGACTCGCGCGGAACCCTCGCCTCCGCTCTGCGCCTCGACCAGCCGCATCGCCGGCGCGGTTCCCGCCACGGGCGGAGTGCCGTTGTCGTCAGCCCCGGGATCGACGTCCCCGACCCGCAGGCGCAGTTCCTCGTTGAGCGAGCGGTCCAGTGCCGTGACGCGGAGGGGCCGGTCGGGCGTGTAGACGACGCCCGGCTCCACCGCCTGGTCGAACGCGCACACCGCCGTCCGTCTCTCGGGCATCTCGTCGTAGGGCCGGACGTGTTGCACCTGACAGTTGGAGGGGACCTCCGCGAAGTCGAGCCCCCGGGTGACGGAGTAGGAGACCCACACCTTCTCGACGGCTGAGGCGCCCTTGTTCGCCACGGTGGCCGGTACATCGAAGACGTCCCCCGGCTTCACCCCGTCGATCGGTTCGACGCCTCCAACGACCAGTTCGGGTGCGGTTTCCTCGGCGAAGGCGGCGGGAGCCGTGGCCAGCGCGATCAGGCCGGCAGCGCCGAGCGCGGCAACGGCGGCACGGGAGGCGTGACGGTTGTGCGGGAGCTTCGGCTTCGGCATCGAGAGAACCCCTGTTGGACCGCGGGCGAACGGGTGGTGTTGTCGAGGAGAACAGCCCTGCCATCCCTAGACACTTGCCGATCCCGAACAGTTGCATGTCCGGTACGTCCCGCGGCGACCGCTCGTGCGTTCTGCCGCAGCGGCCCGCTGGGGAGACTCGATGCCGCCATGGATGCATGTACTCACGAGGCGGCACCTAACAGCGTCGGCTTGGACAGGCATGTGAGTGTCTGTCGGCGGGGCAGCAACGGAGGCGGGCCGTGGCGCGTTCACGGGCCTGTTGTGCCGTGTGCCCCAGGGGTGATGCCGGCCCTTGCGCCCGGACTGCCGGTCAGGGGCGCAGGCGCGCCAGTAGTTCCTCGTCGGCGGGGTACACCCGTTCTTGAGGAAGCAGACGGGCCGCTGAGTCCAGGTCGCCGTTCCTGACGAGCGTGCGGATTTCGTTGGCGAGCCGAGTCACGTCACCGATGGACACGATCCACTCGTCCGCGTAACGCGACGATGCCTCACCCGAGAGCCCCAGTTGCAGCGAGCGGTACGGCAGGGGGCGCAGGTGAAGATCGCGTTCGGGATCCCACTGGACACGGGTCGGTGAGCGCCTCAACTCCCGTTTCCAGGCGGCCTGGCTCTCGTGCAGCCCGTGCGCGTAGTGCGAAAGACACGCCTCGCGCAGCGCCCACTCGAACCCGTCGCGGGTGATCTCGACGGCCAGAACGGTCTCCTGGCCCTCCTTCGTGCCCCATCCGCAGCGGTACATCATCCACAGGAACGAGGGTTTGACCCACGTCATGCGGCCAGGCTTCCACGCGGCGGGAAAACGACCGTCACGGACGGCGGGCAGTCCGATGGCAGGGGAGTACGCCTGATAGACGGTGATCGTGGACGCCGTATGGCGCGCGCGGATCCTGCGGGGCGGTTCTTCCATGGCGTACAGCCTGGGGTCGGCCGGATCACGTGGCCACCGATTTTCGCCCGTCACTCGTCGCGACAGCGCATGTAGGCCGCGGCACCGTTCGCCCGGCGCAGGTGATCATCCGTGTGCGGGCCGTCAGGTTCGCCGGAGCGGGCGTCAAGGATCTGCAGACGCGGCTTGGCATGGATCATCAGGCCGCGTTCACCACCGGGTGGGTGGTGTTTCGCTGGAGCGCCGTGTCCTCACCCTGCGCCGTGATCGGATGCGGCCGGGCACTTCGGCGCTCCTGCCTGCGTGGGCCGGTGCGCCGCCCCGGCGGCATCGCGCCGACACGCCGTCCGATGCCGGGTCAACCCGCGGGCTCCGTCACGCGCAGCTGCCGCAGCAGGCCGCCGTAGTCCTCGTCGTCGTCACTGATGAAGATCGGAAAGGAGCCGGAGACCAGGGCGACGCCCTCGACCTTGAGCCCCGAGCTCCGGGCAAGCAGCTGCGGCGGCCTGACCGCAGCCAGCTTCGCGCCGAGGGGACCGCCCCGCCGGACCGTGGCCGCGCGGTACACGGCACTGTCGAAGGGACCGACGTCACCGGGGTCGTACGCGGACGAGACGTAGAGATTGCCCTTCGTGTCGATGTCGAGGCCCGAGGCAGGGCGCGCGCCCGGAGGCTCGGGCGCGGTGAACGAGACCGACGTCCATTTCCTGCCGAAGGTGATCGCACCGCTCCTGCGGACCGTCAGGCGCGTCATGTTGATGCGGGTGGTGTCACTTCCCTGCGCCCGCTCGGCGTACACGAAGTAGTCCCGTCCGCCGACCGTCGCGACGGCCGTGGCCTCGACGTTGGTGAGCGGCTCGGGTGTCTTCGGCCACGGCACCGAGCCCGCGATCTCCACGTCGAGGTTCTTGTCCCACCGCGCGAGGTAGATGGTGGGGTCGGGGTCGTTGCCGTCGGCATTGCTCTCCGCCAGCAGCGCTTCGTCCCGGCCCGGCAGCCGGGCAATGCTCTCGAGGTCGTTGGGCACGCTGGGGAAGTCCACGTGAAGTTCCTCGACGCTGATCCCGTCGGGGTCGACGGGCGTCCGTACGATCGCCAGGCGCGGCAGGTCGCGTTCGGCGTCGTTGTCCCTCGCGTCGTGGCAGACCAGGAAGACCTCTCGTGGCTCCGCGTCGTGCCCCGGGCCGGTGGAGTTGCCTTCGGTGGCGAGCCAGGCGATGCCGCTGAACTCGCGTGGCGCCCTGACCTGACTCCCGCCGGGGGACGAGACGCCGGTGGACCTCTCGACGCCGCACGCGGCCAGCACGAGGAGGTTCAGTCCGACGGCAGCCGACAACAGACCACGCGTCAGAAGCCGACGTCCCATCATGTGTCCTTCCGTCGCGCGGTGAGCCCTGTCACCGATCCCGGCCCGCTCGGGACGCTAGAGCAGAAGCCGTTCGGTTCCCGCCAGGCGCCACCGGAGTATCACCGGTCTGGCGGTGAATCTCCGTGTACCTCCTCGCGGACGCCATTCCCGCTCACCCGCAGGGGTGACGGGCCGTCGCACGTACCGGTGAACGCGATCTTCTGCGTCGCGTCGCCGCCCACGGCGGTCTCCGGACCCCGTGCGTCCGACGTGCCCCACTCGGCGCGAGACGGGTGCCGGGCGGACCCGGCACGGGCGAGGCTCCCGGCACGTCACCGGTGTCACCTCGTTCGCCCGCGCCGTCCACGCGCTCGTACCGGACGGAGACCGGGTCCCGACCGCTCCCTGCGCGCGGACATGGTGTGATGGCCCCGTGAGCCGCGCCTCCGAGGAGACCAACCGCCGCATGCTGCGGGCCCGGGACGCGATGGACCGCGCGTACGCGCAGCCGCTGGACGTGCCGGCCCTGGCGCGGATCGCCCATGTCTCCCCGGCCCACTTCGCGCGCACCTTCCGCGCCACGTTCGGCGAGACGCCGCACCGCTATCTGCAGCGGCGGCGCGTGGAGCGGGCGATGTTCCTGCTGCGGGAGAGCGACCGCAGCATCACGGACATCTGCTTCGAGGTCGGCTTCGGCAGCCCGGGCACCTTCAGCCGCACGTTCCGGGACATCGTGGGCCGCTCGCCGCGGGACTACCGCAGGCAGGCCGTCGCCCTGGATGTCCCCACCTGCTTCACGATGGCGTGGATGCGGCCGGGTGCGTGAGCGTCCGCCCGGGCGACGTCCGGCGGCCTGCGGGCGACAGAGCAGTTCTGGATAAGTTTTCCCGCGGCCGGGCTCGTAGCGTGAGGTGCATGTTCACAGGAATCACGCACTCGCAGATCTACGTCCTCGACCAGGACGAGGCCCTCGACTTCTACGTCGGCAAGCTCGGCCTGGAGGTCAACACCGACGCCGACCTCGGCTTCATGCGCTGGCTGACCGTCAACGTCCCCGGACAGCCGGACCGCGAGGTCCTGCTGGAGAGGCCCGGCCCGCCGCGGCTGTCCGACGAGATCGCGGAGCAGGTCCGCGACCTGCTGACCAAGGGGGCGACGGGAGGTTTCCTCATCTTCGGCACGGACGACTGCCGCAAGACGTACGACGCGCTGCGGGCCAAGGGCGTCGAGTTCACCGAGGAGCCCACCGAGCGCGAGTACGGCATCGACTGCGGCCTGCGCGACCCCTTCGGCAACAGCATTCGCTTCACTCAGCCCAAGGCGTAGCCGGACCCCGTCGTCGATACGCTGCGTCATGTTCGGGGGGAGGGTTTCGCCGGCTCTGGAGGCCCTGGAGGCTCCTGGGGTGGAGTCGAAGGCGTGGACGGCGGGTGGTGGGGATCGGCCGGCGAGGGCCGGGGGGCGGATGCTCCCCGGCCCTCGCCGCATCGGTGTGACCGCTTCTGACCAGCTCTGATCGTTCTGTTGCCTGGCAGGTTCATGGCGTCGTTCGGTTTGTCGGCCTGTCGTACGACGCCTCATACCAGAGCGGGACGCTGGGCGTGGGACTTTGTCAACTGCCCACCGCACATGATGCGTTGACGACTACTGTGAGTGTCCATCGGGCGCCCGCCTGCCCGAAAAGCGCAGCCCGCGCTTCGGCACCGACGGACCAGTACGACGAGGACACCGATGTCTCACCTCCGCGCCCCGGCCGCACGCGCAGACCGCCGCGAGGGCGGGCGGCACGGACGGCCGGTCGCCCGTCCCGTGCCCTCGCTGCCCGAGACCCACATACGGCCCCAGCTGATGCGGCTCGCGGTGCTGCCGCCCATCGCGGTGGCCCTGAGCGCCGCCGCGGCCGTGCTGTTCACCGTCCGCTCCACCGGAGCGCGGCCGGGTCCGACCCTGTGGGGCGTGATGGCGGGCGCCGCCGCCGTCACGCTCGCGGGCATCCTGATCGCCGTCGTGGCCGCCGACCGCGCCGCGCGGGCGGTCAGCGACCGCGTCGGGGCCCTGCGCCGCGGCAGCGCCCGCGGGGAGGCCGACCTGCGTGCCCTCGTCGAGGCGCTGCGGCGCGGTGAGGCGCCGCCCCAGCGCAAGCAGCGCAGCGGTCCGCCCGACGGTGCCGACGACTTCGAGCTGCTCGCGGCCGACCTGACCCGTGCCCGCGACGGCGCCGTCACCGCCGTCATGAAGGCCGCGCAGCTCTCCAGCCAGGCGGGCAGCGAGCAGAAGCTGGAGGTCTTCGTCAACCTCGCCCGGCGGCTGCAGTCACTGGTGCACCGGGAGATCTCCATCCTCGACGAGCTGGAGAACGAGATCGAGGACCCCGATCTGCTCAAGGGGCTCTTCCACGTCGACCACCTCGCCACGCGCATCCGCAGGCACGCCGAGAACCTCGCCGTCCTCGGCGGCGCCGTCTCGCGCCGGCAGTGGAGCCACCCCGTCACCATGACGGAGGTGCTGCGTTCGGCCATCGCCGAGGTCGAGCAGTACTCCCGGGTCAAGCTGGTGCCACCGATCGACGGCACCCTGCGCGGCCACGCCGTCGCCGACGTCATCCACCTGCTGGCCGAACTCGTCGAGAACGCCTCGGTGTTCTCCGCCCCGCACACCCAGGTCCTGCTGCGCGCCAACCTCGTCACCTCCGGCCTCGCCGTCGAGGTCGAGGACCGGGGCCTGGGCATGCCGGTCGAGGAGCAGAAGAAGATGAACACCCTGCTCGCCGACCCCGACCAGGTCAACGTCGCGAGCCTGCTCGCGGACGGCCGCATCGGACTGTTCGTCGTCTCGCAGCTCGCCCGGCGGCACGGCATCAACGTCCGTCTGCAGACCAATATCTACGGCGGTGTGCAGGCCGTTCTCGTCGTGCCGCAGGCGCTGTTGGGATCGGGACCGGGCGGGCCCGCGGACGCGGTGCCGCAGACGCACGGCGGCATGGGGGCGGTGGGCGCGGTCGGGACCACGGGCGCGCCGGGGCTGTCCGCGCCCTCGTCCGCCGTGCCGGGGCTGTCCGCGCCCCCGACCGCCGCGCCGCCGCCGGCGCCCTCTCCGCAGGCGCAATCCCGAGCGCAGGCCCCCTCGCCACCGCACGCGCACGCGCAACCGCCGGTGCACGGGCAACCGCAGCCGTCGCCGCACCCGTTGGCCCCCTCCGGCTCCGCCCCCGTGTCCGAGCCGGCCGGACCGCACGTCGGACCCGAGCCGCGTCCCTCGCGGCGCGCGCGGCAGCGGGAAGGTCCGCGGGCGGCGGCCGAAGGCCCGCGGCCCGCGGCCGCCACGCCCCACGGCCATCACCTCAACGGCACTCCCGTCAACGGCAGTTCACCGGGCGCGGGTGGACCGCTGCCCGTGCGCGGTACCCGCGAGGACCGCGCCAACCCGGCCGAGGCCCTGCCCGGCATCCGCCCCGACGAGCGGCGGCGCGTCGCGGAGAACACCGCAGAGGCGCCCGAGCCCCGCGTCGGGACCGTGCGCGGCACCATGGGCAAGCCTCGACTGCCGCGCCGTCGCGCCCAGGAGCACATCGTGCCGCAGCTGCGGGAGGGTCCGGCGCCCCGGCAGGACACCGACCACCCCGCGGGCCACGACCCGGGTCTGATGGCGGCCTTCCAGCGCGGCATCGGTCTGGCGGAGGCCCAGCAGAACCTGGAGTCCGAGCACACGGGAGGCCTCCACATCGTGCCGGACCACACGGCGCCCGCGGGCCACCGGGACCCCGAGCCGGGGGAGCCGACGGCGCACGCCGGGCCGCACCCCCTGAGGGACCCGGCCCGCACGGAGTCCTCCGCCAGGCTCTCGCACCCGGCCCTCGACGCGCACCGCGCGGGCGCCACCTCACTGCACACGCCGCACCCCCTGGACGTGAACCCCATGGATCCGTCCCACATAGCGGAGGCGCGCCCCGCTTCCGCGCGCGTCACCGACCACCCCACCCGGCACGACGGGAGCGCGCCGGCCGGATGACCACCTCAGCCTTCACCCCCACCGCTCCCGCAGACCTTCGTACCCCAAGGAGTCGATCCATCATGGCGAGCGATGTGCCGACCGGCCATGTATCCGATCTCGACTGGCTGATGAGCGGCCTCGTGCAGCGCGTGCCCCACACCACCAGTGCGGTGCTGCTGTCCTGCGACGGGCTCGTGAAGTCGGTCCACGGCCTCGACCCGGACAGTGCCGACCACATGGCGGCGCTGGCCTCCGGCCTCTACTCCCTGGGCCGCAGCGCCGGGGTCCGCTTCGGCGACGGCGGCGACGTACGCCAGGTCGTCGTCGAACTCGACTCGACCCTGCTGTTCGTGACCACCGCCGGCTCCGGGACCTGCCTGGCCGTGCTGGCGGGCCGCGAGGCGGACGCGGCGGTGCTCGGCTACGAGATGGCGATGCTGGTCAAGAGCGTCCGCCCCTATCTGGTCACCGCGCCCCGGCAGCACGCCGTCGAACCGTCGGCGATGAGGCCTTGAGCGTGGCGGCGGTCGGCGACGGGCCCTGGCTCGACGACGCGGCCGGCCGGCTCGTGCGGCCGTTCACGGTCAGCAACGGCCGTACCCGGCCGAGCATCGCGCTCGATCTCCTGTCGCACGTGATGGCCACCGGCGCCACCCCGCTCGGCTATCTGGGCCCCGAGCACGCGCTGGCGCTCGACCTGTGCCGCGCGCCCGTCTCGGTCGCCGAGGTGGCCGCCCATCTCAAGCTGCCGGCGGTGGTCACCAAGGTGCTGCTGTCGGACCTCGTCGACTGCGGGGCGCTCACCACCAAGCCCCCCGAGTTCCACCACAACCCGACTGACCGGGCCCTTCTGGAGGCAGTGCTCGATGGACTACGACGACAGCTCTGACCCCTTCCCGACCGCGCTGAAGATCCTGGTGGCGGGAGGGTTCGGAGTCGGCAAGACGACCTTCGTGGGGGCGGTCAGCGAGATCGCGCCGCTCAGCACGGAGGAGCTGCTCACCACGGTCAGCGCCGCGACCGACAGTCTCGACGGGATCGAGAACAAGGTCGAGACGACGGTGGCCATGGACTTCGGCCGCATCACCCTCGATCCGGAGCATGTGCTGTATCTGTTCGGCACGCCCGGCCAGGAGCGGTTCTGGTTCATGTGGGACGAGCTCTCCGAGGGGGCGCTCGGCGCGGTCATCCTCGCCGACACCCGCCGCCTGGAGGAGTGCTTCGCGGCCGTCGACTTCTTCGAGCAGCGCGGCCTCGGCTTCATCGTCGCGATCAACGAGTTCGACGGCTCCTACCGCTACGACCCCGAGGAGGTCCGTGCCGCCATCGACCTGCCCCCGGAGATCCCGATCGTGCGCTGCGACGCCCGCATCTCCAGTTCCGGGGTGCAGACCCTGCTGACCCTCGTACGGCACCTCATCGCCTATGCCCCGGCGCATGCGCCGAGCCATGGCGCCCACATGTGATCCCCGCACACCGCCACGGAGCCCGTATATGACCCACGTCCACAGTGACGGAGCCCGCCCATGAGGTACGACCCGTCGCGCCCGGCAGGTCGCCTGCTGCTGACCCCCGAGGACAAGGAGGCCCCCGCGCGTGCCCTGCGCCTGGGCAGACTGGGCCTGGGGGAGTGCGCCGACCCGGCCCTCGACGGCTACGCGGACCGTCTCGCCGAGCTGACCGGGGCGCCGTACGCCATGGTCAACTTCATCGACGAGCACCGGCAGTTCTTCGCGGGCCTGCATCTGTCGGACGTGCCGTTCCCGGTGGTGCGGCCGGACGGGAGCACACCCGTACTGGGCCGGGAGCTGGCCCGCGACCACGGCTTCTGCCCGCATGTGGTGGTGCGGCGCAAGGCGCTGGTCCTGGAGGACGTCTGCGACTATCCGCGGTTCGCGGGCAATCCGGTGGTCGACGGGTTCGGCATCCGCTCGTATCTGGGGGCACCGCTCGTCGACAGCACCGGGATGGTGCTGGGCACCGTGTGCGTGGTCGACGTGGAGCCGCGGCCGTGGGGGCGGCCCGGCCTGGAGACGATCAAGGCGTCGGCGGCGGAGCTGGTGGCCCGGCTGGAGCGGCGGGAGGCGGACGGGCTGCCGGTGCTGTGAGGCGCCCGGCGCCTGCACTTCGGTCCCGGTCACGGTCGGCCGCGGCGCCGCTAGCCGACCGGTCTAATAATTGCGTATCCTGGAGCCGTGGGACGCACCAGTGACGCCAAGCAGAAGATCCTCGCCGCCGCCCGTTCGCTGATCGAGGCGCGTGGCTACTCCGCGCTGGGCGTGGCCGAGATCTGCACGGCGGCCGGTGTGCCCAAGGGCAGCTTCTACCACTTCTTCGCGTCCAAGGAGGCCCTCGCGATCGCCGTCGTGGACGAGCACTGGGCCGCCCAGCAGCGCGACTGGGCACGCGCACTCGGCGGCGACGCCGCGCCCCTGGAGCGGCTGAGGCGGTTGTTCGAGGAGACCGAGGCCGCGCAGTACGCCGCGCAGGAGGGCTGCGGCTCGGTCGCGGGCTGTCTGTTCGGCAATCTCACGCTGGAGCTGAGCAACCAGACCGAGTCCGTGCGCGAGCGCCTGCAGGAGATCTTCGAGGCGCAGGTCGGCATGGTCGAGTCGGTCGTGGCCGAGGCACGCGAGCGCGGTGACGTCACCGTGACGGACGCGGGGGAGGCGGCGCGTGCGGTGGTCGCCCAGCTGGAGGGCCAGGTCCTGTTCGCCAAGCTCTACAACGACACCGGCCGGCTGAGCCCGCTGTGGCCCAACTGCCGGGCGCTGCTGGGGGCGACGGCCGCCTGAGAGTGCGGCTGGGAGTGCGGCCGCCCGAGGGTACGGCTGGGAGTGCGGCCGCCCGGGAGAGGTCAGGGAGGCGGAGGAGGAACCGCGCGGGCCACCGGCCCTCCTCCTCTGCCTGCCCCCGGCTCATGCGGGACGGGTCTCACGCACAGATGTTGCCCGTGCCGTTGCAGTCGCCGTCGTCGTCCCAGCCGCCCCAGCCGCCCCAGCCGTCGTGGTCGGCGGCGGTGACGGAGCCGGACCGGACCGTCGCCGTCGTGGCGGTGTGCGGGGCGGAGGGCGCGGCCACCGCGTATCCGGCCGTGGCCAGTCCGGTTGCGAGAGCGAGGCCGAGGGTGGCGCTGATCGCGAGTGCACGAGGCATGGGTATCTCCCGTCGGTTCGGGTGTGTGTGCTTCATGCGGACCAATCTGCCCGCCCTTGCGGGAGGTTTCATTTCGGGCGGGTCCATTCGTGTGACGCCCGCACGAACTCCCTTATCGGCGCATGGAGTTCACACAGCCGTCGGAGTGCGTTTGTGTCAACTGGTCCTCCGATTGCTTAACGTGCGGTGGCCGTTCCCCCGTAAAAAGGACATCGCACATGAGACGCGCCACCAAGTTCTCCTCCGCAGCCGTCGGCCTGGCCGTCCTCGCGGCCGCCGGCACCGCCGTCGCCGCGAACCAGAGCGGCAACGACTGGCCGTACGCCCATCACAGCGCGGCCTCCTACACCCTGGCGGCCGTCGGTGACGTCGCCTGTGAACCGGACGACGACGAGAACGCCGCCACCCCGGCGTCGCTCAAGTGCGGCAGCCCCACGCTGGGCGGCATGAGCGCCGAGTTCGCCACGGCGAAGCAGGCCACGGACATGCACCCCGACGCGGTGGCGCTGCTGGGGGACGAGCAGTACCAGGTCGGCAAGTTGACCGACTTCGAGAAGTCCTTCGAGCAGGCCTGGGGCGGCCTGAAGATGCTGGAGCGCCCGGCGCCGGGCAACCACGAGTACTACCCGTACACCAAGAAGGGCGACAACGAGGCCGGGCAGAACGGCGCCGGCTACTTCGGCTACTTCAACGGCCACGACCAGGCCGGCACGCCGCACACCCAGGGGCAGGCCGGCGACGACACCGCCGCCACCCAGGGCTGGTACTCCTACGACCTCGGCAACTGGCACGTCATCTCGCTCAACGCCGAGTGCGACTCCGACGCGTTCGGCCACGACTGCTCCACCACCGACGACGGCCTCCTCGGCCGGGAGACCCGGTGGCTCGCGCAGGACCTGGCCGCCAACCGGCGTCAGTGCACGATCGCCTACTGGCACCAGCCGACCTTCAGCGCCACGACGGCCTCGACCGCCACGGTGCCCGCGTCCGCGCCGGGCGCCGACGGCATCGAGGGCGCGGCGGCCGACGCGTGGTGGAAGCTCCTGTACCGGCATCACGCCACGCTCGTCCTCAACGGCCACCAGCACGCCTACGCCCGGCTGCGCGCGATGAACCCGGCGGGCGAGTACGACCCGGCCCACGGCATCCCGGAGTTCATCGTCGGCTCCGGCGGCGAGGCCCTCGACACCCTCGCCGGAACGCCCGGCAACTACGCCAACCCGAACGTGGTCACCGCCCAGGCCGGCGCCTTCGGCGTCATGAAGTTCACGCTGAGGGCCCACGGTTACAGCTGGGACTACAAGCCCGTCCTGCCCGGACCCGGATTCGGCAACTCGGCGCTGGACTACCGCGACACGGGCAGCGGCACCTGCAAGTGACGCCCTGGGCCGGGCGTTTGTCAGGCGTCCAGCGAAGCGTGCAGGAGATCGCCCAGCTCCTCGTCGGAGAGGTCCGCCGCCTGCCGCGAGCGCAGCCGGATCGTCCCCTTACCGCTGACGAGGTCCGGGTGGCGGGCGAGGAAGCCCGCGGCCCGGTCCTTGTCCCACCCGTAGAACGAGACCCCGTGCTGCCACACCCCCACGTGCAGCTTCCGGCCGCCGACCCGGTAGGTCGGCATGCCGTACGACAGCACGACGCCCGCTTCCGGGTACGTCCGCAGAATCAGCCCGTGCACCCGGTCGAACAGCGGCCGGTGCTCGGGCGCGATCCCGTCGACGTAACGCTGCACCGCGGCGTCCATACGACTCCTTCCGGCCGGGCGTCCCCTGGGGTCGTGTCCGCCCAAGGGCGTGTTGCGAAAGTGGCGTCGTCCGCCCGCCGGGCAGGCGGGACGTTCGCAACACGCCCTAGTAGCCGCGCCACACGTTGTCGAACGCCGCGTCCTCGATCTGCCGGCGCTGCCGTACCGCCTCCAGTTCCATCACCGAGTCGCCCACGGCGGCCAGCACGGTGGTGACGGTGTCGTCGCCGAAGTCCTGCTCGGCGGCGTCCTCGCGGAGGCCGGCGGCGGCCGCCAGGGCCGTGAGGACGGGTTCGCCCTCCGTCAGGCGTCCGGTGGCCTGGCGGCGCGCCGCCGAGTCGACCAGCTCCGTGCGCCAGGACTTCACCGGCAGCCGGCGGCCGCGCGAGCGCGTCGTCAGGCCCACCCGCTCCAGGTCGTCGACGTAGGCCGCGGCCAGCCCGCGGCCCCGGCGCCACAGCCAGTCCTCGACCGACTCGTACGGGTCCTGCCGTACGAGGGCGGCGGTGGCCTCGTCCAGCAGGCGGTCGCCCGTGGGCGCCTGGGCGCTGGGCAGGATGCGGTCGCCGTCCAGGACGAGGGCCTTGGCCTCCACGAGGTCGAAGATCTCGGCCCCGGCGAGCGCGAGGGAGAGATCGCCCTGTTCCACCGGGCGGTCGGGTGCCGCGGCCAGGGCGGCGATCGCAAGGTCCCGTGCGGTGTTCATGAGCGGCTCCACGTCGGTCGGCCGGGTGCGGGGCGGGCGTCGGGGCCGCGGCCCTCGGTGGGCCGGGCGTCCCGGGTCGATTCTCGCTGCCGTCGCGGGTCTGTGTGTCGTACTACGACCATGTGGTGCGGGAAACCGATCCGCAGCACGGCGGCGGCCGCGGCCGCGGCGAGGACCACGAGGGCCGCCAGCAGCAGCGCCTGGTGGTAGCCGTGGTGCAGCAGCGGGGCCACCGCCGGCGGGCCCAGGATCTGGCCGACCGAGTAGCCGGCGGTCAGCAGCGCCACCGAGCGGGGAAGGCGCAGCTGGGCGCCGGTGGCCAGGGCGAGCGTGCTGACGCCGAGGAAGGTGGCACCGAACAGGGCCGCCGAGACCAGCGCGGCGGCCGTCGTCCCGGCCAGGGCGGGCAGCGCGATGCCGGCCGCCTGGATCAGCAGGGCGGTGAGCAGCAGGCCGGGCCGGGAGAACCGGCGCCCGAGCCGGGCCCACAGCGCCGAGGACGGCACGGCGGCCAGGCCCACCAGCACCCAGGCGCCGCTGCTCACCCAGCCGGGGGAGCTCTGCCCGATGGCCGCGACCAGGAAGGTCCCGGCGACGATGTAGCCGACGCCCTCCAGCGTGTAGCTCACCAGCAGCGCGCCGAACCAGCGGTGCGTGCGGGGTGCGGGGTCGCTCCGGGACGGCCGGACGGCGGGTGCGTCCTCCGGCCGCAGAGTCCACGATCCGCAGGTGAGTACCGCCGCGAGGGCGGCCGCCGACCACCAGGCGGCCCGCCAGTCGGCGGTGGAGCGCAGCGCCAGGACCAGCAGCCCGGACAGGGCGATCCCGGCGCCCACGCCGCCGAACGCCCAGCCGGGCAGATGCGGCGGGTGTTCGCGCAGATGGTGCAGGAGCGAGCCGGCCGCGACGACGAAGACGAGCGCGCTCGCCACCCCGGCCAGCAGCCGCAGCGCGCCCCACAGCACCGCGTCGCGGGTGAGCGGCATCGCGGCGAGCGTGGCGGTCAGCCCCAGCAGGGAGCCGCGCAGGACGGTGCGGGAGCGGATCAGGGCGGGGCACAGGATGCCCGCCAGGGCGCCCACGAGATAGCCGGCGTAGTTGGCGGTGGCCAGGTTCGCGCCGGCGCCGGCGGACAGGCCCGCCTGGGTGTGCATGAGGGGCAGGATCGGGGTGTAGACGAAGCGTCCGACGCCCATGCCCGCCGCGAGGGCCGCCGCGGCCTGGGCGACATGGCGCCAGGGGGAGGGGGAGGTGGTGCTCATCGGGCGCCGTCGACCCGGGCCGGGTCGTTGGGGTGGGACTCCAGCGGGGTGACGGTCAGGGTCATCCACGGCCGCAGCGGCAGGGTGCCGAGCACCTTCGTGTGGAGCTCCTCCTCGTCGGCGGCCCGCCAGACGCCGATGCTGCGCGGTTCGCCCACGGGGCGCCACAGCCGGGCCAGGTGTCCCGTCGCGGCCAGCTCCCGGGCCCGGACGGCCTCGGCGGCGCGCCGCCGGTCGACCTCGTCCCGGCCGGTGCCCTCGGGGACGGTGGTGGTGATCTCGACCAGGAACTCTCGCACGGCTCCTCCGATCTTCGGTGAGGTGTCCTCATCGTGCGCCCGTCACCTGCACCGATGCCACGACCGGTTGGCTCGCCGCTGGGAGGCGCAGCCTCTCAGCGCGCGTAGCATGGCGCCCGTGGAACTGCGTCAGCTGCGGTATTTCGTCGCGGTCGCCGAGGAGCTGAACTTCGGCCGGGCCGCGGAACGGCTCCTCATCGCGGGCCCCTCGCTCTCCCAGCAGATCAAGGCCCTCGAACGGGACCTGGGAGTGCGGCTGTTCGACCGGGACCGCCGCTCGGTGTCGCTCACCGCGGCCGGCGCGGCCCTGCTGCCGCAGACCCGTGCCCTGCTGGAGGGCGCCGACGACCTGAAGCGGCAGGCCGGCCGGCTCTCGGGCTCCCGGGCGGTACGTCTCGGCTACGTCAACTGGCTTCCGCCCGACCTGAGTTCGCGTACGGCCGCGGTGGCCCAGGTGCACCTCGACGCCTGGGTCGCCCCCTCGCACACCCAGGCCGCCCGGGTCGCCGACGGCAGCCTGGACCTGGCGGTGTGCTGGGTGCGCGGCGAGGACCTCGCCCGCCTCGGGCTGCGCGCCCGGCTGATCGGCGCGGACCGCCTGTACGCCGTCGCCAAGGGCGGCGACAGCGGCGAGGTGCCGGATGTGGCGGCCCGGGACACCGACGTCCTCATCGACGGCGACGTCACCTCCTGGGCGTCGTGGAACGTCTACGGCGAGGAGCTGGCGCAGACCACCGGGGCCCGTACGGTCCGTATCTCCGACGGCGCGATCACCGGCCCCGCCTTCTTCGACCACGTGCGCCGCTGCACCCGCCCCGTCGTCAACTCCCCCAAGGGACAGACGAGTCTGCTGCCCTCGGACCTGGTGCGCCGCGAGATCGTCGGGCCCAAGGTCTACTGGACCTGGTCCCTGGTGTGGCGCGAGGGCGAGCGGCGCGACGCGGTCCTGGGCGTCGTCGACGCCCTGTGCGAGGACGTCGGCGATCTCGGTGTCCACGCCGCGGACGCGTGGCTGCCGGCGGACGACCCGCACGGCCGTTCAGGCCGCTGACGGTGCCGGTAGTTCCACGGTGATGCGGAGCCCGCCGGCGGAGCGCGGGGTGAGCGTGAGGGTTCCGTCGTGTGCCTCGGTGATGGTCCGGACGATGGCCAGGCCGAGGCCGACGCCCACATGATCGGTGTGGACGCGCTCGGTGCCGCGCTGGAACGGTTCGGTGAGGGTCGCGGCCACCTGCGGGGCGAGCTTCTCGCCGGTGTTCTCGACGGTGAGCACCACACTCCTGGCGCGGACGCCGGTGTCGACCCACACGGTGCCCTGTTCGGGCACGTTGTGGACGATCGCGTTGTGCACGAGGTTCATGGTCAGCTGCAGCAGCAGCGCCTGCGATCCGACGGTGGGGGAGACGTCGCCGGACGTCTCGATTCTGATGCCGCGCTTCTCCGCGAGCGGAAGCAGCGTCTCGGTGGCTTCCTCCGCCAGGAGGGACAGGTCGACGGGCTCCCGGGTGAAGGACCGCTGGTTGGCGCGGCTGAGCAGGAGCAGCGCTTCGGTGAGGTCGATGGCCCGGGTGTTGACGGCGTGGAGCCGGCCGATGATCTGGGCGCTGTCGTGGTGCGGGTCGGTGCGCGCGAGGTCGAGGAGCGTCTTCGAGATCGCCAGCGGGGTGCGCAGTTCGTGCGAGGCGTTGGCCGCGAACCTCTGCTGCTCGGCGACGTGCGCCTCGAGCCGCGCGAGCATCACGTCGAAGGCGTCGGCGAGTTCGCGGAACTCGTCCGCACGGCCCGGCAGCCGGATCCGGTGGGAGAGGGATCCGTGGGTGGCCGTGCGGGTGGCCTCCGTGATGCGGGTCAGGGGGGCGAGCATGCGGCCGGCCAGGAGCCAGCCTCCCACCAGGCCGAACACCAGCAGGAACGCCAGCGCGACGGCCGCGAACGGAGCGAATTCGCGTACGACGGCGAGGCGGTAGTTGGGCACCATGATGAGCCCGACGTGCGGCACATGGTTCAGGAACACCCAGCCGGCCGCGAGCAGCAGGAGGCCGGCCAGCACGAGGAATCCGGCGTAGCTGAGGGTGAGTTTGAGGCGGACGCTCAACCCGGGCCGCCTATCCACGGTCCCGGCCCTCCCGCCCGGCCCGGGGCGCCGTGCCGATGCGGTATCCGGCACCCGGCACGGTGGCGATGATCCAGGGTTCGCCGAGGCGCTTGCGCAGGGCCGAGACGGTGATGCGTACGGCGTTGGTGAACGGGTCGGCGTTGGCGTCCCACGCGCGTTCCAGGAGCTCCTCGGCGCTGACCACACCGCCCTCGGCGGCGACGAGGACCTCGAGCACCGCGAACTGCTTCCGGGTCAGGGCGACATAGCGCCCGTCGCGGTGCACCTCGCGGCGGAACGGGTCCAGCCGCAGCCCCGCGGTCTCCCGTACGGGGGGCCTGATGTGGGCGCGCCTGCGGTCGAGCGCCCGGAGCCTGAGAGCGAGCTCCTGGAGTTCGAAGGGCTTCGTGAGGTAGTCGTCGGCGCCGAGTTCGAACCCGGAGGCCTTGTCGTCGAGGCGGTCGGCCGCGGTGAGCATGAGGATGGGCATGCCGCTGCCGGAGGCGACGATGCGTTCGGCGATCTCGTCGCCGGACGGCCCCGGGATGTCGCGGTCGAGGACGGCGATGTCGTAGGTGTTGACGCTCAGCAGCTCCAGGGCGCTGTCGCCGTCGCCCGCGATGTCGGCCGCGATCGCCTCCAGGCGCAGGCCGGCGCGGATCGCCTCGGCCAGATAGGGCTCGTCCTCGACAATCAGCACACGCATGCTCCCCACGCTACGAGGCGGCGCATATCGCGGGCATATCGAAATCCGCATACGCCCCGGCAACACCGCGCCGCCTTCACTGGCGGCATGACGCGAACCCGCCCGCACCACCCGGCCGGCCCGCTCGGGGCGCCGACGGCACTCGTCGCCACCCTCGGACACGCCTTGCCGAAGGACTCGTTCTCCGGGGCGCCGGCACGCTCGAACCTTCGTCGCGGCGGGCGCCGTGGTGCGCTCGGCGAGGACGAACCGCGCGCCCACACGATCGACAGGGGCGGCCCGCGTACGGGTGCCGCCCCCGCCCAGGACCTGAGGATGCAGCAGTGACCAGTACGTTCCACACGGACACCCCCACCGGGCGTGAGGGCGGGCGCGGAGCCGGAACCCGGCGCGGGCGCCTCCGCCGCGCGATCACCGCCGGCTCCCGTCCCGGGCCCTGGAGGCGCGGCCCGGTGCTCGCGGCGCTGGCGCTGCTGCTCGGCCTGCTCCTGGCGCTGCACAGGGAGATCCCGAACCGGTTCGGGAACCTCGGCAGCCTGGTGGAGACCTTCCTGCCCTGGTTCGGCCTGTTCGTCCCGGTGCTGCTGGCCGCGGCGCTGTGGCGCCGCTCCGCCTCGGCGGTGGTCGCGCTGTCGCTGCCGGTCGTGGTGTGGCTGAACCTCTTCGGCGGGCTGCTCGGCGACAGGTCCCACCAGGGCGGCGATCTCACCGTCGTCAGCCAGAACGTCGACGCCGGCAACCCCGACCCGGCCGCCACCGCACGCGACCTGGCCGGCTCCGGGGCGGACGTGCTGGCCCTGGTGGAGCTGAGCGAGCGGGCCGGGCCGGTGTACGAGCGGGGGCTGGCGAAGGCGTACCCGTACCACGCGGTGCTCGGCACCGTCGGACTGTGGAGCAGGCTGCCGCTGTCGCACATCCGGCCGGTCGACGACGGGATGGACTACGGGCCGCTGGCGGCCACGCAGCCGGCCGACGCCAAGTCGGCCTCGACCCGGGCGCTGCGCGCCACGGTGGCCACGCGGCAGGGTCCGCTGGCGGTGTACGTGGCCCACCTGGGCTCCGTGCGGGTGAATCCCCGGGCGGGCTTCTCGACGGCCCAGCGGGACCGGGGCGCGCAGGCGCTCGCCCAGGCCGTCGCCGCCGAGCGGAACGAGCGGGTGGTGCTGCTCGGCGACCTCAACGGCACCCTCGACGACCGCGCGTTCGCCGCCCTCGCCTCACGGCTGCGCTCGGCCCAGGAGGTGGCCGGGGAGGGGTTCGGCTTCAGCTGGCCGGCGGCGTTCCCGGTGGCGCGGATCGACCAGGTCCTCGTTCGCGGTGTCCGGCCGGAGCGTTCGTGGGTGCTGCCGGACAACGGCAGCGACCACCTGCCGGTGGCCGCCGCGATCAGCGGGTGACCGCTCGCGCTCACGCCCTCTGGCCTGCACTGCGAGGCTGATCCTCGCAGGCAGGAGGAAACCGGTCCCGTGCGCACCCCCGCCGGCCTTTGACGCTGCGGGGCCGACGGCCTACGGTCCAAATAGTCGACCGGTCGTCTAGTGAACCGGTCCCTCCTCCGGAGAAGGTCACCATGAGCACGCAGAACCAGAAGGTCGCGATCGTCACCGGCGCCTCGCAGGGCATCGGCGCCGCCCTCGTCGAGGGCTACCGCAAGCTCGGTCACGCGGTCGTCGCGACCTCGCGCACCATCGCCCCGGTCGACGACGCGGACGTCCTGACCGTCCAGGGCGACATCGCCGACCCGGCCACGGCGGAGCGCGTGGTCGCGGCCGCCGTCGAGCGGTTCGGCCGTATCGACACGCTGGTCAACAACGCGGGCGTCTTCGTCGCCAAGCCGTTCACGGACTACACGGCCGAGGACTACGCCGCCGTGACCGGCATCAACACCGCCGGCTTCTTCCACATCACCCAGCGGGCCGTGCCGCACCTGCTGGCCCAGGGCGGCGGGCACATCGTCAGCATCACCACCAGCCTGGTCGACAACGCGGACGCCAACGTCCCCTCCGTACTGGCCTCGCTGACCAAGGGCGGGCTGCAGTCCGCGACCAAGTCCCTCGCCATCGAGTACGCCACCCGCGGGCTGCGCGTCAACGCCGTGTCGCCCGGCACCGTGAAGACGCCCATGCACCCCGAGGAGACCCACGACGTCCTCGCCGGGCTGCACCCGGTGGGCCGGATGGGCGAAGTGAGCGACATCGTGGACGCGGTGCTCTTCCTGGAGACGGCGCCGTTCGTCACCGGCGAGATCCTGCACGTCGACGGCGGTATGAGCGCCGGACACTGACGATCGCTGACGACCCGTCAAGCAGGCGGACAAGGAGCACACATGACCACCACAGCCGACGACGAAAAGATCCTCGGTGCCGTACTCGACCGCTGGAAGGCCGGGGTCGACGCGCACCGGCCCGAGCACGTCGCCGCGACGTTCACCGAGGACGCCCTCTTCCAGGGCCTGCACCCCTACAGCGTCGGACGGCCGGGCGTCGCCGCCTACTACGACTCCCAGCCCCTGGGGATGAAGGCGGCGTACCGCATCCTGGAGACCCGGCGGCCCGCCGACGGCCTCGTCCTCGGCTACCTGGACGTCGAGTTCACCTTCACGGACCGGCCCGCCCTGCCCGTGAAGCTCTCGGTGTTGGCCACCCGGGTGGGAGACGATTGGCTCATCAGCCACTACCAGGTCTCCCGCCTCGACTAGCCCGGTCCACGCGAGCGGCCCCGGGGCGCGGCCAAGGAAGGGTCCACCATGACCGACCTGCGCCTCGGTGTCCTCGGCTTCGGACTGCGCGGTTCCCTCGCCCGGGTCGCCCACCGCCCCGGCGAGGGCGCCCGCGTCACCGTCGTCGCGGACCACGACCCGGCGTGCCGCACACGGGCCGCCGAGCAGATCGAGGGGGTGCGGACGGTCGACGACCACCGCAAGGTGATCGAGGCCCCGGACGTCGACGCCGTGCTGATCCTCACCCCGGACCACACCCACGCCGACCTCGCGTGCGCGGCCCTGCGCGCGGGCCAGGCCGTCTTCGTGGAGAAGCCCCTGGACATCACCGTGGAGCGCTGCGACCGGATCCTGCGCACGGCCCGCGAGACGGGCACGCGCCTCTACGTCGGCCACAACATGCGGCACATGCCGGTGATCCGCCGGATGCGGGAGATCATCGCGCGCGGCGACATCGGTACCGTCAGGACGGTGTGGGTGCGCCACTTCGTAGGCCACGGCGGCGACTTCTACTTCAAGGACTGGCACGCCGAACGCCGCTACACCACCGGCCTGTTGCTGCAGAAGGGCGCCCACGACCTCGACGTGGTGCACTGGCTGGCCGGCGGCTGGACCCGTCAGGTGCAGGCCTTCGGCGACCTCATGGTCTACGGCGACAACCCGCACCGCCGCGCCCCCGGCGAGCCCAAGAGCGCCGACTGGTACACGGAGGAGGGCCGTTGGCCGCCGCACACCCAGCGCGCCCTCAACCCGGTGATCGACGTCGAGGACGTGTCGCTGGTCAACATGCGCCTGGACAACGGGGTGCTGGCCGCCTACCAGCAGTGCCACTTCACCCCCGACTACTGGCGCAACTACACCGTCATCGGCGACGCGGGCCGCCTGGAGAACTTCGGCGACATCCCCGGGGGAGCGGTGCGGGTGTGGAACGCCCGCCGCTCGGGCTACCGCGCCGAGCCCGACGCCGAGTACCGGGTGTCCGAGCCCGTGGACGACGCCGAGCACGGCGGCGCGGACCCGCTGATCATCGACGAGTTCCTGCGCTTCGCTCGGGAGGGCGGGGCCACCGACACCTCGCCGGTGGCCGCGCGGATGGCCGTGGCGGCCGGGTACGGGGCCACCGTGTCGCTGCGCGCGGGAGGCACCGTGGAGGAGGTGCCGCCGCCGGACGCGGACCTCGTGGCCTACTTCGATCGAGGGCAGGGGTGACGGGCAGGGTTGACGGGCCGAAGGCGACGGACCAGGGGCGACGGGGCGGGTGTGAAGCGGATCTGGGGCGCGGCTTAAGAAATCCTCGATGGACCCGGGGCGGTGCGGTGCGGCAGATTGCTGGGTGATTCCACCCCCCACCCCCGGATGCGGGCTGTTCCGGCATGCCCGCATCCGGCCCCTCGAGCACAGGAGCCGTACGTGAAGGCGCTGGTCAAGCAGAAGGCGGAGCCGGGGCTGTGGCTCGCGGACGTTCCGGAGCCCGCGGTCGGACACGGCGACGTACTGATCAAGGTGCTGCGTACCGGTATCTGCGGCACCGACCTGCACATCCGGGCCTGGGACGGCTGGGCCCGGCAGGCGATCAGCACCCCGCTGGTGGTCGGGCACGAGTTCGTCGGTGAGGTCGTGCAGACCGGCCGGGACGTCTCGGACATCGCCGTCGGCGACCGGGTCAGCGGTGAGGGCCACCTGGTGTGCGGCAAGTGCCGCAACTGCCTGGCCGGGCGGCGCCATCTGTGCCGGTCCACGATCGGGCTCGGCGTCGGCCGGGACGGGGCCTTCGCGGAGTACGTCGCCCTGCCCGCGTCGAACGTGTGGGTGCACCGGGTGCCCGTCGACCTCGACGTGGCGGCGATCTTCGACCCGTTCGGCAACGCGGTGCACACCGCGCTCTCCTTCCCGCTGGTCGGCGAGGACGTGCTGATCACCGGTGCCGGGCCGATCGGCCTGATGGCCGCCGCGGTGGCCCGCCACGCCGGTGCCCGCAACGTCGTCGTCACCGACGTCAGCGAGGAGCGCCTGGAGCTGGCCCGCAAGATCGGCGTGAGTCTCGCCCTGAACGTGTCGCGGGCCGAGATCGCGGACGGGCAGCGGGAGCTGGGGCTGCGCGAAGGCTTCGACATCGGCCTGGAGATGTCCGGCAGGCCCGAGGCCATGCGCGACATGATCGCCAACATGACGCACGGCGGCCGCATCGCCATGCTCGGCCTGCCCGCCGAGGAGTTCGCGGTCGACTGGGCCCGCGTCGTCACCTCGATGATCACCGTCAAGGGCATCTACGGGCGTGAGATGTTCGAGACCTGGTACGCGATGTCGGTGCTGCTGGAAGGCGGCCTCGATCTGTCGCCCGTGATCACCGGCCGGTACGGCCACCGCGACTTCGAGGCGGCGTTCGCCGACGCGGCGAGCGGCCGCGGCGGCAAGGTCATCCTCGACTGGACCGCGTAACCCCCTTTCGGCGACGGCTTTTTAGGAGCTTCCCCCATGTTCGACTCCGTGCGTGACGACCTGCGCGCCACCCTCGACGAGATCCGCGCCGCCGGCCTGCACAAGCCCGAGCGCGTGATCGGCACCCCGCAGTCCGCGACCGTGAACGTCACCGCGGGCGGCCGCCCCGGCGAGGTCCTCAACTTCTGCGCCAACAACTACCTCGGCCTGGCCGACCACCCCGAGGTCGTCGCCGCCGCACACGAGGCCCTGGACCGCTGGGGCTACGGCATGGCCTCGGTCCGGTTCATCTGCGGCACCCAGGAGGTGCACAAGGAGCTGGAGGCGCGCCTGTCGGCCTTCCTCGGCCAGGAGGACACGATCCTCTACTCCTCCTGCTTCGACGCCAACGGCGGCGTCTTCGAGACGCTGCTGGGCCCCGAGGACGCGGTCATCTCCGACGCCCTCAACCACGCGTCGATCATCGACGGCATCCGCCTGTCCAAGGCCCGCCGCTTCCGCTACGCCAACCGTGATCTCGCGGACCTGGAGAAGCAGTTGAAGGACGCGGCCGACGCCAGGCGCCGGCTGATCGTCACGGACGGCGTCTTCTCCATGGACGGCTACGTGGCCCCGCTGGCGGAGATCTGCGACCTCGCCGACCGCTACGACGCCATGGTCATGGTCGACGACTCGCACGCCGTCGGCTTCGTCGGCCCCGGCGGTCGCGGCACCCCCGAGCTGCACGGTGTCATGGACCGCGTCGACATCATCACCGGCACCCTCGGCAAGGCGCTCGGCGGCGCCTCCGGCGGCTACGTCGCCGCGCGCGCCGAGATCGTGGCCCTGCTGCGCCAGCGCTCGCGGCCGTACCTGTTCTCCAACACCCTCGCCCCGGTGATCGCCGCGGCCTCCCTCAAGGTCCTCGACCTGCTGGAGTCGGCGGACGACCTGCGCGTCCGCCTCGCCGGGAACACGGCGCTGTTCCGCCGCCGGATGGTGGAGGAGGGCTTCGAGATCCTCCCCGGCGACCACGCCATCGCCCCCGTGATGATCGGCGACGCGTCGGTGGCAGGCCGCATGGCGGAGCTGCTCCTGGAGCGCGGCGTGTACGTGATCGGCTTCTCCTATCCGGTGGTCCCGCAGGGCCAGGCCCGCATCCGCGTCCAGCTGTCCGCGGCGCACTCGACGGAGGACGTCAACCGGGCGGTGGACGCGTTCGTCGCCGCGCGGGCCGAGCTGGAGGGCTGAGCTGGAGGGCTGAGCGCTCCGCCGGGTTCCGCGGAGCGGGCGGCCGAGCGTCCGCCGCGTGCCGCGTGCCGCGTGCCGCGTGCCGCGTGCCGTGTGCCGCGTGCCCGGGGGCCACGGGTCTGGGCAGAGCGCGTACCGGCCTCCGTGGCGCCGGTGCGCCGGGCGTCCGCCGAGCCCCGCGGGGGCCGGTGAGCCGCGTGCGTACCGGGTTCCGCGCGCGGCTTGCGATAATCGGACCCATGATCGAAGCGCGGCGGCTGCACATCCTCCGTGCGGTGGCCGACCACCGCACGGTGACGGCGGCTGCCGCCGCGCTGTACCTCACGCCCTCCGCGGTCTCCCAGCAGCTGACGGCACTGGAGCAGGAGACCGGCCACCGGCTGGTCGAACGCGGCGCCAAGGGCGTACGGCTCACCCCGGCCGGCGAGATCCTGCTCAGCCACACCAACGCGGTCCTCGCCCAGCTGGAGCGGGCCGAGGCGGAGCTCGCCGCGTACGGCTCGGGCGCCGCCGGCACCGTCACCGTCGCCTCCTTCGCGACCGGCATCGCCCAGGTCGTCGCTCCCGCGCTGGCCCGCCTCGCCGAGTCGGCACCCGGCATCCGCATCCGCGTCCAGGACGCCGAGGGGGACGCCAGCCTGCCGATGGTGCTGGACCGGCAGGTCGACGTCGCCGTCGCGGTCGAGTACCGGGGTGCGCCACCGGCCGACGATCCGCGCCTGACCCACGTCCCGCTCTACGCCGAGCCCTTCGACGCCGTCGTGCCGGTCACCCACCGCCTGGCCGACGCGGCCGAGGTGCCGCTGGCCGAGCTGGCCAAGGACCCGTGGATCGGCCCCTACCCCGGCAATCCCTGCCACGAGGTGGTGGTGCTGGCCTGCGAGGCGGCCGGCTTCCAGCCCCGCCTGGAGCACTCCTCGGACGACTTCCGCGCGGTCGTGGCGCTCGCCTCCGCCGACGCGGGCGTGGCACTGGTCCCGCGTTCGGCCCTGCGGGGCACGGACCTGACGGGCGTGGTCGTACGGCCCGTCGACGGGGTGGCGCCCACCCGGCGGGTGTTCGCGGCGGTACGGCGAGGCGCGGAGGAGCATCCGCTGATCCGCCCGGTGCTGACGGCGCTGGGCGAGGCGGCGCGGGCGTAGAAGCCCGCCTCCGTCCTGCCGCTCCGTCCTTTCTGTTTCACCCCTGCTATTCCATCCCTGATATGGGATAGCATCCCGGATATGAAACAGGATGTCGCCGGCGCCGGGCCGGATCCCGTCGATGCCCGGCTCGGTGGCCGGCTGGCCGAGCTGCGGGCCGAACGGGGCTGGTCCCTGGGCGAGTTGGCGGAGCGCAGCGGCGTCAGCCGGTCGACCCTCTCCCGCGCCGAACGCGCGGAGATCAGCCCGACCGCCTCCCTCCTGAACCGCCTGTGCGGCGTCTACGGACGGACCATGTCCCAGCTGCTCAGCGAGGTCGAGGCGGAGCCCGCCCAGCTGGTGCGGGCCGCCGGACAGCAGGTCTGGCAGGACACGGCCTCCGGTTTCGTACGGCGGTCCGTCTCGCCCCCGCACGCCGGACTGCGCGGCGAACTCGTGGAAGGACGGCTGTCCGCGGGGGCGGACATCGCCTACGACCGCCCGCCCGTGCCCGGCCTGGAACAGCACATCTGGGTGCTGGAGGGGGCGCTCGCGGTGACGGCGCGGGACGTGGAGCACCACCTCGCCACCGGGGACTGCCTGCGGCTGCGGGTGTGGGGGCCGACGCGGTTCCGGTGCGCGGGAGACGAGGACGTGCGCTACGTGCTGGCGGTGGTGCTGCCGTGACCACGGACGTGACCGTGACCCGCCTGGCCGCCGGTGAACCGCACGCGCGCGTGGAGCAGTTGGCGGACCTCCTCGTCGACACCGTGGACAGCGGCGCCTCGGTGGGCTTCCTCGCACCGCTCGACCGGGCGCAGGCCCTCGCCTGGTGGAAGGAGCGCGCGACGGGCGTCGCCGCCGGGCAGCTCGCGGTGTGGACGGCACAGGACGGGGACCGGGTGCTGGGCACCGTCACCCTGGCCTTCCCGGACAAACCCAACAGCCGCCACCGCGCCGAACTGGTCAAGCTGATGGTGCACCGGGACGCTCGGGGCCGCGGTCTCGGCCGCCGCCTCCTGGCCACCGCCGAGACGGCGGCGGCCGCGGCCGGCATCACGCTCCTGCACCTCGACACCGAGACCGGCAGCCCCGCCGAGCGCCTCTACGACGCGGCGGGCTGGACCCGGATCGGTGCCATACCGGACTACGCGGCCGCGCCGGACGGCGCCCTGCGCCCGACGTCGATCTACTTCAAGAAACTGAGCCCGTCCGCACCCTGCCCGTCCGCTCCGACCAGGTCATTGTCAGTGGCAGCGGCTACGGTGCTGGACATGCCGGACGCCGAAGACGTACGCCGTATCTGCCTCGCCCTGCCGGACACGACGGAGAAGATCGCCTGGAGCATGCCCACCTTCCGGGTCGCGGGCAAGATGTTCGCCACGCTGCCCGAGGACGAGACGTCCATCGCCGTGCGCTGTCCCAAGGAGGAGCGCGACGAACTGGTGCTGGCCGAGCCGAGGAAGTTCTGGATCGCCGACCACGAGGCGATGTTCGCCTGGGTGAGAGCCCGCCTCTCCGCCGTCGAGGACGAGACCGAACTGCGCGACATCCTGGCCGACTCCTGGCGCCAGGCGGCCCCGTCCCGGCTGCTCGACGCCTACCCGGAGCTGGGCGTCCCACGGGAGTGAAAACGCGTCGAGCGTCGTCGGTGGCGCGTGGCATGCTCGGGAGGGGAGCGGGAGCCGGGGCGGAAGGGGCCCCCGGGCGGGGAGGGGACGTACAGGGTGAGCGCGGGTCAGGACGGCCGTGACATCGCCGCCGGCGCGACGGCGTGGCGACCGGCGGGGCGATACCCGGTGTGGTCCCGGGACTTCGGCCTGTTCTTCGTCGCCCGCGCCGTCGCCCGGCTCGGCGACACGATGCTCCCCGTCGCCCTCGCCGCAGGCCTGCTGCAACACGGCTACGGGGCCGGCGCGGTCGGACTCGCCATGGCCGCGACGGCCGCCGCCTTCGCCGGCCTGGTCGTCTTCGGCGGCGTCATCGCCGACCGCTTCAGCACCCGCAAACTGATGATCGGCGCCGACCTGGTGCGCCTCGGCACGCAGTCCGTCGCCGCCGCGCTGTTCTCCTCCGGCCACGTCGTGCTCTGGCAGATCTGCGCCATCGGCTTCGCCAACGGTGTCGCGGGCGCCGTCTTCCAGCCCGGCGTCGCCAGCACGGTGCCCCGGCTCGCCTCCGACGTCCAGGGCGCGAACGGCGCGATACGCATCGCCGAGTCCGCCGCCCAGCTCGCCGGCCCGGCCGCCGCGGGCCTGCTGGTCGGCTTCGCCTCTCCGGGCGGCGTCTTCGCGGCCCACGCCGCCACCTACGCGATCAGCGCCCTGTGCCTGCTGTCGCTCCGCCTGCCCCCGCTCGCCCCGGGCACCGGCGCGCCGGGCCACGGCGGCTCCGGCGCGTTCCGCGCCGACCTGATCGAGGGCTGGCACGCATTCCGGTCCCGTACGTGGCTGTGGGGCGTCATCGCCGTCTGGTGCGTCTACATGATCGCCGTGTGGGGGCCGACGGTCCCGCTCGTGGCCACCGAGGTGGTCCAGCAGCACGGCCCACGCGCCTACGGCCTGGTCAACTCGGCCCTCGGCGGCGGCACGGTGGTCGGCGGCCTGCTCGCCCTGCGTCTGCGCCCCCGCCGCATGCTCCGCGCCGGAGCGATCTCCCTCTTCGCCTTCGCCGGCTTCCCGGCGACGGTCGGCGCGGGTCTCGGTGTCCCGCTGATGGCGGCCGGAGCGGCCGCCGCCGGTGCCGGCATGTCCTTCTGGGGCGTCATGTGGGCCACCAGCGTCCAGACGCAGGTCCAGCCCGACGTCCTCAACCGCATCCACGCCTACGACGTGGCCGGGTCGCTGGCGATGATGCCGGTCGGGCAGGCCCTGGCGGGCCCCGCGGCCACCGCGTTGGGCGCCGGCCACGTCCTCCTCGTCTCCGCGGCGATGAGCCTCGCCGTCCCCGTCGCCCTGCTCGCGGTCCCGGCGATCCGCGACCTGATCCGCGCCGACGCGGCGAGGCCGATCTCGGCACCCGGTTCGCCGCGCGAGCGGCCCTGCGCCGAGCCGACGGCCGGCTGACGGCCCGAGGGGGATGACCGGCGCGGGCGGGCGCCGCCCAAAAGCCATGCACGACCACCGACCCGAGTGCGGTATGGTTTCTGTGCACGTCCGGCCGGGGGAAACCCCAGGTCAGACAGGCACCGGGACGTGGCGCAGCTTGGTAGCGCACTTGACTGGGGGTCAAGGGGTCGCAGGTTCAAATCCTGTCGTCCCGACGGTGCGAGGGGTCTTCCCCGGCGACAGCCTGGGAGGGCCCTTCTTGCGTGCTCATGGCTCCCCTGCTCACCCGCACGACCGCCGCCACCTTCCCGCTCGTCACCGGCCGCCGGCCGCACACCGCCCGCATGGAGCGGGCATCCGCTCCCGGCTCACTCTCTCAAGTGAGCCGGACTCCGGCAGGCTGGTCCAGCACGTCGCCCGGGGCGGCGAGCCCGACCCGCAGCTCGGCCCACCGGTCGGTCTCGCCGGAGTGCACGTCCACGCCGCAGCGGGCCGCGAGCGCGGTGACGATGCCGAGGCCGCGGCCGTGCTCGTCCGGGTCGAGGGGACAGGGCGAGAGGCCGGCCGGGTCCGCGGGCCCTCTGTCGGTCACCCCGACCCGCACGGCGCCGCTGCCCTCCAGCTCGGTGCGCGAGAGCCGGAGTGTCGCCGGGGGCAGGGCGTGCACGATCGCATTGGTGAGCAGCTCCGAGACCAGGAGCAGTACGTCTTCCGTGCTGTCCGCGTCCAGGTGCCAGTCGGAGAGGACGGTACGTACACGTCGGCGTACGGCCCGGACGGCCCCCGGGTCGTGCGGGAGCGCGAAGACGTGCTCAGCTTCCCCCCGAGGCGCGGCGGTGAGCTGCGCTGTCGTCATGTCTCCTCCTCGGGGAAACGCTGAGGGCCGTGGGCCGGACGTGACGGCACGCTAGGGAGGGAAACGCGACAGGTCAACGAATCGCGGTCGGCATTACCGAACGACAGTCCCGCACAAGGACAACCCGGACTACCATCGCGTCATGGCCGGACCGGTCCAGTCCATCGAACGAGCCGCGGCGATCCTGCGCCTGCTCGCGGGGGGATCCCGTCGCATGGGGCTGGGCGAGGTCGCGTCGTCGCTCGGCCTGGCCAAGGGCACCGCCCACGGAATCCTGCGCACCCTGCAGCACGTGGACTTCGTGGAGCAGGACCCGGAGACCGGGAAGTACCAGCTCGGGGCGGCCCTGCTGCACCTCGGCACCAGCTACCTCGACATCAACGAACTGCGTTCGCGCTCCATCAACTGGGCCGACGCACTGGCCGCCCGCAGCGGGGAGGCCGTACGCCTGGGCACGCCCCTGGAGGGCAAGGTGCTCGTCATCCACCACGTCTTCCGGCCGGACGACACGCTGCAGACCCTGGACGTCGGAGCGCTGCTGCCGTTGCACGCCTCCTCGCTGGGCAAGGTGCTCCTGGCCTACGGGGTCACGCCCGTCGACGCCGTGCTGGAGGCCGAACCGGAGGCGTACACCCGGCACACCCTGGTCCACCCGGAGAGCCTCGACCGGGCGCTGGCCGAGATACGCGATCTCGGCTGGGGCGCCGAGGTGCAGGAGATGAGCATGGGCGAAGCCGGAGTCGCCGCGCCGATCCGGGGCCAGGGCGGTCTGGTGGTGGGCGCGATCGGGGTGTCCGGCGCCGTCGAGCGGATCTGCGACACCAAAGGCCGGCCTCAACCGGCGCTGATCACCGTGCTGCGGGAGGCGGCACGCGCGATCTCCAGAGACCTGGGTGCGGCCCGCTGGTAGGCCCCCAGCCCCCAGCACCTCCGCGACACACCGGAAGGCAGGGCCGATCATGGTTGAGCGGTACGTGATGTCCATCGATCAGGGCACCACCTCCACGCGGTGCATCCTGTTCGACCACGGCGGGAGGCTGGTGTCGGTCGCCCAGCGCGAGCACCAGCAGTACTTCCCGCGTCCCGGCTGGGTGGAGCACGACGCCGTCGAGATCTGGCGCAACCTGCAGCGCGTCGTGCCCGAGGCCCTGTCGAACGCCGGGATCGACGCGTCGCAGATCTCGGCCATGGGCATCGCCAACCAGCGCGAGACGACGGTGCTGTGGGACCGGCGGACAGGAGTACCCCTCGGCAAGGCGATCGTCTGGCAGGACACCCGCACCGCCCCCCTCGTCGACGAACTGCGGCGGCAGCCCGGGGACGAGTACTTCCTCGAACGCTGCTGCCTGCCCCCCTCGACCTACTTCTCCGCGCCCCGTATCCGCTGGCTGTTCGACCACGTCGACGGGCTGGAGCAGCGCGCCCGGGACGGCGAGGTGCTGTTCGGCACGATGGAGAGCTGGCTGGTCTGGAACCTCACCGGAGGCCCGGACGGCGGCGTGCACATCACCGACGCCACCAACGCCAGCCGCACCATGCTCATGGACATCCGCACGCTGACCTGGGACAAGGAGCTGCTGGACTTCTTCGGCGCGCCACGCGCGATGCTGCCGGAGATCCGCTCCTCGGCGGAACGGTACGGCGAGGCCCGCGCGCTGCTCCCGGGCGTGCCCATCACGGCCGCGCTCGGCGATCAGCAGGCCGCCCTGTTCGGGCAGACCTGCTTCTCGCCGGGCGAGGCCAAGTGCACGTACGGCACCGGCAGCTTCCTGGTGATGAACACCGGCACCGACCTCGTGCGCTCCCAGCACGGGCTCCTCACCACCGTCGCCTACAAGATCGCGGACCAGCCCACGATCTACGCGCTGGAAGGCCCGATGGCCGTGACCGGATCGCTGGTCCAGTGGTTCCGCGACCGGCTCGGCCTGATCCACACCGCGCCCGAGATCGAGACCCTGGCGCGCACCGTGGAGGACAACGGCGGCTGCTACATCGTTCCCGCGTTCTCCGGTCTGTTCGCACCGCACTGGCGCAGCGACGCCCGTGGCGTCATCGTCGGCCTCACCTCGTACATCACCAAGGGGCATCTGGCCCGGGCCGTGCTGGAGGCCACCGGATGGCAGACCCGCGAGGTCGTCGACGCCATGAACGCCGATGCCGGACTCGCCCTGAAACAGCTCAAGGTCGACGGCGGCATGACCTCCGACCACCTGCTCATGCAGATCCTCGCCGACGTGCTCGACGTTCCCGTCGTACGGCCCCTGGTCGCCGAGACGGTGTCGCTCGGCGCCGCCTACGCGGCCGGCCTGGCGGCCGGTTACTGGCCCGACCTGGAGGTCCTGCGCCGCAACTGGCACCGCGCCGCCCAGTGGCTGCCGGACATGGAACCCGAACGACGGGAGTGGGAGTACGAGAGCTGGAAGCTCGCCGTCGAGCGGTCCCTGGGGTGGGTCCGGCCGCCCAGGACCTCCTGACGGACCGGTGGTCAGGGCCGGTCCCGCAGGACCGGCCTCAGCGCGTCGAGGACCGAGGCGTCCTCGATCGTCGGGGGTACGGCCTCGTCGCGGCCGTCGGCGATCCCCCGCATCGTCCTGCGCAGGATCTTGCCCGAGCGGGTCTTCGGCAGGGCCGGCACGATCGCCACGTCGTGGAAGGCCGCCACCGGCCCGACGTCGCGCCGTACGGCTGCGATCAGCTCGGTCCGCAGCTCGTCGTCGTCCGGTGCGGCGCCGGCCTTGAGGACGACCAGGCCGAAGGGGACATGACCCTTCAGGGGGTCGGGAACACCGATCACCGCGCATTCGGCGACCGCGGGATGGGTGGCGAGGGCCGCCTCGATCGCGCCGGTGGACAGGCGGTGTCCGGCCACGTTGATCACGTCGTCGGTGCGGCCCATCACGAACAGATAGCCGTCGTCGTCGATGTATCCGGAGTCGCCGGTGTGGTAGTAGCCGGGAAAGCGGCTGAGATAGGACTCCACGAACCTGTCGTCGTCGCCCCACAGGCTCGCCAACGCGCCTGGCGGCAGGGGGAGTTTGATGACGATCTCGCCCTCGTGCCCGGGCTCCCGCGGCCGTCCTTCGGCGTCGACCACGCGGACGTCCCACCCCGGCACGGGCACCGTGGCCGAACCCGGCTTCGTCGGCATCGGCTCCAGCCCGCGCGGGTTCGCCGCGATCGGCCAGCCCGTCTCGGTCTGCCACCAGTGATCGGTGACCGGCACACCCAGGGCCTCCGAGGCCCACTGGAGCGTCTCCGGGTCCAGCCGCTCGCCCGCGAGGAACAGCGCGGCCAGGGACGAGATGTTGTACGCGGCGACCTCGGCGGCCTTCGGGTCGACCTTCTTGATCGCCCGGATCGCGGTCGGCGCCGTGAAGATCGTCTTGACCCCGTACTCCTGGACGATCCGCCAGAACGCCCCCGCGTCCGGAGTGCCGACCGGTTTGCCCTCGTAGACGACCGTGGTCGCGCCGACCAGCAGCGGGGCGTAGACGATGTAGCTGTGGCCGACGACCCAGCCGACGTCCGAGATCGTCCAGAAGACGTCGCCGGCGTGCACGTCGTAGATCGCGCCCATCGACCAGGCGAGCGCGACGGCATGGCCGCCGGTGTCCCGCAGGACCCCCTTGGGCCTACCGGTCGTGCCGGAGGTGTAGAGGATGTAGAGCGGTTCGGTGGCCGCCACGGAGACCGGGTCCGCCGGGTCCGCCGCGGGGACGACGTCGTCCCAGTCGAGGTATCCGGGACCCAGCTCGGCCCGCAGGGTGTCGCGTTGGAGCATCAGCGTGTGGTCGGGCCGGTGTTCGCCCATCCCCAGCGCCTCGTCGAGGACCGGCTGGTACGCCACGACCCGCGTCGGTTCGATCCCGCACGACGCCGCCACGACGACCTTGGGCCGCGCGTCCTGGATGCGTGCCGCCAGCTCCTTCGGCGCGAACCCGCCGAACACCACCGAGTGCACGGCGCCGATCCGGGCACAGGCCAGCATCGTCATCACGGCCTCGGGCACCATCGGCATGTAGACGACGACACGATCGCCCTTGCCGACCCCCACCGCCCGCAACGCCCCCGCCACCCGGGCGACCTCGTCGCGCAGCTCGCGATAGGTGAACGACCGCTTGGCGGGCACCATCGCCGAGTCCCAGATCAGTGCCGTGCGCTCGCCGAAGCCGCGTGCCACGTGCCGGTCGAGCGCGTTGGCGCAGGTGTTCAGCCGGCCGTCGGGGAACCACCGGTGGAACGGCGCCCGGGTCTCGTCGAGCGCGCGGGTCGGCTCGACGTCCCAGTCGATCAGCCCGGCGGTCCGGAGCCAGTAGCCGTCCGGATCCGCCAGGCTGCGCTCGTAGTTCCTCGCATGTTCTCCCACGGTGCGATCCTTTCCACGACTCCGGACGCCCGCCGCCGCGGACCGTCCACCGCTCCAGTGTCGGGTGCGGACACGATCACGAACAGTGTGCCGCGGCACCGTGACGGCGGGCATGCCGTCGCCGGGTCCGGTCAGGCGCCCGGCAGGATGCCGGTACGGGCCACCTGGGAGTACCAGCGGGCGCTGGCCTTGGGGATGCGGGTGCCGGTGGGGTAGTCGACGTAGACGGCGCCGAAGCGCTTGCTGTAGCCGTAGCCCCACTCGAAGTTGTCCAGCAGGGACCACAGGAAGTAGCCGCGCACGTCCGCACCCTCCTTGATGGCCTGGTGCACGGCGGACAGGTGGCCGCGGACGTAGGCGATCCGGTCGGGGTCGTTCACCCGGCCGGACGGGTCGGCGTAGTCGTCGAAGGCCGCTCCGTTCTCCGTGATGACCAGCGGCAGGTCGGGGAACGCGGACGACAGCCGGCGAAGGAGGTCGTACAGACCCGTGGGGTCCACCGCCCAGCCCATGGCCGTCGTGTCGCCGGGGGGCTGGTGGAAGGCGACCAGGTCCGCGCCGGGCCAGGGGCTGTGGGTGCTCCTGCCGTGCCCGTCCGCGTTGTGCGTGCCGCTGCCGTCGGCCTGCGAAACCAGCGTGGGCGTGTAGTAGTTGACGCCGAGGAAGTCCAGCGGCCGGTGGATCCGCTCCAGGTCGCCCTCGCGCACGAAGGACCAGTCGGTCAGCGCCGCGGTGTCCTTCAGCAGGTCCTCCGGATACGCGCCCTGCAGCATCGGGCCGGTGAAGACCCGGTTGGCGAGGGCGTCGATCCGGCGGGCGGCGTCGGTGTCGGCGTCGCCGCCGGTGAGCGGGCGGACCTCGTGGAAGTTGAGGGTCACCGAGCACTGGGCGTTTGCGGGCAGCGCGGCGCGCAGCGCCTGCACGGCCAGGCCGTGCCCCAGGCCGAGGTGGTGGGCGGCCCGCAGGGCGGCGACCGGGTCGGTGCGGCCGGGGGCGTGGACACCGGAGCCGTAGCCGAGGAAGGCGCTGCACCAGGGCTCGTTGAGCGTGGTCCAGATCCTCACCCGGTCCCCGAGGGCGTCCGCGGCGATGGCCGCGTACTCGGCGAACCGCTCGGCGGTGACCCGCTCGGGCCAGCCTCCCGCGTCCTCCAGCTCCTGCGGCAGATCCCAGTGGTAGAGCGTGGCCACCGGGGTGATGCCCTTGGCCAGCAGGTCGTCGACGAGACGGCGGTAGAAGTCCAGGCCCTTCTGGACGGCCGGGCCGCGGCCGGTCGGCTGGATCCGGGGCCAGGCGAGGGAGAACCGGTAGGCGCCGAGGCCGAGTTCGGCCAGCAGCGCGACGTCCTCGCGCCAGCGGTGGTAGTGGTCCGTGGCGATGTCGCCGGTGTCGCCGTTGCGGACGCGGCCGGGGGTGTGCGCGTAGGTGTCCCAGATGGAGGGGGTGCGGCCGTCCTCGGCCGTCGCGCCCTCGATCTGGTACGAGGCGGTCGCGGAGCCCCAAAGGAAGCCGTCGGGGAAGACGCGTGCCGCGTCCGGGGCAGGGCCGCCATGTCGTGCTGCGGTGACCACGTGGATCCTCTCATGGGGTGGATGTGTCGCGGGGTGCGAAGGGATACGGGCGGGGTGGGACCGGTGCCTCGGCGCCGGGCCGGTGGGGGAGGCCGGCGCCGCGCCCTTGGCGTGGGCCGGCCCTGCCACCGCGCCGGGGGAGACGGTCAGCCCTTGACCGCGCCGGCCATGATCCCGCTGACGATCTGGCGGCCGAAGACGATGAACATCGCCAGCAGCGGCAGGGTGCCGAGCAGCGCGCCCGCCATGATCAGCGACTGGTCGCGGACGTAGCCGGCGCTGAGCTGGGTGAGCGCGACCGGCACGGTCGGGTTGGTCATGTCGAGCACCACGAAGGGCCAGAAGAAGTCGTTCCAGGCGTGCACGAACGTGATCATGAACAGCACGGACATCGCGGGCCGCGCGACCGGGAGCACGATGCTCCAGAAGATGCGCAGCGAGTGCGCTCCGTCCACCCGGGCGGCCTCGACGAGCTCGTCCGGCAGGGCCTCGGCGAGGTACTGCCGCATGAAGAACACCCCGACCGCGCTCACCAGGGTGGGGAAGATGACGGCGGGCAGCTGCTGCGCCCATCCCAGCTCGGCCATCATCATGAACAGCGGTACGACGCCGAGTTGGGGCGGCACCATCATGGTGCCGATCACCAGCGTCAGCAGGATGGTGCGTCCCCTGAACCGCAGTTTGGCGAAGGCGAAGCCGGCCAGCGTCGCGAACAGCACCGTGGACAGGGCGATGACCCCGGCCACGATCAGGCTGTTGACCATGGCCTTGCCCATGGCCGCCTCGTCCCAGGCGCGGGCGAGGTTGTGGAACAGGTTGGAGCCCGGCAGGAAGGGCGGAGGCGTCTGACTGACACGGGTGTTGTCCGTGGAGGCCGCCACCATCGTCCAGTACAGCGGGAAGATCGACACGATCGCCATGACGGCGAGCAGGACGTAGCCGAGCGGGCCGATGTGGTGCTGGCGGCCGGCGCGCACACGCAGCAGCCGGCGGCCGCCGCCGGACGGTTTCGGGGCAGGGGTCCGGACCGGGCTGTCCGTGCGGACCGGAAGGGAGTTGACGGTCATGACGGCTCCTGGTCAGGGCGTGCGGGTGCGCAGCCGGCTGATCAGCCGCTGCGCCACGAAGACAAGGACGAGCAGCAGGAACATCGCCCAGGCGACGGTCGCGGCACGGCCCATCTGGTAGTTCTTCCAGCCCTCCTCGTACAGCAGCAGGCCCAGCGTCTGGTACTGGTTGGCCGCGCCGCCGGTGACCCCGTTGGGCCCCTGGCCGAAGATCAGCGGTTCACCGAAGAGCTGGGTGGCGCCGATGGTGGAGAGCACGATGGTGAAGACGATCGTGGAGCGGATCCCGGGCACGGTGACATGGGTGAACTGCTTCCACCGCGAGGCGCCGTCGATGGACGCCGCCTCGTAGCGCTCGGCCGGGATGGCCTGCATGGCCGCCAGGTACAGCAGCGCGTTGTAGCCGGTCCAGCGCCAGATCACCATGGTCGAAATGGCCACCTGGGCGGGCCACTTGTTCGCCTCCCAGTCCAGCGGGTGGACGCCGAACCAGCTGAGCACCCAGTTGATCATCCCGAAGTCGCGCTCGAAGAGCATGGTGAACACGAGGGCCGCCGCACCGACCGAGGTGGCGTACGGCACCAGCGACGCCACGCGGAAGAACAGCGAGGCGCGCATGCGGTAGTTGAGCAGGTGCGCCATGCCGAGCGCCATCAGCAGCTGCGGCACCGTGGAGATGACGCCGATGGTGACGGTGTTCTGCAGCGCGTTCCAGAACCGTGAGTCCTTGAACAGGTCGACGTAGTTGTCGAACGCCACCCACTGCATGGAGCCGAGGGTGGCCAGTTCCACGTGGTGCAGGGAGATCCAGGCCGTGTAGACCAGGGGGTAGAAGCTGAACGCGGCGAAGACCACGAAGAACGGCGCGACGAACGCGTACGGCGCGCCCTTGAGGTCGAGCCGGTGCAGCAGCGCGCTGCGCCGGCGGCCCGACGTGCCGCCGGGGGACGTCACGGGCGGACCGGTCGGCTCCTCGCCGGCCAGGGCGCGGGTGGTGGAGGTGGCCACCGGAGTTCCTTCCTGAGAGCGGATGACCGAGCCGGGCCCCGGGCGCGCCCGGCGGGGTGCGGACGCGCCCGGGGTGTCGAAGGGCCCGGGGGTCAGCCGACCGCCTTGTCGATGCGCTCGGCGGTGGTCTTCCACGCCTTGTCCCGCGCCTGGCCCTGCTCGACCAGCGCCAGGCCCTGGGTGAAGGTGTCCTTGATCGTGCCGTCCTTGCGGCCGAGCACCTGCTTGTCGGGGATCTCCCGCGCGGCGGCACCGAAGATCTGGCCGATCGGCGCGTCGCTGAAGTACGCGGAGGTGACGTTCTTGACGTCGTCCCGCTCCAGGGCCGTGCGGGAGGACGGGAAGTTGCCCAGCTTCTTGAAGATGTAGGCCTGTTGCTCCGGCGCGGTCAGCCAGGCGACGAGCTTCTGCGCCTCCGCCTTCACCGGGCTCTTCTCCGTCACGCCGAGGAAGGAGCCGCCCCAGTTGGCGCCCTTGGGGGCCTGGGCGACGTCCCACTTGCCCTTGTTCGCCGCGCCGGCCTTCTCGCTGATGTGGCTCAGCATCCAGGCCGGGCAGACCGCGGTGGCGAAGGTGCCGTTGGCCAGACCCGGGTCCCAGCCGGGCTGGAACTGGCGCAGCTTGGCGCTCAGCCCGGCGTCGGCGGCGTCCGCGGCAAGGTTCCAGGCCTGCTTGACGACCGGGTTCTTGTCGTAGATCAGGTCGCCGTTCTCGTCGTAGTACTGCTGCGGGTAGCCGTAGACCATGGCGTTGAACAGGCCGCTGACGGAGTCCATGTACGAGACGTGGCCGCCCTTGAAGTCCTTCTTGAAGGTGCGGCCGACCTCGACGTACTTCTTCCAGTCGCCCGCCCACAGCTTGCCGACCTGCTCGCGGTCGGTGGGCAGGCCGGCCTTGGCGAAGTAGTCCTTGCGGTAGCACACGGCCATCGGGCCCGCGTCGGTGCCGAGGCCCAGCACCTTGCCGTCCTTGGTGGTGATCTGGGACTGCTTCCAGGGCAGGAAGTGGTCGGTGCCCGGCGTCCCGGAGAAGTCGGCGAAGTTGGCCGCCTGCGTCTCGGTGATCTCCTTGGCGCGGCCGATCTCGATGCCCTGGATGTCCTTGAGGCCGTTGCCCGCGGCGAGATGGGTCTGCAGCGCGGTGTAGTACGTCTGCTCGTCGCCGGCTATCTCGGCCTTGATCCGGACGTCGGGGTGCTCCTTCTCGTACCGCTCGAGCAGGCCCGACTCCTTGAAGCCCATCACCCCGAACATGCCCATGGTGATGACGGTCTTGCCGTCCTTCTTGCCACCGCCCGTGGCCGAGCCGTCGCCGCTGCCGCAGCCGGCGACGAGTGCCAGCGCACCGACGGCCGCGAGCGCTGACGCCAGCCTCTTTCTGCCGAACGAAACGGGACTGCTCATGGATTTCCTCCTAGGCGGCGGCGCGGGCGCGACGAAATGACACGCTTTGCGACGACTGGTGCGGCTCTGATGAGGGGTGGGAACGTGCCCATTGATGCCCAAAAGAAAGGTGGGCACGTTCCCACCGATGCATGGCAGACTCACCGCAACAAGCCGATCTGTCAATGACTTGAAAGCGACGAGGAGCGATGAGCCCGGCCGCGTGCCCCTTCCTCCTGCCCGGTGCGAGGCCCGGCCGGCAGCGGCGTCTGCAAGAATCGGTGCTGGTCACCAGCGCGGCGTACGCCGCCGCGGCCACCGGGAGGGGAGCGCATGGCTGGGAATCGCCGTCCGACGATCAAGACGGTCGCCGCCCGCGCGGGAGTGGGCAGGACGACGGTCTCCCGGGTCGTCAACGGCTCGGATCTGGTCAGCGCCGACGCACGGGCCAGGGTCCTGGCGGCGATCAAGGAACTCAACTACGTCCCCAACACCGTCGCCCGCGGCCTCGTCACCAGCCGCACCAACGCGGTGGCCCTGGTCATCCCGGAGTCCGCGAGCCGCCTGGGCTCGGAACCGTTCTTCGCCGCGCTCATCCGGGGCGTCAGCGAGGCGCTCGCCGACAACCGGACGCAGCTCCAGCTGATGCTCGTCCGCGACCAGGCCGAGCGCGAGCAGCTCACCGAGTCGGTGGCGGCCCGCCGCGTGGACGGCGTCCTGCTGGTCTCCGTCCACGCCGACGACCCGCTGCCCGCGATGCTGGAGGACATGGGCCTGCCCACCGTGCTGGCCGGCCGCCGCGACGTCGGCGAGCGGCTGTCCTACGTCCACGCCGACAACGCCGGCGGCGCGGCGCAGGCCGTCCGGCACCTGCTCGACGGCGGGCGCACCAAGATCGCCACGATCGCGGGCCCCCTGGACATGGACGTCGGCCGCGCCCGCCTCGAAGGCTGGCGCACCGCCCACCACGAAGCGGGTGTGCAGGCAAGCCAAGTCCTGGTCGAGACGGGTGACTTCAGCTGGGAGAGCGGCAGCCGGGCCATGCATTCGCTTCTTGAACGCGTCCCCGATCTGGACGCCGTCTTCGCCGCCTCCGACCTCATGGCCCTCGGCGCCCTGGAAGAACTCCGCCGCCGGCAACGGCAGGTGCCCGGCGACGTCGCCGTCATCGGCTTCGAGGACTCCCTCGCCCGCTACGCCCACCCGCCCCTGACGACGGTGCGCCAGCCGGTGGAGGAGCTGGGCCGGACGATGGTCCGGATCCTCGGCGAGATCACCCGACAGGGGGCGGGGAGGCAGCAGTTGATGTTGCCCACGGAGCTGGTGGTGCGGGAGTCGGCCTAGTCTTCTGAGTCAGGAATTCTGTTCAGATGTGTAGGGTTGTGGGGTGGCGCGTACTGGGCGGCCGAAGGCCGAGTTGATCCTGTCGGATGAG
>NZ_JBIWOE010000039.1:0-78458 GCF_044767585.1 Streptomyces sp. NPDC101225
CATGGCCACTCCTCCTCCACACCTGCACTACCGCACACCACGATCCCCCCACCCACCCCCCACAGCAGCAGCCCGTTCCACCCCCCGGAACCACCGCGGGGGCGATTCCTCACGCCGCCTACCTGAGCGGAGGCGTAGCCGCCGTCGACCAGGTGCTCGGGCAGACGGCAGGCCGGGGGTGGACACGGGGGCAGCACCCGCTCGTCGATCGCCGTGACCAGGGTCGCCCCGTCTGCCACCGCTGCCCCGTCGCCTCGCATGATCGTGGGCCATGACCGAGATCCGAACCAGCAGATCGGTGTCGGCCCCAGACGCTCACTCGGAGCGGGCATCCCGAGGCGTCCCGATCGGCTCATGAGTGGTACCCACCATGCACACCCCCTCTGATCCGGTCACGAGTGAGGGTGATGGCGTCGGCACCGCCCGCGAGCACCGCTGTGACATAGGCGTCGACGCAGGCCGAAAGGTCGTCGGAGCTCACCTCTGCCAACCCGATGCGCGCAGCCTCACAACCGCTGATCGTCGCCCCTGAGTAGAGCAGCCTGCTCGCCTGCCCCGGCCCGGTGAGCTCGATCAACCGGGTGATCGACCGGTTGTCGTAGACGAGGCCACGGCGGGCGGCCGGGATCGCGAACGTCGAATCGGGTGTGGTGAATCGGACGTCGCAGGCGAGCGCGATGTTCACGCCCGCACCGATGCAGTGACCCTCGATCCGTGCCAGCGTCGGACGCGGGAAGTCGGCGATCGCGTTGAGACCGTCGAATGCGATGGTCGAATACTCGGGCGAGGGGCGACCGTCGGTACCCTTGACGAAATCCAGATCGGCGCCCGCGGAGAACGATCCGCCTTCGCCCGTGACCACCAGCGCCCGCACGCTGGAGTCGGCCTTCGCCGATCTCAGCCCCTCGACGACGGCGGCCCACATCTGCGGGGTGAGGGCGTTGCGCTTCTCAGGGCGCGAAAGAGTGACGCCGGCGATACCTTCGGCGATCGTGACGCGGACGTGTTCGCTGGTGGAACTGCCTTCGCTCATGACTGGAACCTCCATCGAACGCCTCTTTCCTATGTCCTGCGAGGGCCGGCTTGAGACGACGTCCCACCAGGCCCTGTGAGCCTGGGCCTCCCGCGACTCGGGCATCGTCGGGGCGGACGGCGCGCCTCGTCTTCGCCCATCACACGGTCACGTCCTCGTCGGGAAGGGCCGCACGCCCGTCCCGCCCGCGGCCGAGCGGGAGTCCCTCTCGGGCCAGCGCCCTGCCTCAACGGTGGCCACGAACTCCCGGACAACGGCATTGAACCGCGTCGGGTCCTCCAGGTTGAGCGCGTGGCCGGTGCTCGGTTCGACTCGCAGGGCCGCGGTCGTCACCGTCCGCTTGAGCAGCAGGCCCGCGTCGAGGCAGGCCGCGTCCTCGTCGCCGTTGGCGACGAGGGTCGGGGCGGTGATGCGGGCGAGGTCGTCGGTGATGTCGAACAGCGACGGGCGGGCCCGCTGAACCTGGAGCACCGTGAACGCGGAGCCCTCCGCCGAGTGCCCGGCGAGTTGGTCGCGGAACTCCTGCCAGCGCTCCGGCGATTTGCGCTGCAGTTGGACCCGGGAAGGACCCACCGCCAGCCGGTCCGCCACCGCGGCCGAACCCTCGGTGCGGAAGAGCTCGGCGATGAGCTGGGTCTCGGTCAGAAAGGTCTCCCTGGTGGGCGGGTAGGCGCCCGACCCGGTGCTGGCCACCAGGAGCGACCGCACCCGGTGGGAGTGCCGCGCACCCAGCTGGAGCGCGGTGAAGCCGCCCATCGACAGGCCCACGATGTGGGCACGGTCCACGCCCGCGTGGTCGAGCACGTCCAGCGCGTCGCGCACCGCCAACTCCCAGGAGTAGTGGTCGGCCTGCGCAGGGACTTGCGAGGGGGGGTAGCCGCGCGCAGGGAAGGTCAGGCACCGATGGTCGAAACGCAGGTCTGCCACCTGGGTGTCCCAGCTGCGATGGTCGCCGAGGAACTCGTGCAGGAACAGAACCGGCGGGCCCGCGCCCTCGTCGACAAGGTGCAGAGTGACACCGTCCGATGTGGTCACCGTGGGCATGGCGGACTCCTCTGGGGAACGGGCGGGGCGGTGTGCGGGCTGCCGTGCCGAGCACGGCGACGGAGGCGGGCTTGTCGTGGGCGGTGTCGCTGGGTGTGGCCGCCCGGTGGAACCCGTCGAAGTCACGCACGGCCTTCGGGGCGACGGCGAACACGCCGAGCAACAGTCCGTTCTGCTCGCTGAGGAACGCTCACGTGCGGCGGTCCACCGGCCCTCGCTCCACGGCCCGGGCTGTGGAGCGAGGGTACGGTGGACGGCTGCGGCCGAATAGAACGACCGGTCCGGTGAGGCCCGCACGTCCCACCGCCAGCCGGCGCCGAGCGCCGTGGTGCGGTGGGCCCTGCACGGTGTCGAACCGTGTGCGACGAAGCTCACCTCGCACCCCAGGTGCCGCCCTCGTGGGCCGGGACCACTGGGCCGGCCTGCGGCTCGGTGGCAGCAGATGCCATGTGATCGCGCAGGTCGGCCGCAGCCGCGCAGTCCATCGCGTCGCGGATTCGCGGGGGAGGGCACGTCGTGCCGCCTGTGCCCCACTCGGCGTTGTCGGACCGAACAGCCGGTCACCGGGCGCCGCCGGGCGTGTCCGACGCGAGCCGAGGGTCCGTCCCGCCCGCGAGGGCGCCGGGCGGCAGGCCTACCACGCCGTCGGCCGCGAGTGTGGCGATCTCGTCTTCATCGAGCCCGATCTCGGCGAGCAGGCGCACTGTGTCGGCTCCCAGTTCGGGTGCGGGACCGGTCGCCCGCGGGGCGCCGTCGGCGACGATCGGGGTATTGACGATCAGTGGCTGACCAAAGCGCTCGGGATCGGCAGGGAACATCTCGCGTACGGCGAACTGGGGCTCCGCGAGCACCTGGCCGATGGTGTTGACCGGCCCGCACGGAACACCCACGGCCCGCAGGGTGTCCACCCATTCGTCGCGCGGGCGTGTTTCGAAACGGACCTGCAGCAGTTCGGCGAGCGCCTCCCGATGTGTGAAGCGGTCGGTCTCCGAGCCGAAGCGGGGATCGTCGGCAAGGTCGACGCCCAGCGCCCCGCACAGCGCGGGCCACAGTCTGTCGACGGCGCCGATCACCAGCGGTCGCCCGTCGGAGCACTCGAAGGCCTGGTAAGGGGCGGCAAGCCGGTGGGCGGTGCCGAGCGGACCGGGCTCCACGCCCGTGGCGACGTAGTCGGCGACCTCCCAGACCGACCAGCCGGCGACGGTGTCGGAGAGCGCGACGTCGATGTGCGCGCCGCCGTGCCCGGATCGGGCCCGAAGCAGAGCGGCGAGCAGGCCGATCGTGCCCCACATGCCGGTTCCCAGGTCGCTGAGCGGGAAGCCCGCTTTGGCGATCCTCCCGTCAGGGCTGCCGGTCACGCTCATCAACCCGCCGAATGCCTGGGCGATCAGGTCGACACCCTTCGCGTCCCGCATCGGTCCGGTCTGCCCGAATCCGGAGATCGAGCAGTAGACCAGGTCCGGGCAGCTCTCCCGGAGATCTTCGTAGGCCAGCCCCCGAGCGGCCAACGCGCCGACGCGGAAGTTCTCGACCAGGACATCGACGCGAGCGGCGAGCGCGCGCACGATTCGACGCCCCGCGTCGCTCTTGATGTCGATCGCCAGGCTGCTCTTCCCACGGTGCACCAGGACGAACGGCAACGCTGTCCGGTCCGGTCCGACGCGGCGCCGACGCAGCGAGTCACCGGCCACCGGCTCCACCTTGATCACGTCTGCGCCCAGGTCGGCGAGGATGGTCGTGCAGTAGGGCCCGGCGAGAGCACCGGTGATGTCCAGGACGCGGACCCCCTCGAGGAACGAGGGCCGTCCGGAAACTGATACCACCACGCTGCGGTCCTTTCTCGACGGTTGGTCCGTTGTCCGGGCCGAGTGCGCTGCTCGGAACGACGCTAGACAGGGCACTTTTCGACGGTCAATCGTCAGGAAGCAAGTTGCGGTCCACTGTGCGGACCGCGAAGATGGACGTGTGACGGATCGGTCGAGCACAGGGGTGAACAGCGTCCGGACGGCTTTCGAGGTGCTTGAGGCTGTCGGAACCCTCCAGCCCATCGGACTGAGCGAGCTGAGCCGTAGGCTGGCGACGCCGAAGACGACGGTGCAGCGCAGTCTGGCCACTCTGGCCGAGTTGGGCTGGATCCGGCCCGACCGGCGCGACCGCACACGCTGGGTGCTGGGCGAGGCCGTGCGGACTCTGGCCCAGCACGTCGCGGCCGACGCACGGCTGCGGAAGGCGGCGCTGCCGGTGCTCGGCGAGCTCAACGCCGACACACTGGAAACCGTGCACCTGAGCCGGGCCGACGGCGACGAGCTCGAGCTCGTCGAGCGCATGGACAGCGCCCATCCACTGCGCTACGTGCTGCCGATCGGCAGCCGCGGACCCTTGCACGCCTCGGCGAGCGGCAAGGCAGTACTCGCAGCGCTGCCGGACGCGGAGGTCGAACGCTACCTGGCGGACGGCCTTCGGCGGCTTGCCGCGAACACCATCACCGACCCCGGCCCCCTGCGCGCGCAGTTGCGTCGCATCCGCCGTCGCGGCTGGTCGAGCGCCGAAGAGGAACTCAGCGACGGCATCGCGTCGGTGGCGGCCTGCATCCGGTCGGCAGGAGGGCGTCCGGTGGCGGCACTGAGCATCTCCGGACCGACCGCGCGGATCACCGCGCGCGTCCGGCCGCACTATGGTGAGCTGGTTCGGGACGCTGCGGCGCGGGTCGCGACACAGTTGCGCTGATCCGTGTGTCGCCAGGCCGAAGGCGGGTCCTCAGCTCGTCATCGGCCGCGCCCGGTGGTCCGCGACGAAGGCACGCACCGCTCGGCCGGCCATCTCGGCGCGTTCGAGCATCGGCCCGTGCCCACAGCGGTTGATCGGCTTCGGCCGGCATCGAAGAGCGTTGACCGGGGCGCGGACCCTGCTGCGCAATTCGGCGGTCGGTCACGCGCCGTGCCTCCAGGGCCTCGGACGCGCCCGGCCTGCCTGCTTCTGCGACACGCTCTGGACGCCGTATCGGCAAAGTGCCATCCCGCCGGGTAAGTGCGCAGCAGAGTCGTCGCGGTGCAACCTGGAGGACGACCACCGGGGGACATCCGCGTCGTACGGACCCGGAGGCGGTGATGCCGGTCGGACAGGGGCAGGAATTCCGTAACGCCTGCCCCTCCCGGGCGCACTCGCACAAGGCTCGTGGAACCGTCGTACCCCACGACGACCAGGGCACCGGCGCAGCCCCGCGATCCGGGCATCGCAACCCGCGCTCAGTGACTCGCCAGCGGCAGCGACGTCGCGGCCGCTCCCCCGCCGGCACCGCCGCGTCCCATCGTTCGGCCACGGTCCGGGTGCGCTGCCTGCAGACGTCAGGGAGTGAACCGCAGCCTTGCGTCACGCCCGTGACGGTGTCTCAGCCCCGCTGCCCGAACACCCGCCGCTGGATCTCGCGCCGGTAGTCCTCCAGCGTCTTGTCCAGGTGCACGGCGGTGGCCTGCGCCGCCGCGTCAGGGTGGCCATCTCGAATGGCCTGGTAGATCGCTGCGTGCTCCTCGACCGCGGCTTCCGTGTGCTCGCCGAGCGTGTCGTGGATCCCGATGGCGCTGGACAGCCGCTGCAACCGGCGTGCGTCCCGTACCGCGCCGACGAGGAAGCTGTTGTGCGAGGCTGCCGCGACGCTGGCGTGGAAGTCGTCGTCCGCCTGGTTGAAGACCTCGACGAAACCGTGGACGAAACCGTGCCGACAACCGTCCACGGCGACCTCGATCGCCCGCAGCTCGGCGGGGGTGGCGCGGGACGCCGCCAGCCTGCTGGCGGCCATCTCCTGAACCCTGCGGAACTCGAAGAGCGTGAAGATGTGGTCGAGGTCGGTGGGCCGGAAGAAGCCGCCCCAGCGACTGGCGCCGAGCATTCCTTCGTCGTCGGCGACGAACAGGCCACGCCCCTTGTGGGCCCGGACACGGCCAAGCGCGGAGAGGATCTTCACGGCTTCACGCACCACGGCCCGGCTGGTCCCCAGCCGGGCGGCCAGATCGTTCTCGGTGGGCAGACGGTCACCTGGAACCAGGTGGGACTCACCGATGTACGCGACGATCTGCTCAGCGACGACCTCGTATCGCGGCCGGTAGTCGCGCCCGGCCGCCCTCACCCCCTCCCCTGCCCCGTCGGACAGCTGCACAACCGACCCGTCGGCCGCGGACGTTTCACTCATCTGTTCTGCCTCCACCTACGGTCCCCCCAAGCGCGTCCCGCGACTTCCACTTCGACAGCCATGCTACCCCAACTTCAAAATGAGTCGTACTCATCTCAGCCGCCAGCATGACCCCAATGCACACCATCCCCAGCCAAAAATGTAACAGAACTAGGCATATGGGAAATTGCATGCCTCTCATGGGGCGAGAAACCTAAAACCGTGACCGCTCATCCCCTTGACCTCCACCTTGATAAGGCGCCTAATTTCTTCCGCGACAAGGCGCGACTCAACCGGGTACGGCCGATCGTCGCCTCGTCACATGCACTCCGCGCTCCGCACGGGCGCCCACAACGTAGTGGAGTTACTCATGACCGCAACGAAGACTCCGTCCCGCCGGGCAAGAGCGTCGGCCAGAAGGCGGCTGATCCTCGTGGCCTCCTGCGCGGCGACGGTGGTCGCGGCCGCCACAGCCTGCGGCTCAGGCGGGGCGAGCACCACCACCAAGGACGGTTTCGCACAGGTCGCGCAGAAGGACGGGGCGTTCACCGTGTGGGTGGACTCGACCCGGGTCGCCGCCGCGAAGCTGTACCAGTCGCAGCACCCCGACGTGAAGATGGACATCGTCACCTACGACGGCGACGCGAACGGCTCGAACTACCTGCAGACGAAGGTCCAGCTGTTCAACCGCACCGGAAAGGGCTGGCCGGACGTCGTCTTCAGCTCGCAGAACAACGAGGTGACCTGGGCGGTCGACGCGAACTTCGTGGCCCCGCTGAACAAGGGCCTCGTCCCCGAGGCGACCCTCGGGAATTTCGCCAAGGGCGCCAACGACGTCTGCACGGTCGACGGCACCGTCTACTGTCTGCGCAACGACCTCTCGCAGGCCGTGCTGTGGTACAACGCTCCGCTGATGAGGAAGTTCGGCTACCAGGTCCCGACGACCTGGGAGGAGTACCAGAAGCTGGGTGAGAAGGTGGCCAAGGAGCACCCCGGCTACCTGGTGGGTGACGCGGGCGACTCCTTCACCCCGGAGATCTACCTGTGGGCGAGCAAGTGCGGCGCCAACCACATCACCGGCGCCAAGTCCGTCTCGGTGAACACCGGCAGCGCCGAATGCACGAAGATGGCCAAGCTCATGGACGTGCTCATCAAGGACAGGTCCATGTCGACCAGCGGCGTGTTCAGCACCGACTTCGCCAAGAACCAGGCCGACAAGGTGCTGCTGATGCCGGGACCGGCCTGGTTCGGCGGCGCGGTCTTCAAGGACACCCTCAAGACGCCGGCCAAGACGATCGGGGCGGCGCCGATGCCGCAGTGGAGCGGTGAGACCTCGCCCTCCACCGGCAACGTGGGCGGTGGCACCTGGCTGCTCTCGAAGCACTCGGCTCATCTCAAGGCGGCCACCGACTTCCTGACCTGGGTCACCACGGACGAGGCCTACCAGGGCAAGACGGCGCCCGGTTTCCCGGCCTACGCGCCCGCGGCGGAGACCTGGCTGAAGCAGCAGAACGCCTCGGGCTACTTCGCCGCGGACATCAGTGTCCTCAAGGACGCCTCGACGCAGGTCTGGTCCGGCTGGGGTTCCGGCCAGTTCAGCCAGGAGGCGATCTGGGCGGCCACGGTCAAGCCCGGCATGACGCAGGGCAAGAGCATCGTCTCGCTGCTGCCCGCGTGGCAGGACGCCATCGTCAAGTACGCCAAGTCCGACGGATACAAGGTCTCCCAGTGACGCTGACCCACTCCTCGGCCGGCTCCGCCTCTCGTCGCCCCCGTGGCGGCCTCCCGCAGAGCCGGGCCGGCGTGGCGTTCGTCGCCGCGTATGTCGTGCTGCTGCTCGCCTTCGGGGTCGTGCCCACCGCCTACGCCGTGTACTTCGCCTTCACCGACGCGGGCGGCTCGTTCACCGGCCTCGCCAACTTCGTCACCGCGGCCCAGGACTTCCGGTTCGTACCGGCCGTCGGCCATGTCGCGCTCTACCTGCTGTTCTGGCTGGCCTCGCTGGTCGTGATCGTGGTGGGCCTGGCGCTGGTGCTGCACCGGCTGGCCTCCGGCACCGCCGGGACGACGCTGCGGTTCCTCTACTACATCCCAGGAGCACTGGCGGGCGCCGCGAGCGTGCTGGTGTGGCTGTTCATGCTCGATCCCACGGTGAGCCCCGTCAGTCCGCTGCTGGAGGGGCTGGGTTACCACACCTTCGGTGAGGTGATCGCCCCCGGCCATCTGCCTCTTCTGTTCACGATCATCGCGTTCTGGACCGGCGCCGGCGGATGGATCGTCGTCATCTACGGCGCACTCAACAACATCCCCAAGGACGTGATGGAGGCCGCCCGCATCGACGGCGCGGGCCCCTGGCAGACCGCCTGGCACGTGCAGATCCCCATGCTGCGCAAGTGGATCGTCTACATGGTGATCCTCGCTTTCGCGGGCGGCGCGCAGCTCTTCGTCGAACCGCAGCTGCTGTCCCTGGCGAGTGTGGGTGTGGCCGGCCGCGACTACTCGCTCAACCAGTTGTCGTACGACTTCGCCTTTCAGATGAACAACATCAACGGCGCCGCCGCGGTCTCGGTCGAACTGCTGGTCGTCAGCCTGTCGGCCGCCGCCGTCTTCGTCACACGGTCTGGATTCTTCGATGCCGACTAAGACCCATGCGGGCCCGGCCGCCGCCACCGTGCGTCCGCGGCCGGAGGAGAGTGACATGAGCCCCGTGCCCCGGCCGATGCACCGGCGACGCGGCGGATCCGCCCGGCGCACCGGCTCCCGGCTGCTGGTCGCGGCCGTAGTGACCGCGTTCGTGGTGTTCTTCGTGCTGCCGGTGCTCTGGCTCGTCCTCGCGTCCACCAAGACCGACCAGCAGCTGGTCCACGGCAGCCCCCTCTCCTTCGGGTCCTGGCACGCGCTCAGGGCCAACTGGGACGCGCTCACCGCCTTCCAGGACAACGCGATCCTGCTGTGGCTGCGCAACTCGGCCCTGTACGCGGGCGTGTCCCTGGTGATCACCCTGTGTGTCGCCGTCCCGGCCGGATACGCCCTGGCGATGACGGAGTTCCGCGGCCGGCGGATCCTGCTGGTCTCCACGCTGATCGTGATGCTCATGCCGAACGCCACCCTGGTGGTGCCGCTCTTCCTGGAGATCAACGCGGTGCATCTGATCGGCACGATGTGGTCGATCATCCTGCCGTACGCGTTCTTTCCGTTCGGCGTGTACCTGACCTACATCTACTTCACCACGGCCGTACCGAGGGACCTGCTGGCGGCCGCCCGGATGGACGGCTGCACGGAGTTCGGGGTTTTCCGTCATGTGGCTCTGCCGCTGGCGACACCGGTCATCGCGCTCGTCGGGTTCTTCAGCTTCGTCGCCAACTGGACCAACTACTTCCTGCCGTACGTGATGCTCCCCGAGAGCGACCAGATGCCCGTACAGGTCGGTGTCGGCACCCTGCTCAGCAGCGTGCCGTCCTTCAACCCGACGGTCGGCTCGCTCGCGATCCAGCGGCCCCAGCTCGCCCTGGCCACCCTGCTGGCCATCACCCCCGTGCTGGTCGTCTTCCTCTTCTCGCAGCGCTTCCTGGTCGCCGGAATGCTCGCCGGAGCCACCAAGGAGTGACGCCCCGGGCCGGTTCTTCCCGGGCCGCCCGAGCCGGAGACCGGCCCGTCCAAGCCCAGAGGCCGCCCTGTCGCGTGTGGGCTGTCCCATACGTCCCCGCCCCCTGAATGGAGATCCTTCCCATGCCCTTCAGTCCTGCCGAGCACGCACCTGGCGAGGACACCCCGGCCTCCGGCGACCCGGCGTCCCCGCTCGGGATACGAGCGACCGTTCCGCTGCTCGAAGTGCCGGGCTGGGCGATCGCCCAGCGCGAGCTCTTCGACCTGCTCGACCATGCCTGGCGCCGTTTCGCACGCGACTTCACCGGTCCCGACGGACGGCTGGACTACACCGACACGCTCACCACCCGTGACGGCGTGGACGACTTCTACGAGGTCTTCTTCAACTGGCCCCAGCTGTACCTCCTCGGCGGCGCCGACGACCTGCTTCCCGCGAGCGAGCGCCACTGGGAGGGCGTCACCCGGCAGCTCACCGAACTGGGCATGCTCCGCGACGAGTTCGAGCGCGGCTACGACTGGTTCCACCAGGGTGAGAGCCTGCTGCTCCTCTACTTCCTGTGCATGGCCGCACCCGAGCGCTGGTCGGAACGCGCGCTGCGGTTCGCCGAGTTGTACGTCGATCCGGCGCAGGGCAACTACGACCCCGGGCACCGCATCATCACCCGCCCGCACAACGGCAGCGACCCCGAGCGCACGGGACTGTTCGACGGCGAGGTCTACCCCTGGCTACCCGAGGAGGCCGAGACCTACGGCTTCCCGCTCGACTGGACCCTGCCCGACGGCGCGCCAAAGGCCCCGCTGTCGGCCGATCCCCGGCTCGGCACAGAGATGCGGGAGCGGATGGGCGTCGGCGACACCGCCGTCAACCTCGCCGCAGCCGGGCTGGTCCTCAACGCGTGGATCCTGTCGGGCGAGGAACGCTACCGCGACTGGATCGTGGACTATGTTGGCGCGTGGAAGGAGCGCGCGGCGGCGGGTGACGGGCTCATCCCCGACAACGTCGGCCCCGACGGGGTCGTCGGCAGCCGTCACGAGGGCCGCTGGTACGGCGGGCACTACGGCTGGTCCTGGCCGCACGGATGGCACAGCGTCGGCCACGCGGCCTGTGTGGCCGCGCTCGCCGCGGCGACCGTCACCGGGGACGAAGGCTACCTGTCCATGGTGACCGGCACCCTGGACACCCTCCTCTCCCACGGCAAGGTGATGGCCTTCACCGACGCCGACTCCAGCCTCCCCTCCAAGTGGCTGGCCCAGCTCGGGCCGGACATCCACACACCGACGCTCCATGTCCCCTTCCGCTACAAGGACTCCGGGTGGTTCGACTACAACCCGGTCACCCCCGCCGTACCGGTGGCGCTGTGGCACCACACGTCCGCCGCAACCGACAAGGCCCGGCTGGAGCGGATCCGGGAGGGGTCCGGCATCGACTGGCGGACCGTGCGGCCGTTCCGGGCCAAGGAGGAGTCGGGGCACGAGGAGGCGTGGCTGGCCTTCCTCGCCGGCGACGACCCCGGTTATCCCGAGCGGATCCTCGCCGCGGCACAGGCCCAGGTCCGTCACCGGCTGGCCCGCATGGACCGCTACCGGGACCTGGACGTGCCCGAGGCCGACATCCATGTGTGGCAGCAGTCGAACCCGGTGGTCACCGAGGCCCTCGTCCAGCTGACGTGGGGCGGACCCCAGGTCCTGTACAACGGCGGCCTGCAGCAGGCCCGGCTGCGGTACCACGACGCCGAAGGGCGCCGCGCGGGCCTCCCGCCGGACGTGGCCGCGCTGGTCACCTCCATCGACCCGGAGGCCACCACCGTCGAACTCGTCAACCTCTCCCCCGAGTCCGCGCGGACGGTGATCGTGCAGGCCGGTGCCTTCGCCGAGCACACCATCGCCTCCGTCCGGTACACGGCCTGCGAGGACGACGCGTGGGTCGGTGACATGTACGACTACGGCCACGGCGACCCCGTCGTCACCGAGGCGGAGTCGGCCTGCGGCGGGCCCTTCCTGACGGTCCGGCTCCCGGCGTCCTCGCGGACACGGCTCACGCTCCGGCTCCTGCCACGTACCCGCACCCCCAGCTACTGCTCGCCGTTCCCGGCGCAGCCCGACGAGACGTCCGCCACCGAGCAGGAGGAGCCACGTTGAAGCGCGTCGCCCAGACGATCAGGCTCCGTCCCGAGCGGCGCGAGGAGTACCTCGAACTCCACTCCGCCGTCTGGCCCGGCGTGGAGGCCGCCCTGCACCGTGCCAACATCCGCAACTACAGCATCTTCCTGCACGGCGACGTCCTCTTCGCGTACTTCGAGTACCACGGCGAGGACTTCGAGGCCGACATCGCGACGATCGAGGCCGATCCCGAGACGCAGGAGTGGTGGAAGCTCACCGATCCGTGCCAGCAGCCCTGGCCTGACCGGGGCACCGGCGACCAGTGGTCCGACATCCCCGAGATCTGGCACCTCACCGAGCCGGGCACCGAATAGGTCGCCGCGCGGGCCGTCCGACGACCCGTAACCCCCGCGACGCGTGATGCACGGGACGCACCGCGACGCACTCCAGGAAGGAGAACCACCGCATGAGACCAGCACGTCTCATCGCAGGACTGCTCCAGACACTGCTGATAGCCACGGCAGTCGTCCTCCCCGCGCAGTCCGCCCACGCCGCCGACATGAACTTCTATGTCGACCCGACGAACGGCAGCGACAGCAACTCCGGAACCAGCACCGCGTCCGCCTTCAAAACGATCCAGCACGCCCGCGACGCGGTGCGCGCCGTCAACTCGGACATGTCCGGGGACATCGTGGTGAATCTGCGGGGCGGAACGTACCACCTCGACAACACCGTCGACTTCACCACCGCGGACTCGGGCAGCAACGGCCACACCGTGGTCTACCAGGCGTACGGGTCCGAGACCCCCGTGATCAGCAGCGCAAAGACGATCAGTGGCTGGACCGCCGCCGGCGACGGCCAGTACAAGGCGTCCGTCGGCAACCTCGACTTCCGGCAACTCTACGTCAACGGAGTGCGCGCCACGCGTGCCAGGTACCCCGACGTCGGCTCCAACTTCCAGCTCCAGTCCGGTGACAAGACCAACCAGGTATTGAAGATCGCCAGCTCGCAGATCTCGGACTGGGGTCAGTTCAGCAAGGTTGAGATGGTGCTCCAGCTGCAGTGGGCGGAGAACTACCTGCGGCTGAAGTCGTACACCACCAGCAACAGCGTGGCGAGCGTGGCCATCCAGGACCACGAGGCCGGCATTCTCTTCAAGCGCCCCTACCCGTTGCTGTCCAACGGTTCCCCGTTCCACTTCGAGAACGCCCACGAGTTCCTCAACGAGCCGGGCGAGTTCTACCTGGACAGCAGCACCCACACGCTCTACTACAAGCCCCGGGCGGGCGAGATCATGACGACAGCCACCGCCGCCACCGCCAGCGCCAACACTCGTCAGATACTCCGCTCGCCGCAGATCGCCCAGTCCGGGTTCCTCGCGGCCGAGGACGTGTCGACAGCCACAGTGCAGGTGCCGACGCTGGAGACGCTCTTCGACATCCAGGGCGACAGCCTCGACGCCCCGGTCCACGACCTGCGGTTCTCCGGGATCACCTTCACCCAGACCAACTGGACCGAGGCCACCCAGAACGGCCTGCTCAACGCCCAGGGCGGCAACTACAACATCTCCGCCGACACCAGCAACAACCAGTACGTCAACCGTCCTCCGGCGGGTGTGTACGCGGCCGACGCCGACAACCTGTCCTTCACCGGCAACACCTTCACGCAGATGGGCTCCACCGCCCTGGACCTGCACCACGGGGTCCACGACTCCACCGTGACGGGCAACATCGTCACCGATGTCGCGGGCAACGGCATCACGGTCGGCAAGTTCTCCGACCCCACCGTCGAGTACCACACCGTCTACAACCCGCCCACCTCACCGGCGGGCGAGGACACCCGCGAGGTCGTCACCGGCGTCACGGTCACCGACAACCTCGTCAACCGCACCGGCCAGGACTACCTGGGCACCGCAGGCATCAACGCGGGCTTCGTCCACGGCACCACGATCGAGCACAACGACATCTCCGACTCCCCGTGGGCGGGCATCTCGCTGGGCTGGGGCTGGCAGTCCGCTGCCAACGCCGAAGGCGACAACTCGATCAGCTACAACCGCATCGGCAACGTGCTGACCCAGTTCTGCGACACCGCCGGCATCTACCACCTCTCCAACGACCCCGGCACGGTGATCAACGAGAACTACATCCACGACGTGGTCCGCACTCCCACCGCCTGTGGTTCGGCCGTGGCCGGCATCTACCTCGACGAGGGCTCGAACAACCTGACCGTGGCGAACAACGTCCTGTCCCGCACGGCCAACTTCATCCAGCGGAACGTCAATGGCTCCAACGTCACGCTGTCCGGCAACACCAGCTCCGGCAGCGCGGTCATCAAGGCATCCGGACTCCAGTCCGCCTACCAGGGCCTCCTGACGAAGACCAACCTCGCTTACGGCAGGACGGTGACGGCCTCCTCCGTCTACAGCTCGAACTGGGCTGCGGCCAAAGCCAACGACAACAACCCGGCCACCGGCTGGTCGCCCACCGCCGCCGACACCTCGGCCTGGTGGCAGGTCGACCTCGGCAACGCCTACGCACTGGGGCAGTTCTCCCTCACCACCCGCCAGGACGTCGACCAGTCCGCGACCCGCGCCAACTTCGAGGTGCGCGGCTCCAACGACCCGACGTTCGCCACGTACACCGTGCTGGGACGCCGTGACGCCGCAGCCCTGCCGTACGCCGCGACCCTGACCGCCAAGATCGACGCACGCCAGAAGTTCCGCTACGTCCGCATCGCCAAGACCGACGGCGACTACTTCTACATCACCGACTTCAGCGTGCAGCAGGCGGGCGGCGCCTTGGAGGACGCCGTCGCGACACCGTCCTTCGACCCGTCGACGTACTACACGATCAAGAACGTGGGCAGTGGGCTGCTCGCCGACGTCTACAACAACTCCACCGCCGACGGCGGCAAAATCGACCAGTGGGCGGCCAACTCCGGCACCAACCAGCAGTGGAACATCGTCAAGGTCAGCGGGGATCTGTACAAGATCGTCAACCGCAACAGCGGCAAGGTCCTGGACGACTACAACCTGTCGCATTCCAGGGGCAACGCACTCGTGCAGTGGACCTACAGCGGCGGCAACAACCAGCTCTGGTACTTCGAGACGGCCCCCACCGGCTACGTCATCCGCAACTACGAGTCCAAGCAGGCCATGGAGGTCTACAACAACTCCACCTCCAACGGCGCCGTGATCGACCAGTGGATGTCCCTCAACCAGACCAACCAGCAGTGGACCATTCAGTGACATCGAACGTCCCCGCCCTCGTCGACGCCCACCACCACCTGTGGGACCTCACCGAGCGTCCGCAGCCGTGGCTCGACGAACCCGCACTGGCGCCCATCCGGCACAGCTTCGCCCTCGGCGACCTGCGATCGGACGCGACCCGTCCGATCGCCGGCCGCCGGCCGACGGCCACGGTAGCCGTCCAGTGCATGGCGTCCGTCCCCGAGACACGGGACCTGCTCGCGATCGCGGAACAGGACGCCCTGGTCGGCGCGGTGGTCGGCTGGGCCGACCTCACCTCGCCGGCAGTCGGCGCCACACTCGACGGCCTGCTCGCCGGACCGGGGGGTCGGTATCTGCGGTCACTACGGCACCTTGTCCAGTCCGAGAGCGACCCCGACTGGCTGCAACGTCCGGACGTCGAGCGGGGGCTGACGGAGCTGCAGCGGCGCGGACTGGCGTACGACGTGCTGCTCCGCGACCACCAGCTGCCCGGTGCCGTCCGGCTCGCCCGGCGCTTCCCCGACCTGCCGCTGGTACTGAACCACGCGGGCAAGCCGCCACTGGTGAAGGGGGATCTGACCGGCTGGGAACGTCAGATACGGCTGCTCGCCGGACATCCCCACGTCATGTGCAAGGTGTCCGGACTCGTCACCGAGGCCGACCACGAGGCCTGGACCACGGACGACATCCGCCCGGTGTGGGACGTTCTCATGTCGTCCTTCGGGCCCGACCGGCTGATGTTCGGCTCGGACTGGCCGGTCTGCGTCCTCGCCGGCGGCTGGAACCGCTGGGCGGACGCGATGGACGAACTGCTGACCGGCTGTTCCGCCGCCGACACCGAGCCGGTCCTGGCCGGCACCGCGACGCGTTTCTACCGCCTCGCCCCGGCCACCCGCCCTTCTCGAAAGGACTCCACCCCATGACAGACGTGCTCGCGGTGCGCTACGTCCGTGCCCGCAGCCTCGACACGGCCCCCGCGCCGAGTTCGCCGCCCGGGCCGGACGAGGTGGAACTGGCCCCGGCCTATGTCGGCATCTGCGGCACCGACCTGCACATCTTCCACGGTGACATGGACACTCGGGTCGCCGCCCCGGCCGTCATCGGCCACGAGATGTCCGGCCGGATCGTGCGTGTGGGAGCGGACGTCAAGAACTGGCGGCCCGGCGACCACGTGACCGTGATGCCACTGCGCTGGGACGGCACCTGCCCGGCCTGCACGGCGGATCACCGGCACATCTGCCACCATCTCGACTTCATCGGCATCGACTCCCCCGGCGCGATGCAGCAGCGCTGGACCGTGCCTGCGTCCGTTCTCGTCCGCCTGCCCGACACGCTGCCCCTGGATCGCGCGGCACTCGTCGAGCCCACCGCCGTCGCCGTCCACGACGTGGGCCGCGCGCAGGTCCGCGCCGACGAGCGGGTCGTGGTCGTGGGCGGCGGCCCGGTCGGAGTCCTCATCGCCCTGGTCGCGCGCGCCTCCGGAGCCGAGGTACGTGTCGTGGAGCCGAGCACCCACCGCCGGCTGCTTGCCGAGGAACTGGGGCTGACCACGTGGGACCCCGCCTCGCGGGACGTGGCGGAGCTGGTCGTGGAGTGGACCGGGGGCGCGGGCGCGGACGTCGCGTTCGAGGTGTCCGGTGCCGCCGCCGGGGTCGAGACGGCGGTCGATGTCCTGGCGGTGCGCGGCCGGCTGTGCCTGGTCGCCATCCACCCACGGCCCCGCGAGGTGAACCTGCACCGGTTCTTCTGGCGCGAACTCACCCTCGTGGGCGCCCGGTTGTACGACCGTGACGACTTCGAGCGGGCGGTGACACTGGTGGCGGACGGTACCGTCCCCGCCGATCGGCTCATCAGCAAGGTCGTCCCGCTCGCCGAGGCATCCTCGGCCTTCGACGTCCTCGAAGCGGGCGGCGACGTGATGAAGGTCCTCCTCGACTGCACCGATCGCTCCGAGGGAGAAGCAGCATGAGTCTCTTCGATCTGACCGGTCGGCTCGCGGTCGTCACCGGTGCCCGCCGGGGCATCGGCCGGGCGATGGCCCGTGCCCTGGCCGAGGCCGGCGCGGACGTGATCGGTGTGAGCGCGCGGTTGGAGGAATCCGGCAGCGCGGTGGAGAAGGACGTGGTCGGCGCGGGCCGGAGCTTCGAGGCGGTCCGCGCCGACTTCGCCGACCCCGCCGCCGTACGCGCGCTCGGTGCGGACCTCGCGCGGCGCGAGAGGCCGGTGGACATCCTGGTCAACAACGCGGGCACCATCCGCCGTGCTCCGGCCGCCGAGCACACCGACGCCGACTGGGAGCTGGTGCTCCAGGTCGACCTCGGCGCCCAGTTCGCCCTCACCCGGGCCGTCGGCGCGGCCATGGTGGCCCGCGGCGAAGGCAGGATCGTCTTCACGGCGTCGCTGCTGAGCTTCCAGGGCGGGATCAACGTCCCCGGCTACACCGCCGCCAAGCACGGCATCACCGGCCTGACCAAGGCCCTCGCCAACGAGTGGGCGCCGCACGGCGTCAACGTCAACGCCGTCGCCCCCGGCTACATCGCCACCGACAACACCCAGGCCCTGCGGGACGATCCGGCGCGCAGCCGAGCCATCCTGGAGCGGATTCCGGCCGGCCGCTGGGGCAGCGCGGACGACCTCGCCGGCGCCACCGTCTTCCTCGCCTCCGACGCCGCCCGGTATGTCCACGGCACGGTCCTGCCCGTCGACGGCGGATGGCTCGGCAGATGAGCGGCACCGACCTGGCGTCCGTGCCGGCCGGCTCCCGGATCCTGCCGGGGCTGACGGTGGCCGACCCCGCCACGGCCGCCCCGCTCGCCGAGGCGCTCGCCACGGGCGGAGCGGGATGCGCCGAGGTCACCTTCCGCACCCCGGCGGCCGAGCGGGTACTCAAGATCATGGCGGCACACGGCGGACTCCCGCCGATCGGTGGTGTGAGTCACTCACTGTCCGCACCCACCCATCACAAGGAAGCGATTGCATCGTGAAACTGCTACGAGTCGGCCCACGCGGCGCGGAACGCCCGGCGGTACGCTCCGACGACGGACGTGTCCTGGACCTGTCCTCTCTCGTCACCGACATCGACGGCTCGTTCCTTTCTTCGGGCGGCATCGACCGTGCCGGCACTGCGGTCGAGACGGGGCGGCTGGCCGAGCTGGACATGTCGGATCTCCGGATCGGGGCCCCGGTGGCACGGCCTGGAAAGATCATCTGCGTCGGGCTGAACCACCGGGCGAACCGAGACCGGCGCGGCGATCCCGGTTCGCCCGGTGGTCTTCATGAAGGATCCGGGCACGGTCGTTGGCCCGTACGACGAGGTGCTGATCCCCACGTGGCTCGGTGAAGACCGACTGGGAGGTCGAGCTGGCCGTCGTCATCGGCCGGCGGTGCCGTCACCTGGACAGCACCGCGCAGGCGCTGGAGTCGATCGCGGGGTACACGATCAGCCACGACGTCTCCGAAAGGGAGTTCCAGCTGGAGTTCTCGCCACAGTGGGATCTCGGAAAGTCCTGCGAGACCTTCAACCCGATGGGGCCGTGGCTGGTCACCGCCGACGAAGTGGCGGACCCCCAGGACCTGGGCCTGCGCCTGTCGGTCAACGGCGTGAAGCGGCAGGACGGTCACACCCGCGACATGATCTTCCCGGTTGAGGCGGTCCGTCACCGATGGACCCGCCCGGATCAAGCCGAAGGCCGCCGCGGTCCTGGCCGTCGATGCCGGTACCGCGGGCCACGGCGCTCCATGGCCGACCGTCGACGAGCCGGTCTCACGGGCCAGGGCGCCGGAGCGGTTCGGGCCGTACCGGACCGAGGAACCGGCCCCATCCGGTGGCATCGGCAGGCACGCGACCGTGCGTGAGACCGTCACGGCGAGGCGGGACCCGGCCTGTGAGCCCGCGCGCGGCTGCCTCGTGTTCGAACACCTACCCAAGGTCGGCATGGCCGGCGTACCCCAAAAGGCCAAGAACGTATGAGCAAGGATCTGCAGGACCTTGGCGCCCTGGTCACCGGTGGCGCTTCCGGTATCGGGCTGGCCACGGCCCGTCTTCTCTCCGAGCGCGGCGCCCACGTCGCGGTCCTGGACCTGAACCCGGACGGGCTCCCCGACCCGTTGTCGGGCTACCGGACCGACGTCGGTGACGACGGGTCCGTGCGCGCGGCCGTCGAATCGGCGGCGCGAGACCTGGGCGGCCTCGACATCCTGGTCAACAACGCCGGGGTCGGAGCCGAGGGTACGGTGGAGGACCAGTCGGACGAGCAGTGGCACGCCGTCCTCGACATCAATGTGCTGGGCATCGTGCGGACGACTCGCGCGGCCCTGCCGTACCTGCGGGAGGCCGCACGGTCCCGACCCGGCACCGCCTCCGTCGTCAACACCTGCTCCATCGGCGCCACCGCCGGGCTGCCGCAGCGCGCCCTGTACTGCGCGAGCAAGGGCGCGGTCCTGTCGCTGACCCTCGCGATGGCCGCCGACCACGTCCGCGAGGGCATACGCGTCAACTGCGTCAACCCCGGCACCACAGACACTCCCTGGGTGGGCCGACTGCTGGACGCCGCCGACGACCCGGAGGCCGAGCGCGCCGCCCTCAACGCCCGCCAGCCCCTGGGCCGCCTCGTCACCGTCGACGAGGTCGCCGCCGCCATCGGCTACCTGGTGAGCCCGGCCGCCGCGTCGGTCACGGGTACCTCGCTCGCCGTCGACGGCGGCATGCAGGGGCTGCGTGTCCGTCCCTTTTCGGTCTCATGAGAACCACCGTGCTGGGCGGCAGCAGGGTCCGCGTCACCGAGCTGGCGTTCGGCGCCGCCGCACTGGGCAACCTCTACGCCCCCCTCAACGACCGGGCCGCGGCCGACACCGTGGCCGCCGCCTGGGACGCGGGCATCCGCACCTTCGACACGGCCCCGCACTACGGCCTCGGCCTGTCCGAACGCAGGCTCGGCGCCGCTCTCCGCGGCCGACCGCGGGACGCGTACACGGTGTCCACGAAGGTGGGCCGGCTCCTCGTCCCCGGCGGCGGGGGCGGTGACGATCTCGCCAACGGATTCGCCGTCGCCGCCACCCACCACCGGGTGTGGGACTTCAGCGCCGACGGCGTGCTGCGCTCCATCGAGGCCAGCCTGGAACGGCTCGGCCTGGACCGCGTCGACGTCGCACTCCTCCACGACCCCGACGAGCACCTGGACCAGGCGCTCACCCAGGGCTACCGGGCGCTGGAGCGGCTGCGGGCCGAGGGCGTCGTCGGGGCGATCGGGGCGGGCATGAACCAGACCCGGGCCCTCACGCGCATCGTCCGCGACACGGACGTGGACACCGTCCTGCTCGCCGGGCGCTACACGCTCCTCGATCACGGAGCCCTGGACGAACTGCTGCCCGAAGCCGCGGCCCGCGGCCGTAGTGTGATCATCGGAGGTGTTCTCAACTCCGGTCTACTGGCCGATCCCCGTCCGGGCGCGCGCTACGACTACGCCCCGGCCCCCCGGCCCCTGCTGGACCGGGCGCTGCGTTTGAAGGCCGTGTGCGAGCGCCACGGAGTGCCCTTGCGGGCCGCCGCCCTGCGCTTCCCCTTCGGCCACGAGGCCGTGGCGGGCGTGCTGACCGGGGCCCGGTCGGCCGAAGAGGTGCGCGACACCGTCGACATGCTCCGGCTGCCGGTGCCCGACGCCCTCTGGACGGACCTGCGCGCCTCGGGCCTGTTGCCCTCGCATGCTCCGTTCCCCTCGTCCACGTCCCGGAGCACAGGGCCGGAGGGACCGTCATGATCCTCACGTCGCACGGCCGTACCTCCGTCTCCGGAGCCCTCCTCCCCGTCAAGCGGCCCGAACGAGTCATGTTCGTCACCGACCAACCCGTCCACCGGTCACCGGGCTTCCGCGCCGAAGCCATCGACGCCTCCCGCATGGCGGATGCCGGTCTCGCCCCCGCCCGGCGAGCGCGGCCCGTTCCGGCCCCGCGCCCCGTGGCTCCCGTCTCCCCATCAGGCGCACATCATGCGTACAGCCCTGTTCATCACCTGCTTCAACGACACCATGTCCCCCGGACCGGACAGACGGTCGTCGCCCTGCTGGAAACGGCTCGGCCACACCGTGGACCCAACGTCGCGTCACTATTTGGCTACGACGCAGTGGTGACCCCCTCCGGCTCCTGCGCGGGCATGGTCCGCCACTTCCGCCACGTCCTCGCCGACCAGTACGGCCGCACCGCGCTGCGGGAGACGGTCGCACAGCTCGCGCCGAAGACGTACGAGCTCTCCGAGTTCCTCGTCGACGTCCTCGGCGAAGGCCGTGGAAGCCGACCGAGCCGACCGCATCCTCCCCGCCTCCGAGGCCCTGGCCATGAGGTCGGCCGCCACGGTCCTGGCCTCACCACGCCGGCCGACCGCCGCCCAGCGGCTCGCCCCACTCGCCGCCCGCCGGTGAGCCGCGACGGCTGGATCGGCGGCCTGCCCGGCCCCTTCGGCCGTTGGTCGAGCACCCGCGACGCCCCCGTACCGCCCCGCGAGACGATGCGCGGCGCAGCGCCACACACGCCACGGCGATCACCGCACTCACCGCCAGCCACCAGCGCCAGCCTCCGTCGACGCCTGCGAACAGGGCGCCCACCATGGTGGCGAGGTCATAGCCGACGTACCAGCTGATCTCGAGGCCGGCCAGGAGCCGCCCCCGACCCCGGCGGGGTGAGTACTCCAAGAGCAGCGGGGCGCCAACGGATACTCACCGCCGATCGCCACGCCCATCAGCAGGCGGATCAGGAACGGCTGGAGGCCGTCGGAGACGTAGAACTGGAGGACCGAGCCGACCAGGAAGATCACCATGTCGACGAACAACACCGGCCGCCGCCCGAACCGGTCCGAGAGGCGGCCGAAGAGTGGCCCGCCGACGAGATGCCGATCAGCGGCGAGGCGCCGACCAGGCCCTGCATGAACGTGGACAGGTGCAGGTTCGTGGTGAGCGCGGCCATGGCCACGCCGATGCCGCCGATGACGTAGCTGTCGAGGCGCTGGCCTGACTGGGTGGCCAGTCTCAGCTTCGTGTGCAGACGTCGGCGTTCGCGCTCGTTGTACGGCGGAGCGGGCGGCGCGGCGTCGGACCGGTGGTCCCGGGTCGCAGGCGTCGTTGCCGTGTGCGGTCCTTGACTCTTCGGTGTCCGGGCGGGGCGGGCCTGAGCTGTGCGGGGGTCTCAGACGGTTGTCGGCCAGTCGACGGCGATGTACTGCGTCTCGAGGAATGCCTCGAGACCTTCGCGGCCGCCTTCCCGGCCGAGGCCGGACTGCTTGACGCCGCCGAAGGGCGCGGCCGGGTCGGATAGCAGGCCGCGGTTGAGGCCGACCATGCCGGCCTCCAGGTGTTCGGCGATGCGCAGGGCACGGGCCAGGTCGCGGGAGTAGACGTAGGAGGCGAGGCCGTGGATCGTCGCGTTCGCGCGGGCCAGCATCTCGTCCTCGTCGGTGAAGGTGGTCAGGGGCGCGACGGGTCCGAAGACCTCCTCGTGGAGGATGCGGGCGTCGTCGGGGACGTCGGTGAGGACGGTCGCGGGGTGGAAGTGGCCGGGCCCGTCGGGCACCGTGCCCTGCGCGGCGATGCGCGCGCCGCGTGCGAGGGCGTCGTCGACCAGGGATCGGATCTTGTCGACGGCGGCCTCGTTGATCATCGGGCCGAGGGTGACGCCGGCCGCCAGCCCGGGTCCGGTGCGTACGGCGGCCATGGCGGCACCGAACTTCTCGGTGAACTCGGCGGCCACGGACTCGTGGACGTAGAACCGGTTGGCCGCGATGCACACCTCGCCGCCGCCGCGCATCTTGGCGTCCATGGCGCCGCGCACGGCAGCGTCGACGTCGGCGTCCGCGCAGACCACGAAGGGGGCGTTGCCGCCCAGCTCCATGGTCACGTTGACGACGTTCGCCGCCGCCTGTCCGAGCAGGAGCCTGCCGGTGGCGGTGGAGCCGGTGAAGGAGAACTTGCGGACCCGTTCGTCGCCGAGCCAGGTGGAGACGATCTCGGGGGCACGGTCGGTGGGCAGGACGTTCAGGAGTCCGTCGGGCAGACCAGTCTCGCTCAGCAGCGCGGCGACGGCGAGGGCGGTGAGCGGGGTTTCCGGAGCGGGTTTGAGAAGGACGGGGCAGCCGGCAGCGAGCGCTGGGGCGATCTTGCGGGTGGCCATCGCGGCCGGGAAGTTCCACGGGGTGACGAAGGCGGTGACACCGACCGGATGCTTGCGCACGACGTGCCGGAAGCCACCGCCGGGAGCGTCCCCGAAGGACGAGCCGACGCGGACGGCCTCCTCTGCGAACCAGCGGAAGAACTCGGCCGCGTAGCCGACCTCGGCGGCGGCGTCCCGGTAGGCCTTGCCGTTCTCCAGGACGATCAACCGGGCGAGCGTGTCGGTGTGCTCGCGCATCAGGGTGAACGCGCCGTGCAGGATCTCCGAGCGACGCCGAGCCGGAGTGGCCCGCCACCCGGCGCTCGCCGCCTCGGCCGCCTCGATCGCGGCGAGCGCGTCGCTCGGTCCCGCCGCGGACACCTCGCGGATCAGATCCCCAGTGGCCGGGTCGTTGACCGGATAGGTCCGGCCGTCCTCGGCGGCACTCCAGCGACCGCCGACGAGGACGTCGCCCTCGGCGAGCGGGGCCTTGGCGAGGGCGTCGATGCCGACGAAGGTCATGGGCTGCTCTTTTCTCCGTTCCGAACGAGGGCTCCGTCCGGTTCGCGGCGAATTTACGAGCGCGTCATACGGCCGACAAGGCTGTCTCCGAGATCGAAATGGGGGTTGCTGTCGGAGCAACCGCCGATCGCGGGCTTCGGTGGGCGGAGATCACGTCAGGCGCTCCTGGCGCAGGGTCGTGCGGCGGGGCTCCCAGCCGAGGAGCCAGGAGACCCGGCTCGCGGCGGCGAAGGTCGCGCGGCCGGCATCGGCGAGGCGCTCCCCGAGGCGGGCCTTCGGTGCCGAGATGTTGATCGCGGCGACCACCCGGCCACGGAAGTCACGGATCGGGGCGGAGACGCCGACCAGCCCGGGTTCGAACTCCTCGCTGACCTGCGCATGGCCGACGCGCCTGACCTCCTGGATGCGTGCCCACAGCTCCGGGACCGGCATCTCGCTCGCCGTGCCGAAGCGGACGTATAGCTCGTCTGGCGTGGCGTCGGCCAGCAGCACGCGCCCGGCCGAGGTCTGCCAGGCCGGCACCCCGCGGCCTTCCCAGCCATGGACGCGGAACGAGTGCCCGGATACCGACAGGAGGGTGAGGACCTCACGGTCCCTGAGCACGCAGAGGTGGCTGGTCTCCTCCAGGTCCGCCGACAGGGCGTGCATGACCGGCTCGGCCATCCGCACGAGGCGGTTCTCCGAGGTCCGTGCCACCAGGGAGAACAGCCGCCAGCCGAGGCGGTACTCCAGCGTGTCCGGGTCGCGTTCCACGATCCCCTCCACGGCCAGCGCCTTCAAGGCCCGCGAGATCTGCGTCTTCTCCCGGCCGACGAGCTGGGCGATACGCACGACGCCCAGGCCGCCGGCGTTCTGCGCCTCGTCGGAGGCGAGGGCCTCCAGCAGGTCGATGTCGCGCCGCAGGCCGTGGCCGCGCTGCATACCGGGGGCAGGCGAGGGATTGTCCGTCACCCGCGCCATCCTAGGCGTCGACGCTGGGCATGGAACCGCAGGTCAGCCACGAAGTTGTCAGGAGAGCAACCGGCATTTCGATTCCCGGCGGCGCCTTGCGGGCGGGTTCCGGCGGACCTAGATTCGCCGCATCGGGCCGGATGAACTGCACCGAATACGAGGTTCATCCCTTCCTTCCGATGCTCTCCGCTTCACCGGCTTCCCGAGGTTCAGGAGCTCCGATGCCCTCCCCCTTTGCCCCGACCGCGCTCATCGGCGAGTCCTTCGTCGGTGAGGGCGCCAACGCCGCGCACACGAACGTCGTGATCGGCCGCAAGGGCGGCCCGGTCGAGACCGCCTGGGCGACGGCGCTGGCCACGCCGAGTGCCGGGCACGTCCCGTTCATGACGGTCGTCCGCCCGTCGGTGCCGGTCAAGCCGCTGACGCTGTTCGTCACCAAGGCCGCCGCCGGCGGCGGCGAACTGCACCAGCGGGCCACCTGGGGTTCGGCGCAGGCCGGCCTGGCGCAGGGCGTCCTGGACGCAGTCGAGGAGGGCCTGCTGCCCGCCGACGAGGCGGACGAGCTGCTGATCATCGCCGCCGTCTGGGTCAACCCCCAGGTCGACGACCTCGACGTCTCCTTCCGCAACCAGCGCGAGGCCGCCCGCGGCGCGGTGCGCGCCGCTGTCACCGGCACTCCGATGATCGCCGACATCCGGGACGCGGCCAAGGACGGCCCGGCCAACCCCTTCTACACACCGTCCGCGGAGGTGCTCGGCCGATGAAGATCACCGACATCACCCTGGACCGGCTGCGGCTGGAGCTGGACCCGCCCTTCCGGGCCGCCTGGGACCCCGAGCCGCGCCGCCACTTCGACGCCACGATCGTCCGCGTCCACACCGACGAGGGCGTCACCGGCATCGGCTCGGGCGACCTGATGGACGGCTTCGAGACGTACAAGCACCTGTTCGTCGGCGAGGACCCGCTCGACATCGCCCGGCACGTCAGGACGATCGAGACCGCCAATTTCCACGGCGCCCACTACTGGCCCCTGGAGGCCGCGCTCTGGGACGTCATCGGCAAGGTACACGGCCGCCCGGTGTCGGAGCTGTTCGGCAACGCGGCGAAGAAGCTGCCCGCGTACGCCTCCTCCGGCGAGCTGAAGTCGCCCGAGGAGCGGGTCGCGACCGCGCTCAAGGTGCGCGAGGCGGGCTTCCGCGCCATGAAGATCCGCATCGACCGGAACCGGGTCGACGAGGGCATCGCCGCGGTACGCGCCGTGCGTGAGGAGTTGGGCGCCGACTTCGAGATCATGGTCGACCTCAACCAGTCCTGGCGGATGGCGGGCGACACCGCGAACGCGTCGGACCTCGCCAAGACCCGCAAGGTGATCGCGCACCTCGCCGAGTTCGACGTCTTCTGGGTTGAGGAGCCGCTGCCCTACGCCGACCTCGACGGCTTCAAGCGGCTGCGCGCCGAGAATCCCGGTGTGCGGATCGCCGCCGGCGAGATGCACCACTCCCCCACCGAGCTGCTGCGCTACCTCGAAGAGGACGCGCTCGACATTTACCAGATGGACGTGGTGCTCGCGATCGGCATGCACCGCGCCCGCACCCTTGCCGAGCTCGCCCAGCTCAAACACCGCCAGTTCACCCCCCACAGCTGGACCAACGGCATCGGCGTGCTCGCCAACCTGCACGTGTCCGCGGGCGTCGGGGGCGGCCCCTACTTCGAGTTCCCGTACGACCCGCCCGGCTGGACGCCCGAGCGCCGCGACTTCATGCTTGCCGAGCCCGTGCGCGTCGACCCCGAGGGCAACCTCGAAGTGCCGGACAAGCCCGGCCTCGGCATCGAGCTGGACGAGGACGCGATCGACCGCTGGAGGATCAAATGACGTACCGCATCGAGGAGTTGCTGTCCCGTTCCCACGACGAGTGGCTGGCAGCGGCGAGCAAGCTCACCTTCGAGACCCGGCTGTTCGTCGACGGTGCCTTCACGGATGCCACGTCGGGCGACAGCTTCTCGATCGTCTCCTCGCGCGACGGCTCCGTACTCTCCGAGGTACAGGCCGCGGGCGCGGAGGACGTGGACAAGGCGGTACGGTGCGCCCGCGGCGCCTTCGAGGACGGGCGCTGGCGGGACCTCGCGCCCAAGGAGCGCAAGCGCGTCCTCCTGCGCTGGGCCGAGCTCGTCCTGGAGGACGCCGAGGAACTGGCCCTTCTCGACACCCTGGAGATGGGCAAGCCCATCACCGAGTCGGTGCGCGTCGACGTGGCCAAGGCGGCCGAGACCATCGCCTGGTATGCCGAGGCGATCGACAAGACGTACGACGAGTTGGCACCGACCCCCGGGGACGCCCTGGCGCTGATCACCCGGGAGCCGCTGGGTGTGGTCGGCGCGGTGGTGCCGTGGAACTACGCGCTGCTGATCGCCAGCTGGAAGCTGGCACCGGCCCTCGCGACGGGCAACAGTGTCGTGCTGAAGCCCGCCGAGCAGACGTCGCTGGCCGCCCTGCGGCTGGCCGCGCTCGCCACGGAGGCCGGGCTGCCGGACGGGGTGCTCAACGTCGTCCCCGGCCGGGGCGAGGTCGCCGGGCAGGCACTGGGCAGGCATCCGGACATCGACAAGATCGCCTTCACCGGTTCGGCGAAGGTGGCCCGCCTCTTCCAGGTCTACGCGGGCGAGTCCAACGGCAAGCAGGTCGCCGTCGAGGCAGGTGGCAAGTCACCCCAACTGGTGCTGCCCGACGCCGACATCGAGGCCGCCGCGTCCGCGGTGGCCTGGGGCATCTTCTACAACGCGGGGCAGACCTGCAACGCGGGCTCGCGGCTCGTCGTCCACTCCTCCGTCAAGGACGAACTCCTCACCGCCGTAAGGCGGATCACCGCCGACACCTTCCGGGTGGGCGACCCCCTCGACCCGGCCACCGTCATGGGCCCGATCGTCGACGAGGCCCAACTCGCCAAGATCCTCGGCTATATCGAGCGCGGCCGGCAGGACGGGGCGACCGTGCTGCTCGGCGGCGGACGCACCCGCGTCGAGTCGGGCGGCAGCTTCGTCGAGCCGACGATCCTCGACGGCGTCGAGAACACCTCGGTGGTCGGCCAGGAGGAGATCTTCGGTCCGGTCCTCGCCGTGGTGTCGTACGACGGGGATGTCGACGAAGGTGTGCGGCTGGCGAACGAGAGCGACTTCGGGCTCGTCGCCTCCGTATGGACGCGTGACGTGACCGTGGCCCACCGCACGGCGAAGCGGCTGCGGGCCGGCACCGTGTGGATCAACACGTTCGACGCCAGCGACGTCATCACCCCGTTCGGCGGCTTCAAGGCGACCGGCGCGGGACGCGACAAGTCGCTGCACGCGCTGGACGCCTACACGGCGCTCAAGACCACCTGGATCAGCCTGGCCTGAACATCCGTATCCACCGCACCACTCACCCGCCAACCCGTACAGAGCCGTAGCGAGGAATCAATGAGGATCGGTTTCATCGGTCTGGGCAACATGGGACGCCACATGGCCCGCCACCTGATCCACGCGGGACACCTGGTAACCGTGCACGACACCCGGCCCGAGGCCGCCGCCGAGCACCTGGCGCTCGGCGCCCGCTGGGCCGACAGTCCCGCCGTCTGCGCCGCCGACGCGGAACTGCTGATCACCATGCTGCCCAACCCGCGCGTCGTCGAGGAGGTCCTGCTGCGCGGCGGGGCCGCCGAGGCACTGCCCTCGGGCGCCCTTTGGATCGATATGTCGACCTCCACCCCGGGCGCCGCCGAGCGGGTCGCCGCTGAGGTGCTCGACCGGCGCGAAGTGCGCCGGATGGACGCTCCCGTGAGCGGGATGGCGCGCGGCGCCGAGGCCGGAGGCCTGCAGATCTTCGTCGGCGGAACCGTGGACGACTTCCGCATGTCGCTGCCTGTCCTGGAGGCCATGGGCGATCCGGACCGCGTCCTGCACGTCGGACCGCTCGGCGCCGGATACACCGTCAAGCTCATGATCAACCTGCTGTGGTTCAGCCACCTGGTGGCCACGTCCGAGGTGCTGGCGATGGGGGTCAGGTCCGGCGTCGACCTCGGTGTGCTGCGCAACGCGCTGCTCGCGAGCCCGGCCGCCTCGAACTTCCTGGAGAACGACGTCATGTGCGTCCTCACGGACGGCGACTACGACGACTCGTTCGCCATGGCGCTCGCCTGCAAGGACCTGGGGCTCGCCGTCGACCTCGGTCGCGACATCGGCGTGTCCACGGAGCTGTCCGCGCTGGTCGAGCAGATATACCGCCGCGCCCAGGCCCAGTACGGTGATCTGGCGGGCGAGATGAGCCCGGTCCGTCTCTACGAGTCCCTGGCCGGGCGGGAGTTCCGGCTCCCCGATCCGACGGTCGCGCTGGACGGCGCGCCCCTGACCGTCTGAGTCCACGCCCTTCGCCGGAAGTCGTCAGGAGCCGCACCCCATGACCTCCCCCAACGGCCTCGCGCCGCTCAGCATCGAACCGACCTGCCGGATCGAGTTCGGCCCCGGCAGCATCGAGCGCCTCCCCGAACTGCTCGCCTCCACCGGACACCACCGCGCCTTCGTCGTTACCGACCGGGGCCTGCGCGCGGCGGGTGTCGTCGACGGCGTCCTGAAGCTGCTCGACGCCGCCGGGATCGACTACGCCGTCTACGACGAGGTGGCCCCCAATCCCTCCACCGGCAATGTGGACGCGGGCGCCGCACGAGCCCGTGGCTTCGGTCCCGCCGCGGTCGTCGCCCTCGGCGGCGGCTCGGTGCTCGACGCGGCCAAAGGCATCGCCCTGCTCGTCGGCAACCCGGACGCCGTGGCTGCCGACGCCGACCACCTGTGGGAGGCCTCCGACGGGCTCCCGCTGGTCGCCGTCCCGACCACTTCCGGAACCGGCGCCGAGACCAACGGCTTCGGCGTCATCGAGGACACCGCGGCCTGCCGCAAGGTCTACATCGGGCACCCCTCCGTCAAGCCCTGGATCGCCCTGCTCGACCCCGAGCTGACGCTGGGCCTGCCCGCGCCCGCGACCGCGGCCACCGGGATCGACGCCCTCGTGCACGGCATCGAGTCGCTCGCCTCGCGCGGCGCCAACCCGGTCTCCGCCGCCTACGCCACACAGGCTGTGACGATGGTGAGCGGCGCGCTACCGACGGCGTACCGGGACGGCTCGGACCTGGACGCCCGCGCCGCGCTCATGATGGGCGCCCATCTCGCCGGACAGGCACTCACCCTCTCCGGGCTGGGCCTGGTGCACGGCATCGGGCACGCGCTCACCGCCCACACCGGCACCCCCCACGGAGTGGCGCTCGCGGCCGTGCTGGAGGAGGTCATGGAGTTCAGCGCCCCGGCCGCGCAGGACGCCTACGAACAGGCGGCGCGAGCCATGCGTCTCGACCCGCCGGCCGACGGCGACTGGGCGCGGGTCGCGATGCGGGGCGTGCGCGAGATCTCCGGGGCGCTGGACGTCAAGCGACCGCTGCGGAGCCTGGGCGTCGGCCAGGCGATGCTGGCATCCATCGCGGCGGGGGCGGTCGCGGACGCGGTGACGAAGAACGCGCCGCGCCGGCCGAGCGAGTCGGAGGTGCTGGACATCCTCACGCGGACGTACTGACTCCGGTGCCGGGGGGATCCGCCGGAGGAACCCATGATGACCATGGGGAGATCTCCCGGCGGACGGCCGGACGACGAGGTCTCACCGTGCAGCATGTGCACAGCGGCTCCCAGGGCGAGCCCCGTGACAAGGGAAGAGACCCATGCGCCGCAGCACAGCCCTGTCCGCCTTCGCCCTCGTGCTCGTGACGGCTGGTGGCGGCACCCCCTGTACGGCCGGCGCCGCGCAGGACCAGTCCCCCGGCCAGCGCCGCGGCACCCTCCTGGACAGGGTGCCGCGGCACGGCACGCTCCGGGTGTGCACCACCGGTGACTGCCGGCCGTTCAGCTACCACGACGCCAAGACCGGCGGCTGCAGCGGCATCGACAGCGGCATGGCCAAGAACCCGGACAGCAGCCTGGGCGTGCGGACCCGCTTCGCGCCCTCCACCTGGGCCGGCCTCATGGACGACCTCACCGCGGGCAAGTGCGACCTCGGCATGGGCGGCATCTCCGTCACCCTGGCCAGGGCGCAGAACGCGTACTTCAGCAGCCCTTACCTCACCGACGGCAAGGCCGCCATCACCCGGTGCGCCGACAAGGACACGTACCCGTCACTCGACGCGATCGACAAGCCGGGGTCCGCGTCGTCGTCAACCCCGGCGGCACCAAGGAGAAGTCCGTCCGGGCCAACATCCACCAGGCCACCGTCGTCGAGCACGCCGACAACAACAGCATCTTCGACGAGATCGTGGCCGGTCGTGCCGACGTTATGATCACGGACGCGAACGAGACCGAGTACCAGGCCACGCTCCACCCAGAACTCTGCGCGATCAACCCCGGCAAGCCGTTCACCTTCACCGAGAGGTCGTATCTTCTGCCGCACGGTGACGACGAGTTCAAGAACTACCTCGCCAAGTGGGTCCGTCCGGCCGCCCACGACGGGTACGCCGAGTCCTGGCTGGGCTGAGGCGGTTCGTCCGGGAGCCCCAGCCCAGGGCGGGCACCGCCTCCGGTCAGGCGTTGCCGACGATCGCTCGGTAACGGTCCATGGTGGGCTTCACGCCGCGCCCGCGGTCGGCGTGGTACAGGCCGTTCGCGTCCTTGGCTCCGAAGGCGTAGGGCTCGTAGAGCGTCGGGCACAGCGGGTGCCCGTGCAGTTTCTCGTACGCCTGCCATGCCGTGTCGAAGGCGGCGAGGTGTTCGCGGATCACCGCAACGTCGTAGGTGCCCGTGCTGTCGCCCTCGACGCCCTTGAGCATGACGGCCCAGGCGTGGTGCACGGCAGTGTAGAGCCGCAGGCCGTACTCGCCGGAGATCCGCAGGTAGTCGCGGTCGGCGGGATCGGACAGGTGAATGCTCCGGGCGAGCCGGGCCACCTCGCGCCAGGTCGCGACGGCGTCCGCCTTCTCCTGGATCGCGGTGTCGATCCGGCCCTGGCGCCGGATCCGTTCGAAGTCGGCCTTCAGCTGGTCGTCCGAGCCGCCGATGAACTGGTCCCGCATCCAGAAGGGGTTGGCCATCGTGAACAGCGCGGTGTACTTGCCGTGCAGGGTCCCGCTCGCGGACAGCAGGGCGAGCCTGCGGAAACGGTCCCGGTCCGTGCCCTTCACCCCCGCCCCGCGCATCCAGTCGCCGAAGACCTGCGCCTCGGTGCGGTCCACGTCCTGCGCCCAGTGGCCGGCCACGTAGGCGTTGAGGTCGCACCACATCTCGTTCGGGATGTACGGCCCGCGCCAGCCCCCGCCGCGTGACCAGGTCCAGATCCCCTGGAAGTTGGGGTGGTCCCTGATGTCGGCGAGCCCCTTCGGGGCGGTGTCGCCCGCGTACTCCTCGAAGCCGTCGATCACTCCGTGCATGACGTAGTCGGGGACGGCGCCCTTGGCCTCGTACTCTCGCTGGCACTGCACCTCGACGATCTGCGGGTGGCGCCCCAGGGTGAGGGTGGGGTTGAACTTGTAGGTCCGCAGGAAGTCGCCGGCCGTATGCTTGATCGAGAAAACCAGGTTGGGGTGGGGCTCGATGCGGTCCGTGACATCGAGGTAGTAGTCCGGGCTGGTGGTGAAGGCGTCGAAGCTCCACGTCCGGTAGAAGAGCAGCTTGTCGCGCTTGACGCACACCTCGTCGCGGAGGATGTCGAGCAGGATGACGTGGCTGTCGGCGCCGCGCGTGACCGGGTTGTTGCCACGGAAGTACGGGACGCCGGGCAGGTAGGTCTCGCCGGTCCGTACGACCAGGCCGTCCAGGTCGGGGAAGCGGTCGAAGATCTCGGCCAGCATGACGCGGTGGATCCGCCGGGTCTCCTCGTGGTCGAGGTTGATCCGCCCCCGGGAGTCGAGGATCTTGTCCGCGTACCGGTCGACGAGTCGCTCGGGCAGGGTGACGATGTCGATGAAGTACAGGGCCTTGAGGCCGGCGGCGCGGATCTGGCGGATGCGTGCGTCGATGCGGCCGGCGTTGGTCTCCACCCACACTCGCTCGTCGGAGCCCTGAGGGAAGATCTCCGGGTCGAGCGAGTCGTAGGTGATCGCGGTGGTCGGCGGATGCCACTCGGTGACGATCTGGCCGTTGTAGCCGTAATCCCGCAGCCGTCGTACGTCGTTGAAGGCGGTCAGGACCACGCTCTCGCCCGGGTTGCACATCACCGTGTCCAGGATCCACGGCAGTCGTCTGCCGCTGACGCCCTGCTCCTGCTCCTGCTCCTTCGCCGACGCGGTACCGCTCGCGAGTCCCGCCGTGGCCGCACCCGCGACGGCCGCCCCACTGCCCACGAACACCTGCCTGCGGCTTAAGTCCTGTCCCATCGCCATCCCTTCAGCTCGTCATCCCGGCAAGAAAGATCCCACCTCTAGCCGCATTTTTCACCCCCTGAGTCACATGAATTGCACCATCTCGCCTCCTGCGCGAAGATTCCATTCGAACAACCCTCACAACATCCGATGTATCCTCGCACCTACGGCGTCAGTCGGGGGCGTCCGCAGACCGCGCCGGTGGGTGTTCAAGTGGGCCGACCATTTCGACCGGGCGCGGGAGACCGGCTTCGTCCCCGACGACCACTACCCTCGCCCGGCCTCGGAGCGATCTCCTACGACCGGGGCAACCACGCGCACATGGTGGGACTGCGCCAGGCCAAGGTCGACGGCGTCGACGTGCCGGACATCGAGGTCGACGACCCTGACAGACCGGGCGGACGTGCTGGTGCTGGGCGGGGGATCGACGTACGGGCCGGTCGGCGCCCCCTGCCGTCGGGTACGGGCTCGTGGGCTGTCCGTGGCCCGGGCCCATCTGCGCCGTCGGGGGCCCTTTCCGGGCAATCTCGGCGAGTTCCCGCGCGACCACCGACGGGTGCTGGTGCCGGAGATGAACCTCGCCAGTTCGCCGGACTGCTACGGGCCGCATACGGCGGCGTGGACGTGGTCGGCCGGTCGAAGGTCACCGGCCGACCGATCGGCGGCGAGGAACTCGCCGACGCGATCGTCACCGTGATCAAGGGAGAGCCGGTATGACCACGACCGACCTCTGGATGTCAGACACGAGCGGCCCGGCCGGGGTCCCGCGCGCCGACGGACCGCAGTCCGCCCAGGACTACCGCTCGGACCAGGAGGTCCGATGCGGTCTCTCTCGCCCTCGGCGCGGAGGCGTCCTTCGTCGCACGGGCCCTGGACTCCCACCGCGCGCAAGCTCACCACCGTACTTCGCGCGGCGGCCCAGCACCGCGGGACGGCGCCGGTGGAGATCCATCACCACTGTCCCGTCTTCAACGACATCGCCTTCGACACCCTGAAAGACCCTCAGGAACGCCTCCACCGGACCGTCCCGTTGCTCCACGTCCAAACGATGCGCTTCGGCCCCGAGGGCGATTACGGCGTCGTCCGCGCCCCCGCGACCGGCGGGCTGCGCGTGGCGCAGGTCGCCGCGACGGGTGAGGACGCCCTGATCGTGCACGACGTCACGGCCTAGGATCCGGCGCAGACGTTCGCCCTGTCATAGGCTGGACGGCGGGGCGCGGATTGCGTCGCACCGGCGTGTTCCGGGCGGCCCGGCGGGCGACGTAAGACGACCTGGTCCGCCAGCAGGCCGACGTCGGCGGAAACCTCGGCACTCTGCGGGAACTGCTGCACGGCCGTGACACCTGGACGGTCGAGCGGCGCGGCCGAGCGACGAGTTGACCACTCAGCGGACCGGCGGCACGGTCCCTCAGAGCCTGCGGAGACGGGGCCGCTCTCCGCAGGGGCCTCTCGAAGCCGCCGGCCGGGCTACTTCACGAAGCCGTTGTCCACCAGCCAGTCGTGCGCGATGTCCTCCGGGTCCTCGCCCTCCACGTCCGCGAGCGCGTTGAGCTTCTGCATCTCGGTCGTGGTGAGCTTCTTCGCCAGCGGCGCGAAGATCTTCTTCAGTGCCGGGTACTTCTTCAGCGTCTCCTGCTTGAGCGTGAGCGCAGGCTGGTAGACGGGGAAGAACTTCTTGTCGTCCTGCAGGACCACCAGCTTGTTGGCCGGGATGCGGCCATCGGTGGCGAAGACCTCACCGAAGTTGCAGGTGTCGCCCTTGGCGGTCTCGGTGTAGATGAGGCCGGTGTCGAGCATCTTCACGTTGTCCTTCGGCGCCTTGATGCCGTACGCCTTCACCAGGCCTGGGAAGCCGTCGTCGCGGGTGGAGAACTCGCTCTCGATGCAGAAGGTGGCCTCGTCCGGCTTGCTCTGGCTCAGCTTCGCAAGGTCGGACAGGGTCTTCACCCCGAGTTCCTCGGCCTTGTCCTTGCGGATGGCGAACGCGTAGGTGTTGTTGAGCGGGGCCGGCGGGTCGATCCAGGCGATGCCGTTCTTCTGCAGGTCCTCGGCGGCGACCTTCTCGAACTGCTCGCGCTGGTCGGCGACCGGCTTGGTGTTCTGCAGGTAGGTGATCCAGCCGGTGCCCGTGTACTCCCAGTACATGGAGATGTCACCGGACTCCAGCGCCTTTCTCGTGCTGGCGGAGCCCTTGATGTTGGTCTTGTCGGTGACATCGGCTCCGTTCGCCTCCAGGAGTTCGACAGTCATCCGGCCGAGGATGATCTGCTCGGAGAAGTCCTTGGAACCGACGGTGAAGGAGGCTCCTTCGAGAGCCGTGCCGGATCCCGAGGCCGGCTTGACGTCGTCGCCCCCGCCGCAGGCGGTCAGGACGAGTGAGGCGGTCGCCATGGAGGCTGCGAGGGCGAGTGAGGTACGGCGGGAAGGCATGGCGGTACTCCTGAACGTTGCTCTGACAGGGCGATGCGTGGGCTGGAGCCGAGCGGTCGGTGTGCACCTGTGCGTGGGGCGGCGCGGCGGTGGGGTGCCGGTTCCTGGACTGCAGCCGGGCGCGGCGGTGGCGCTCGACCGTGATCGTGGGGACCGGGGCACCGACCGTGTGGCGGGACGGTGGAGGGGGGCGGGAGCAACAGGGTCGGCGTCAGACGCCCTTCGGTTTCAGGACCCTCTCGGCCAGGCTGCCGGCCCAGTCGACGAGCAGGGCGATCGACGCGGTGACGACGCTCCCGGTGATCAGCACGGGGACGCGGTCCAGTTTGATCCCGTTGACGATGATGTCCCCGAGTCCGCCGGCGTTGACGAAGGTGGCGAGAGTCGCGACGCCCACGCAGAACACCAGGGCGGTGCGCAGCCCGGCCAGTACCACCGGCACGGCCAACGGGAGTTCGACCCGAAGCAGGATCTGGAGGGGCTTCATACCCATGCCCCGGGCTGCCTCGACCAGTGAGCGGTCGACCTGCTGGATGCCGATCAGTGTGTTGCGCAGGACGGGCAGCGCGGAGTAGGCGACCAGGCTGGTGATGGCGATGCCGAAGCCAGGGCCGTAGAGGATGGTCAGCAGCACCAGCAGGCCGATGGCCGGAGTGGCCTGCCCGATGTTGGCGAGACCCAGCACGAGGGGCGGCACCCAGCGCGCACGCACCCGGCTGATCAGAATGCCCAGCGGTACGGCGATCAGCATGATCAGCAGTGTCGCGACGACGGTGAGCTTCAGGTGCTCAGTCGTCTTGCTGATCAGGTAGTCGCTGTTGAGCGTGCGCCGCTCGATGCTGTCCAGCTGGATCGAGTTCACCCAGAGGTAGTCGGTCAGCAGGGCCACCGCGACGACGGCAGGGGTGCCGAGCAGCCCGCACCGGAACCGCCGCAGGGAACCCGCCCCGCCCTGGCGGGTGGGGGGCGGAACCTGGGGCGCGAGTGCGGTCACCGCGCACCTCCGTCGTCCGCCGCCAGCGCGATGGTGTCGAAGTCCAGCTCGCCACGGACGGCGCCCTCGGCGTCGAGTACGGCGATCCGTTGCGCGCGGTGTGCCACGATCGCGTCGAGCGCGTCGCGCAGGGTGGCGTCGGCGGCGACGGAGGGCAGCGGCGCGGAGCCCGCGGACAGCAGCGCCAGATCGCCCGCCTTGATCAGCCCCAACCGCTTGATGGCGGCCTGGCCGCCGATGAAGGAGCGGACGTAGTCGTCGGCGGGCGCCGCGAGGATGCGCGCGGGGGTGTCGTACTGGACGATCCGGGACCGCTCCCCGAGGACGGCGATCCGGTCGCCGAGGCGCAGCGCCTCCTCGAAGTCGTGCGTGACGAAGATGATGGTCTTGCGCATCCGCTGCTGCAGGGCCAGGAACTCGTTCTGCAGCCGCTCACGGGTGATGGGGTCGGTGGCGCCGAAGGGCTCGTCCATCAGCATCACGGGCGGGTCCGCGGCCAGAGCGCGGGCGACGCCGACGCGTTGCTGCTGCCCGCCGGAGAGTTGACGCGGGTAGCGGGAGCGGAAGCGGCCGGGCTCGAGTCCGACGACGTTCAGCAGCTCGTCGACGCGGTCCGCGATCCGGCGCTTGCCCCAGCCGAGCATCCGGGGCACCAGGCCCACGTTGTCGGCGATGGACATGTGCGGGAAGAGGCCGATCTGCTGGATCACGTAGCCGATCCGCCGGCGCAGGTCGTGCGGGTCGAGCGAGAGCATGTCCTCGCCGTCCATGGTGATGCGGCCGCTGCTCGGCTCGATCAGCCGGTTGACCATCTTCATGGTGGTGGTCTTGCCGCACCCGGAAGGGCCGACGAAGCAGACCAGTTCTCCGGCCGGGATCACCATGGAGAAGGACTCCACGGCGGGTTCCTCCTGGCCCGGGTAGATCTTGGTGACCCCGGTGAGTTCGATCCGCGCGCCGTGCCCGGCGGCGCCGCCCTCACCGGGGTCGGCCTGGACGGGAATGGTCGCGGTCGGCGAGACGTGGTCAGACACGGAGCCCCCTCGGGGTGGTCAGTCGCCGGACGGCGAAGAAGAACAGGTCGAACAGGAGCGCGAGGACGACGACGCCGAGGGTTCCGGCGAGTGCCTGGTTGATGGCGTTCTTGGAACCGAGGCGGGACAGGCCGTCGAAGATCTCGTTGCCCAGGCCCGGTCCTGCGACGTAGGCCGCGATGGCGGCGATACCGACGGTGAGCTGGGTGGAGACCCGCACGCCGGTGAGAATCACCGGCCAGGCCAGTGGCAGTTGCACGCCGAGAAGGGTGCGCACCGGACCCATGCCGGTGCCGCGCGCCGCTTCCAGGACCGCCGGGCTGACCTCCTGGAGGCCCACTATGGTGTTGCGGGTGATCGGCAGCAGCGCGTAGACGACCAGGGCCACCACGGTCGGCGTCCAGCCGAGTCCCAGCAGTGGGATCAGCAGCCCGAGCAGCGCGAAGCTCGGGATGGTGAGAAAGGTCCCCGTCGTCGCGACGGCGGCGGTGCGGGCTGCGGGCCGGTCCCACGTGGCGACGCCGAGCGCGACACCGATCACGGTGGCGATCGCGATCGCCGTGCCCACCACAGCGGCATGCTCCAGTCCCTGTTGCCACAGGTCGTCGGTATGCCTTTCGACGTACTCGAGAAACCGGTCCATTTCCCCTCCGGACCCGGGCGCCTCATCGGGCGGGGCGCCGTTCGGTGGGGTGAACGGTAGGCGTGCGTAACATGGAGGACAACTGCAGTTGCCGATATTGCAACAGGAGGGTTCCGTGGCGGCACGACCCACGTCCGGCCTGCGCAGAGACGCCGATCTTCTGGACGTCCTCGCAGGCCAGGAAGCCCGCATGCGAGGCGGGCTCGGAGTGACCCGGATCGCGGAACTGGCCGGCCGCGAGAAGAGCCAGGTCTCCCGGGCGCTGGCGAGCCTGGCCGAGGAGGGCCTCGTGGAGCGGGATCCCGAGACCCAGGCCTACCGGATCGGCTGGCGGCTGTACGCACTGGCGGCTCGAACCGGGGAGGCCAGGCTGGCGTACGTTTCGGCGCCCTTCCTGCGCCGACTCGTCGCGCAACTGTACGAAACGGTCCACCTGTGCGTGCTGCGCGGCAACGGCGTGCTGACCCTGGTCAGCGAGTCTTCACCGCACGCCTTCCGCAGCCTGGGCTGGGAGGGTGTCATGGTCCCGGCCCTGCACACCTCGGCCGGCCGGGTCCTGGTCTCCGACTGGGAGAAGCCGGTGCTGCGGGCCTGGTTCCCCGAGGAGCAGTTCGCCGACCTGCCCCCCGGGCAGCGTATCCGCAGCATCGACGACCTGCTGAAGGAGATCCGGACCATCCGCGCTCGGGGTTACGCCACGGCGGACGAGGAGTTCGAGGCGGGGCTCGTCGGTGTGTCGGCCCCGGTCCGCGATCACCGTGGCCGGGTGATCGCGGCGATCAACATGGGAGCACCCAAGGGCCGGATGGGGCAGCGGCTCGACGCCGCCGGCCGGACCACGGCACGCTGCGCTCTGGAGCTGTCCCGCGCCCTGGGGTACGAGACTGCCGCCGACCTTGGGGGGGCGCCCGGCGCCGGAACACCCGGGCAGAGCCGATAGGGCGCCACCCCCGGCCGTCGTGCTCCAGCGCCGCCGAACCGCAGCGGACCTCCACGGACCTGGTTCTTCACCGAGACGCCGCGTTCGCCCCCGCGATGCGGCCCGAGTTGTGGCTGAAGGACGCACCATCACCCGCCCTCACGAACGGATACGTACCGCCATAGACGCTGTTGACATCCCGTCCGGCGCCGAACAGGCCGGCGACGGCGTCACCGTCCTCGTCCACGGCCTGGAAGCGGTCGCTGACGGCGACGCCGCCCAGGCTGCCGTAGCCGGGTCTCACCGGCGCTACCGGACCGTACTGAAGACCGACCAGGGTCCCCGCCGGGGACTTCAGGTGACCGTCGAATGCGGAGAAGGGCGAAAGCCGCTGGTGGCGGGGCGGGGAGGAGTCTCGTTGAAGCGCAAGATCAGGATCGGCAGCCTCGACGACCACCCGACACGGTGTGGAACAGCGCGCGCAACGAAGTCGTCCTCGCTGGCGGCCTACCCAACTGCCCGCGTGGTTCGGCAGCGGACCGCGCGGAAAAGGACCCGACAACGGGCGCCTCGCCGCGCGGCCTACCCAGTGGGGCGCGGCCAGGTGCTTCTTCGCCGAGACCGACCGGGCTGCGGAGGCATGCGCCGGCCCGATTGCGCTCCGCGCGCTGGGCGCCGAGGCCGCTCAGGCCACCGACGGGCTCGAGGCCCAGGCGCATGCGGAGGAACTGGACGACCAGCGTCGTTCCGGAGTGGACAAGGCGGTTGGCTGCCTGCGCGCGAAACTCCCCTATCTCGGCTACGACATCGCTCGGGCCGAGGACTGGCCGATCGCGACAAGCGTGATCGAGGAGGCGTGCCGGCACCCGATCAAGGACCGGATGAACATCACCGGCGCCCGCTGGGGCCTGGCGGGCGCCGAGGCCGTCCTCAAGCTCCGTGGGGTGATCAGCAACGGCGGCTACGAGGAGTACTGGGAGTATCACACGCAGCGCGAGCACCTGCGGGTCCACGCGATCCGCTACCGCGACGACCTCGTTCTCGCGGCGTGACCACCGTCCCTCACCGAGCCGCACCCAACTCGGAACGCCCTGGTCCCGCCGTGCGGTTGACCGGCGTCGGGAACAGATTTTCCGGCAGGTCCCCACTCACCCCGTAACGAACCATGGGTGCCGCCCCCCCTGTGTCCGGGTCGGCCGACGCGCCCCGGTCATCCCTTCGGAGAACGCCCATTGACCTGAGTGGGCATTCAGGCATGTTTCGTGATGGTAAGTAACTTTCGCGGCCGCCAGGCTTGAATTTTTTGCCCCATACGCGCACCCTCGCGTTCATCGAGCTGCGGAGTCGGGCGCCCGTTTGCCCCGGTTGTCGTGCACGAAGTCCGTCTGATTTGAAGATCGGGCAGAAACGCCGAGCAGCAGCGGAACGGCACCGGCTGCCGCATCCATGATCACGCTACGGCGTGAGCCGGCGGAAGCCGCACCCCCAGTTGACCTGTCCGACGCCCGATGGGCCTCAATCGAGCCGACGTTGACGGCCTGGAGAAAGGCCCGGCCCGACCGCAGGCCCACCGGGCAGCCGGCCAAGGTCGACCTGTGCGACGTATTCAACGCACTCCTCTACATCAACCGCACCGGAATCCCCTCGAAACACCTCCGCACGATTTCCCCCACCACGGCACCGTCTGCGCCTGCCACGCCGCCCGGCGCGACGAGGGAATCCTCACCCAGCTCAACCACGACCTGACCGGCCTGGCCCGCGTGAAGGAAGGACGCAAGCCCGAACCAACCGCTTCCGTCATCGACACCCAGAGCGTGAAGACCTCCACCAACGTGCCCCTGACCAGCCAGGGAACCGACGCCGCCAAGAAGATCGTCAGCAGGAAACGCGGCATCCTCACCGACACGATCGGCCTGCTGCTCGCCGTGACCGTCAGCGCCGCGAGCCTCTCCGGGAACGCTGTCGGAACACGCCTCCTCGACCAGGCCATGAAGACCTACCCGACCATCTCCAAGAGCTGGGTCGACACCGGCTTCAAGAACGCCGTCATCGAGCACGGCGCCAGCCTCCGATCAACGTCGAAGAACGAAGCATTGGTTGGATCACGCTGCACCGGCTTCTCGCCCGAGACCACGAGACCCTGCCCGCCAGCTCCGAGGCCATGATCCACGTCGCCTCGATCGACAACCTCACCAAGCGCATGACGGACGGGACGACACCCACCCGACGAGGAACTTACTAGCAGATAAAGGGCAATCCACCTAGATCAAACGCCCTCTCAGGTGCCGGGCCAGTCGCCTCGCATGCCCCGGCATCGAGTCGACCCAGAAGGCTCGCGCCGAACCGCGACAGACGGGTGCAAAGGTCCGGTTCGGCCATCGGGAAGCGGCCAGATCACACCACACCCTCTTACGAGACCGTGACGCGGCTGCCGTTCCGCGTCGGCTCACTGCTCACTCCGGCCACTCTGGTGGCGTCCACGGAACAGCCGCGGACACCATCAGACGGCTACAGGGAATGGGGCCTGAGCATGCGCAGCAGCCACAGGGAACACCGCCACACCAACACGCCCGCCAACACCTCAGGCGGTCACAGGGCGAAGTCCAGGTCACGGCGCGTCGTCATCGGCGGCGGCGTCCTCGCCCTCGTCGGGGCCGCCACGGTGGCCGTGTCCCTGGCCTCGGCCAGTCAGTACTCGGGGGCGGATCACGCCGTGTTCGTCCAGGGCAACGAGCTGGACGGCAACACGATCCACGTATTCGCACGGGGCGACGACGGCACGCTCACCCCCGCGGGCACCTACGCGACCGGAGGCAGGGGTGGCGACCAGGTCGACGCCCCCACTGACTCGCTCGCCTCCCAGGGCTCCCTCGTCTACGACGACGCCTCCGGGGTGCTGCTGGCGGTCAATGCAGGCAGCGGCACACTGACCTCGTTCCGCGTCGAGGGACAGCATCTGAAGGACCGCAAGGTCGTGCGCTCCGGTGGTGACTTCCCCTCCAGCATCGCGGTGCACGGCCGGATCGCCTACGTCATGAACGCGGGCGGCAAGGGCAGTGTCCAGGGCTTCAGGATCACCCACGAGGGGCTGAAGCCGCTGCGCGGGTCCTATCGCTCCCTGGGCCTGGAGAACCAGGCCGTACCGCGCTTCGACACGTCACCGGGCGAGGTCGAGTTCACCCCGGACGGCCGCAGCCTGGTGGTCACCACCAAGGGCAACAACACCGTCGAGGTGCTTCCTCTCAAGCACAACGGCCTCCCGGCCGTCGCCCACCCGGTCGTGAACAAGTCGGCCGGCGGTGTCCCCTTCGCGATCAGCTTCGACGCCACGGGTAAGCGGATGCTGGTCGCCGAAGCCGAGAAGTCCACTGTCACCACCTACAAGGTGAGGCGGGACGGCAAGCTGAAGGTCCTTCAGCAGCCCCTGCCCAACGGCCAGGAGACCCTGTGCTGGCTGGAGCGCGCGGGCAGCTTCTTCTACGGCGGCAACACCCGGAACTCCACCGTCACCGGCTACCGCGTGGACCGGCACGGCACTCTCTCCCTCACCAACGAGGTGGGCATCGCCACGCCGCCCTCCTCCGACTCACAGGGGGTGATCGACCTCGCGGTGACCGAGGACGAGAAGTTCGTCTACGTCCAGAACGCCACCTCCGGCACCGTCGACGGCTTCCGCGTCGAGCACGACGGCGCCCTCACCAAGGTCACCACGGCCAAGGGCCTGCCCGCCTTCGACGAGTCCGGGATGGAAGGCATCGCCGCGTTCTGACCGCGCGCAGGCCGCGTCGCCTTGGAGGCCTCACCCGACTATGAGCGTTCTCTGAGCGGTCACTGATCCGCGAGCGGACCGGTGATGCTTGGGTGAGCCTCCTGAGGACAAACAGCGTCGGATCAGAGGCCGCGAGCTCCCCCGCCCGGTTCCTGGTCCGCCACGTGGAGGCCGACGGCAGCACCAGTTCTTGCCTTGCAGCGGACGTTCTCGACGCTCTCACCGAGATCATGTCAGGGGGGAGGCAAGTGGTCCGATGAGACCGCCCGCCGCATACGCAGGCTCGGCACGGCCCGAGCGGCACAAGCCGAGACCCTGGCGGGACTGCGATCTCTTGTCCATGACACTACGCGGCGGGTCCCGGCAGAGGCTCCCCGGCCGCCGTGGTGTGCGGACTTCCCGCATCGGCCCAAGGCGGCCGCCGTGGGCTTGTTCTGCGCAGCGCGTTGTCCCAGCACTGCCCGGTGCGGCCGACGGACAGTCTGACACCGAACTCCCTTGCCAGGAGAGCGAATTCGCGGCTGGTGTACTGCCCTGGTCCGAGTGGAAGATCACCGGACCGGCCGGGCTGCGAGTGCGGCGGGCGGCTCGCAGCGCGTCGCCGACCAACTCGGTGCGCAGGTGGTCGGCGGTGGCCCAGCCGACGACACGACGGGAGGCGATGTCGATGACGGTGGCCAGGTAGCACCGGCCCTCCTCGGTGGCGATGTAGATGATGTCACCGCACCAGCGGGTGTCGACGGCGGTCGGGTCGGGCTCAAAGCCGCGCAGGACCAGGTGGGGCAGGTGGCCGCGTGCGGGTCGGGGATGGTGGTGCGGTGCCGACGTCTTCGCTGCCAGCCGGCCAGTCCGGCCAGGCGCATGAGCCGGGCCACCCTGCGGCGTCCGCAGCCGACGCCCTCGCACTGGAGAACGGCGTGGACGCGCGGGGTCCCGGAAGTTCTGCGCGACTGCTCGTGCACGGCCGTGATCTGGTCCGTCAGCTTCAGCATCCCGCACCGCGCGGGAGCTGGGGATGCCGGCGCGGCGAGCATAGAAGGCGGCTCGGGAGACCTTGATCAGTTCACACGCATGCTTGACGTTGTGACCTGTGGTTTTCCCCGCCTCGATGAACGGGTGCACCGCGACCGGTCTCCTTCGCGAAGAAAGCCGTGGCCCGCTTGAGGATCTCCACGTCCTCCCGCAGGCTGCGGTTCTCCCGCCGCAGTGGGGCCAGTTCCTCGCGTTCGCTGCTGCTCCGGCCGTCCCGCTCGCCCGCGTCGACCTCAGCCTGCCTCGCCCAGTCCCGCACCGCGGTCTCGGTCAGACCGAAGCCTTGGCGACCTGACCGACCGAGCGGTCACCGCGTCGGCACAGCTCCACGATCTCGGCCTTGAACTCCGGCGTGAACGAGCCGCGAGGGCAAGGCTTCTTCTTCCCCGTGCTCTCCATGATGGCCATCATCCTTCCGGAGCCGAAGCCGCTGATCTCCGATGTCCGTCAAAGCGGATCAAGCCCACCGGACGGCTACGCCGGTACGGGCGACAAAGCGGTACCCGGGGTCCATCAGGTGGCGCTCACGAGGGGCGCGACCCGCCACGTCGCCGACAGGGACGGACTGCACGAGCGTCGACTCCACCACCCCCGCCCTGACAGAAACGAAAAGGGCACCGCGCCGCCTGCGCGTCGGCACTCCGGGCGTTGCCGCGGACCACTGCACCAAGTGCGATCTCGCACACGGGGTCGCTCCACGCCACGAACGACCCGCGCACAGACGGCGTGCCAGGCACAGCACCCCAGGAACACGGACCGAAGGGTGAACCTGGTCAACACCCAAGCATCCTGTCATGGCCACGACATCCAACTCTTACCGGGCCTACATCATTCCGCAACACAACAGAGCGAGCATCCCATCACCCACACCCAACATCCCTGATTCCCCAAGGGAGTTCGCATGTCAAAGCTCTACGCGCGTCAACGTCTCGGCATACTCGCGGCGCTCACCGGGCTCATATCTTCCGCCGCGCTCCTCAACTCCCCAAGCGCCTCCGCAGCCCTCCCCGCCCCCGTCAGCGCCACCACCGCCCGCACCTACCTCGCCTCCCTCACCGTCGCGACCGAGGACCGCACCGGCTACGACCGCGACCTGTTCCCGACCTGGATCACCATTTCCGGGACCTGCAACACGCGCGAGTACGTCATCGAGCGCGACGGCACCGATGTCGTCGTCAACTCCGCTTGCACGGCCACCAGCGGGACCTGGTACTCGCAGTACGACGGGGTGACCACCACCAACCCCTCCACCTTCGACATCGACCACGTCGTGCCACTCGCCGAGGCCTGGGACTCCGGCGCCAGCGCGTGGACCACCGCTCAGCGCCAGGCCTTCGCCAACGACGTCACGAGGCCCCAGCTGATCGCCGTCTCCGCAAGCTCCAACCGCTCCAAAGGCGACGACGACCCGGCAGAATGGGTGCCCACCCGCGCCGCATATGTATGCACTTACGTGCGCGCCTGGGTGCAGGTGAAGTACTACTACGACCTCTCCGTAGACTCCGCCGAGAAGGCTGCGCTCACCAGCTACCTCGCCGACTGCTGACAGCCCGGCACCTCCGTCGCGTATGCCGCGAGGCAGCGCGGAGCCACCGTCGCACACCCCTGCGACCGCGAAGACCGCTCCCGAGAGCAGACTGCCGACTGTGCGACCTCTGGAGCAACGTCGGTCCCCACGGCCCGTTTTCGGCCGCGCGGACCGACGTTCTCGCACATGCGCACGCATTCACGAGGAAGAGACACGCCCGGATCGCGCGCTCGTTCACGATGCATCATGAACAAGATCACGCGCAGACGGGGCGCGAGGAGAACCCGTGGAGGCCACACCCCCCATCACAACGGTGCGATCTGCGATTCTTCACCTCGCCTTTGCCACACGGGAGTTGATGGCACCACAGCGGCTCCGCGCAGCCCACAAGAACCACAGGCCAATCACATCCCGGACCCGGACCCACACTTCACATAACGCTCGCGGCCAGCAGTCATGGCCATGACAGGCATTGCCAGGCCTTCGGATTGCGCTCCTGGGCGTGGATCAACGACGTACCGCGAGTGACGGCTCCCTCAGCCCTGTTTTCCACGACCGGGGGACAGGGACACGGCATGTCGCGACGACAGTGACAATCAAACCCGAGGGCACACAAGCAAGGCGGCCTGGAGGTCCGCGCTCTCCCAGGAAACGGATGGACCGCGAAGTGATCGGGTTTGCCGGGATGCGGACTGCGTGCGCTTCCACCCCCTCCGCCGTCGGCTGCCCCGGTCGGGCTACGATCCTCCGGATTCCGCCTCGCCATCCGTACTCCCACCAGGAGGTTCTGTGCTGTCTCTGCCGGACTCGGTGCATGTGATGACCGATCACACATGCATCCTCCGCGCCTCCGCCACTGGAGCGGGGGATTGGTCCACACGTGGTGTCAGGGTCATGCTGACGCCGCGGCCCGATGGTCTTCTCGTAGGCGCGGAGATCGGGGCGAGCGGCCTGTCCCGCATCGTGTTGCGATGGAACCGTCCCATCCCCGGCGACGCCCTTGTCCTCGGCGACGCCTGGGAGCGCAGTTACGGCGACCTGCAGTGGCGGACGATCCAGCCCGAACGTGTCCTGCCCTGGTACGCGTTGGTGTCCGAGCGACCCGGCGGGCCCACCACGGGCTGGGGGGTTCGGACCCGAGCGGGCGCGTTCTGCTCCTGGACGGTGGACGAGGAGGGCGTGTCGCTGTGGGCCGATGTGCGCAGCGGCGGCGGTCCGGTGCGTCCGGGCGACCGCGCGATCGACGTGGCCACGGTCGTCACGGCGTCGGCATCATCCCCGTACGCCGCCCACGAGGCCCTGTGTTCCGTCATGAGTGCGGACCCGTTGCTGCCCGCCACACCCGTGGTGGGCAGCAACAACTGGTACTACGCGTACGGTAGGGGTTTCGGACCTGACGCCGTGCTCCGGGACGCGAGGACGATCGTCGAGTACGCGGACGGCCATCCGGTACGCCCCTACTGTGTCATCGACGACGGCTGGACGGAGGACGGTGGCAGCGCTCCCGGCGGGCCCTGGGACCGCGGGCTGCCAGGCGTGTTCGACGACATGCCGGAGATGGCCGCCCGGATCGAGGAAATCGGCGCCCGCCCAGGGCTCTGGTTCCGTCCTCTGCTGTCACGCGTCGAGACCGCGGCGACCCGCCCCGGGGTACGCCGCGGCTCCGGGTTCCCGCTCGACCCGTCCCTGAGCACCGCGCTGGACTCGGTGTCCGCGGATGTCCGCCGTTTCCGGGACTGGGGATACGAACTGATCAAGCACGACTTCTCCACGTACGACGTCTTCGGCCGGTTCGCGAACTCGGCTCCACCCGAACTCGCCGACGCGCGGATGTCGTTGTCGGATCCCTCGTCGACCAACGCGGAGGTCCTCGTCCGTCTCTACCGCACCATCGCGGAGGCCGCCGGGCCCGCCGTGGTGATCGGGTGCAACACCGTCGGGCACCTTGCGGCAGGGTTCGTACAAGTACAGCGCACCGGTGACGACACGTCCGGGCGCGCGTGGGAGCGGACCCGGAGGATGGGTGTCAACACCCTGGCCTTCCGCCTGGCCCAGCACAACCGCTTCTTTGCCCTGGACGCGGACTGTGTTCCCTGCACGCCGAGGACGGACTGGTCGAAGAACCGCCAGTTCCTCGACCTCGTCGCCCGTTCCGGCACCGCTCTGTTCGTCTCCGTCGATCCCGCGGCACGGAACGACCGCACGGACCGGGACCTGCAGGCGGCCGTCCGGACCGCCCTGGACGGCGGGGTGCCGGGCGGCGTCCAGCCCCTGGACTGGCAGTCGACCACCGCACCCCGGAACTGGCGTACGGCCGCCGGGACCCTCACCTACGACTGGGAGCAGGAATGGGGTGTGTGGCCACTGGAGGTGTGAGGCCTGAAACGCTCCGGTCCGTTTCAGCGGTTCCCGCCCCGCCCTCCGCGACCGTGACGAGACCAACCTCCGTACCCTCCCATGTCGTAACAGGAGTAGTACGCGGAGCACTCCGCCGGGCCCGTGGTACTGCTGGTCGACGTCGCCGAGGGAGTGACGGCGGCCTGCGTGGGGCGCGCGGTCGCGGACGCCGCGGCCGAGGCGCTTCGGCCGGACCCGGTGGGAGCAGTGGACGGCGTACGGCTCGCCGAGTCCCAGCCCACCGCCTTCATCTGCAACGAGGGTTCCGAGTCGTCGAAAGTCCAGCGCTGCTCGTCACCGTCGTCCTGAAGCTTCAGCACGAGATCCGACCGGCCCTTCGCGGCTGCGGGCGCCAACGCCAGATCAGGGTGAGAACGAGGCAGCAGCGCGCCCTGGCGGGTGAAGTCGTAACGCATGTTCCCGGATCCCGCCTTCGCCCCACCGGCACACGAAGCGAGCCGGACCAGGTAGGCGAGGCTGGAATCCAGGCAGAGGCCGGGGGCGTTCGCATCACGCAGCAGCCCGTCGGACCCGTACGACCACCGCTGGCTCGCCGCCGACCCGCAGTCGGTCATCCCGACCTCGGCGCCCGACACGGGCTTTCTCTCGACACCCAGGCACAGACCGGTCGCGGCGTTGAGCAGCTGTCCTTCCTCAATGGCTCCCGCACCGTCGCCGGCACCCACCCAGGACGGGGTGGCACCGGGCACGGTACTCGGGCTGGAAGTGGGCACGTCCGACGTGCCCTCGCCCTCCTGCGCACCGGTCGTCAGCGACCACACGACAAGCGGACCCAGTGCGAGCGCGCTCGTCGTGGCAACGGTCACGACGAGCGCGCGCCGGTTTCTCTTCCGCCGCGAAGCCCTCCGAGCCATCGCTCGTGAGCCGTGGCCCGCACCGCCGGACCCGGTGGAGTCTCCCGGAACCCGGGGCACGGTGCCGGTCTCGGGCATCGGTGCCACGTCCGCGGTCGGACGGCCACGACCGGGCCGCGACTCCACGTACCCCACTGCGGCCCATCCGAGCACAGCTTCGGCCAACGGCACGGCGAGCGGTCCGTTGAACCGCTCCAACTCGTGTGCGGCGAAACGGCAGTGAGAGCACCTTTCAAGGTGTCGCCGCAGATCCGCATCGATGTCCATGCCTCCACGCCGGTAGGTGACGTCGAGCATCCGGTTGAAGTGACGGCATTCCTTCTCGGGGGCCCACGCACGGTGCACCCCGAGGAAGCGTTCACGCAACTGCTCGCCTGCCCGCGCCAGTTCCACGGAAGCCTCTTCGTCAGCCAGCCCCAGCAGTTCCGCTGGGACGGCCAAGGGCTCGCCCTCGACCTCCGTGTGCCAGACCAGGCAACGTCCGAGTTCCGGCAACCGCTCGAACGCCTCGGCCAGCAGCCGGCGTTGGCCCGTGGGTCGACACAGTGTCCCCGCGTGGTTCCGGAAGTCCGTCGCCTCCCGCAACTCCGGGCACAGCAGGCGACGCCTGTGGTCCGCCTGCCACTCGGCGGCTATTCGGAGTACCGTCACCAGCAACTGCGGTCGCCACGCAACCGTCGGGCCAGTCTGCCGCAGAGACTCGTCGAAAAGCCTCGTGAAGGCAGCGGAAGCGAGCACTCCGGCCGTGCGAGCGCTCTCGGCACACAACGAGGCGTACGAGAACACCGGCTCCCAGTGCCGATCCAGCAGTTCACCGACGGGATAGTGAGCGAAGTCCCTGCCTGAGCACTTCTTCGATGCGCCGACGAACCGCTCATCCGTTGCGTCGAACGCGCGCCCGAACATAGGAGGAATCGACGAAGGAGCGTCATCCATGACCGTGTTTCCTCTCAAGACAACGCCGGAATTGGTGCACACCAAACGGCATGCTGCACCACCGGTAACACGCGAGGGGATAGTCACGGACAACGCCGGCCGCTCAAATAGCCGCCTCGAACCACCTTTTCAGGGTGCCGCCTCGAACCGCCATGAAGACACGTGCCACCACTGGGCGAATTTGACTGCACATCAACGGACACACCATATACACAAGGCGCCGAACGGGTACAACGCCCAAGCCAACTTGCCCGTTCCGTTACCGGCGTGAGAGTTGACGATGCGTCACCATTACGAGCAGATCTTCGAGCCCGGCGAGGCAGCGGGCCACCAGGGCTGCAGGCGCGGCGTCCGCACAGGTCACCAAACACCCGCCTCGATGGGCGGTAGCCCGGCATTTCAGGCGAAGCGGCACCCGATACCAACAAGATGAGCCTCCTTCACGTTTCCGTCGGTAACACCTGCACTCACCTGCCAGTCCAATTGGAGGCACCGGAGAACCGCAAAGGCGTGTCTCGACACACCGGACCATCGACCAACGGTCGTACCGAAAGAGACCACTGCCGAGGAATTCTCACCTGCGGCATTTTGGGAGCGCTCCCAAAAGGCTTATGGCGCACTTCCGTTGAAGGGACGTGCCTGCGCCCCCGCTGAGGACCACACGTCCGGATTCTCCGAGGTCGTGGGGCCCAGGCGACGAAGTAGCGGGCGCCGGACCGGACGTACAGATCCACCAGCCCGTCGAGGTGAACCTCTCCGCCTTCCAGAGCGCGGCAACGTCCTTGTAGCCGAACTCGGACGGGTGCCCATAGGTGCGTACGTGGTAGCGAGCTGGTCCGATCCCTGCATGTACATGTGGCGTGCGTACCAGTCACCGTGTCGCGGCACCGACTGCGGCCCTCAGTGCGACCAGATCCCCAGCCTGGCGTCGCGGAACCGGTCCGGACACTTGAACGTGGACAGTGACTCCGCGGTGGTCAGGAAGGAGGGCGTGGCAGCGGTTTCCTCGGGCATGGCAAGAGCACCATGGTGTCATCCGTGTCCTGGTCGGTTTCCACGACCGTAGGCGGCGTGCCGTGGGGAAGACAATGGTCGGGGCCGACATCGGTGGTCCGTTCTCACCCGACGGCCGCCGGCAGGGACGACGGTGGTCGCGTGATGTCACCGGTGTAGCGTCCCCCTGTGCCGGACCCGATCACCCCACTCGTCTGGCGGGTACCCATCGCGCAGCTGCCGTCCATGGCGGACCTGGGCATCGGCCTCCACGGCGTTGTCAGCCCGGTCGACGACTGGTGCCTGCCCGCCCTGTGGTCCCTGCACCTCTACGGCTGCGAGGGTGAGCTGAAGGTGGGAGGCAGGGTCTTGCGGATCGCTCCGGGCCGCGTCGGTCCTTGCTGGTCTGCGGCTCCGACTTGCCACGCGTGCGCGACCGAGCCCGTCGCCGCCGGAGTCTGCTTCGTGCTGAAGTTGCGCGCGGTGCCGGCGGTCGGCGGCGGCGAGCGCGCCGGCGGCACGCGGGCGATGGTCTCCGAGGAACTGACAGGTCCTCAGAGGCGGAGGACGAGTTTGGTGTCCGGGCCCGATGCCTGGCGTCGCCACGCCTCGGGCACCCGCTCCAGGGGCAGTTCCTCGAACATCACGTCGATGTCGCCGGCCGCGACGTGCCGGACGAGTTCCGCGTAGGCGTGACGCCTGAGGTCCGCGGACGGCTGGTCACCCGCGTACGTCAGCAGGTCGCGCCGCTTCAGCATGCCTCCCGGCAGTTCGACCGTGCGTCCGGCCCGCATGCCGACGTTCACGATGCGCCCGCCGGGGCGGGTGGCCCGCAGGGCGGCAAGGAAGGGCGGCCCGTAGACCAGGTCCAGGACAACGTCGAAGCCGTCGCCCCCCGCCTTCGCCAGCGCCTCCGCGGAGTCGCCGTCGAGCACGACGGTGTCGTCGGCTCCCCGGTCCCCCAGCCAGTCGAGTGCCTTCCGGTTGCGGCCCGCCGCCACGACCCGCCCGGCACCGAGCACCCTGGCCGCCTGGACGGCGATCCGCCCGACGCTGCCGGTGGCGCCGAGTACCAGGACCTGCTCGCCGGGCCGCAGCCCCGCCTTCCAGGTGAGAGGCAGCCAGGCCGATACGCCCGCAACCCCCACGGCCAGTGCCTCGCCGTCGCCGATGTCCGGCGGAATCCGCTGCACCGAGTCTGCGGGGGCCACCGCCCGCTCCGCGAGGGAGCCGTGCGGGGGGCTGGACAGGCCGAAGTACACGCGTGAGCCGTCCGTCAGCGTCCCGACGCCCTCCGTACCGGGAACGTAGGGCACCGGGGGAGGCTGGTTCACGCCGGCCGCGACGATCAGGTCGTGCGGGTTGAGCGCGGCCGACGATACGTGGACGAGTGTCTCTCCCGCGCCGGGTTCCGGTTCGTCGATGTCCCGAACCTGTGGGTCTCCCCCGGCCTCATGAATGACTGCAGCTCTCATGGGCCCGACGTTAGGGCGTCGGTCGGCCGGTGCCGAGCCGTCGTCCCAGCGGCTGGAACCGGGGCGCGCCGGGACGCCGTTCACCGGCCGCGGCCGCGGACCCGTCGGCCACCGCCCGGAGGTACGCCCGCGGTCTCCTCGACGGTGATCACATATCTCCCGGCATCGTTCCTCGGCCTCGCCTTCACTCCCGCCGCGCCCCCGGCCGCCGCACCGCCCCTCCATCCGGTCAGTCGCCGCGACCGAGTCCGTCGAGACGGCGAGCGGCAGGGGCAGCACAGCGCTCGATCCACTCGGCCGCGGAGCCTTCCGGCGGGCATCCCACGATCACGGTCTCGACGCCGAGAGGAGCATAGTCAGACATCTCACTGACAAAAGCATCGATGTCGCCCGTTGTGCAACGGCCCCCCGGCATGGACGACCGGCTTACGGATCCGGTCGTAGTCGCGCTCTGCCTCTTCGCGGTGGGCCCGGAGCACGTCCAGCTTGTGGGCCACCTCCGTCGGCGAGGTGGCGAAGAGATTGCAGGCGTCGCCGTAGCGGGCGACAGGGCGAAGGGTCTTGCGCTCTCCACCGCCACCGATCATGATCTCGGGCCGTGGCGCACTCACAGGCGGTGGGACGCCGAGTGTCTCCGACAGACGGTAGTACCTGCCCTCGAAGGGCCCGTTGTCCCCGGGATCCCACATCTGCAGACAGAATCGAGGGTGGTCACGATCTTCGCGGGCAGGCCGGGATGGCGGTAGGTCACTCCGGTCACCAGCGCCCCGAGTCGCACGGTGGAGGTGCGGGCGGCGAGAAAGCCGAGGGCCGTGTAGCACTCCAGCATGGGGTCCTCGGCACCGCCGTTGTGTTCCATCTGGAAGTAGTGGTCCATCACCGACAGCCGGCTCACTCCGGCGGCCTCGGCCGCCGTGCCGGTCGCGGCCAGTTCGCCTGCGTACCCCGCCCCGTCCCGGGGCCGGGGGAACCTGTGCAGGTGCACGCCGAGTCGCACGCGGGTCTCCGTCCATGGTCGTGTGTCTGCTGCCGGTCGTCCGTCGGACGGGCGAGGCCGGCATCTGGCGCCGGGTGCGACGGCGCCGATACGTGGCCTTCGGGGGCCGTGTTGCCCGCTCAGGCCGCGAGACTCGAGATCTCCTCGGGGGCGAGCCAGGCGGCGTGGACGTCGAACGGGACGCGCCGGGGCAGGTGCAGTCGTGCGAGTTCCTTCATGGTCTTCGCCTGGATGACGACGAACTCCGCGCGTGTGGCGTCCATGAGCAGGTCGACCAGATAACCGTCGTCCTCGTCGGTGGCGTTGGGCCTGGGAACGAACAGGGCCTCTCCGCCGTACATGTCCCCGTAGTCGACGTATCCGAGTTCCTTCTCGTCGATGAGGTCGTACTTCAGGACGCCGTTGCCCGTGTAGCCGTCACCGTGCTCGTCGAGGAGGTAGCAGGAGCGGCTCGGCCTGCCGACATGCCCCAGGTTGAGCCTCGGGCGCTCGTACCCGTGGTCGATGAGCAGGCGGTCGTCCACGACCTCGCCGCTGTCGAGGTTCAGCGCCCACGTCCTGACCTGGGCCGGCGGCTCCTGCGGGGTGTGGATCGGAACGCCCGACGCCCGGGTCACCGCGGTCACCGACATCGACCCGGCGCGTGCCGCCGAGGCCGCCGAGCCGGTCGGCGCACGGGTGCTGCCCGACGGCGCCGCCGTGGCCGCGGCGGACGACGTCGACGCCGTGCTCGTCACCTCCTGGGGCCCCACCCACGCCGAGCACGTCCTGGGCGCGATCGCCGCCGGCAAGCCGGTCTTCTGCGAGAAGCCCCTCGCGACGACCGCCGAGGACTGTCTGCGGATCATCGACGCCGAGACCGCGCACGGCCGCCGCCTCGTGCAGGTCGGCTTCATGCGCCGCTACGACGCCGGCTACCGGCAGATGAAGCAGGTCATCGACTCCGGCCGGATCGGTGCCCCGCTGATCGTGCACTGCGCCCACCGCAACCCGACCGTGCCCCAGTCGTACACCTCCGCGATGGCGGCCCTGGACACGGCCGTGCACGAGGTGGACGTGCTGCGCTGGCTGCTGGACGACGAGATCGTCTCCACCCAGGTCGTCACACCGCGCGCCACGGCCAAGCGGTTCGCGCACCTGAAGGACCCGCAGATCATGCTCTTCGAGACCGCCAAGGGCGTCCGTATCGACCTGGAGGTCTTCGTCAACTGCCAGTACGGCTACGACATCCAGTGCGAGACGGTCGGCGAGGAGGGTCTGGTACGGCTGCCCGACCCGGCCGCCGTCGGTGTGCGCACGGCCGCACAGCACAGCACCGAGGTGCTCACGGACTGGGTGGGCCGCTTCCGGGACGCGTTCGACACCGAGTTCCGCGAGTGGATCGCCGGTGTCGCCGCCGGCCAGGAGCCCACCGGCCCCTCGGCGTGGGACGGCTACGCCGCCACCGTCATCACCGCGGCGACCGTCGAGGCCCTGGAGTCGGGCCGGGTCGTCAGCACCGACCTCAAGCCCCGTCCCGCCTGCTACGGAGGTGCCGCGTGAAGATCGCCCTCGACCCGTACATGTTCCGTGCCCTGCCGATCGACGACATGGTGCGCACGGTCGCCCAACTCGGCTACGAGTACATCGAGTTGTCACCACGTGACGACTTCATGCCGTTCTTCCTGCACCCACGTGCGGACGACGCGCGCGTCGCCGAGCTGAAGAGGGCCCTGCGCACGCACGGCGTCCAGCTCTCCTCGGTGCTGCCGCTGTACAAGTGGTCCTCGCCCGACGAGACCGAGCGGCAGGCCGCGGTCCGCAACTGGAAGCGGATGATCGAGATCACCTCCGACCTCGAATGCCCGCTGATGAACTCGGAGTTCAACGGCCGGCCCGAACGCGCCGCCGAGAGCGAGGCCGCCTTCTGGCGCTCGCTGGAGGAGCTGCTGCCGCTCTTCGAGCGGGAGGGCATCGCCCTCAACCTGGAGGCCCATCCGGACGACTTCTGCGAGGAGAACACTCCCGCGGTGGACCTGGTCCGCGCCGTCAACAAGCCGTGGGTGAACTACCTGTACTGCGCGCCGCACTCCTTCCACCTGTCGGGCGCGGACCCGACGGCGGACATCGCGGCGATGCTGCGCCACGCCGGGGACAAGTTGCGGCACGTGCACATCGCGGACTCCTTCAACCACAAGGGCTCCAGCGGCCTGCGCTACATCCTCAACCCGCCCGGCACCACCGCCCGCATCCACCAGCACCTCGACATCGGTCAGGGCGAGGTCGACTGGGAGGCGTTCTTCGGCACACTCCGCGAGCTGGACTTCGACGGCGTGGCCACGGCCTGCGTCTTCGCCTGGGAGGAACGGGCCGAGGAATCCTCGGCGTTCATGCTCGACCGCATCACCAAGGAACTCTGCGCCTACACGGGTACCACGCCGGTCAAAGCCCCACGGAAAGGCAGTACGGCACGTCGGCGTCGCTGTTGACCATGAGGCTCCTGGTCGTCGCGGCGGCAGCCGGCTGTGCTCCCGGTACAACCGCCAGCGCCGCTGTCCCGGCGAGAAGGGCGAAGGACCGGCGGACTGTCTTCAGTCGGGTGTTGGTCATCCGTTTCCTTGTCCGCTCTCAGAACCTGACGGGGTCAACGGTCGTCGGACTGTCTCGGCAGCAGTCAACCACGCCCAGATCAGAGGCCTTTCAGGTTCACGTCGGAGCTTCTTCGGAGCATGGGCTCGGCTGCGTGAGATCGTGACCCACGCCGGACACCGTGGGTGAAACGGTGGTGCGCGTGCGACGCGGGGCAGCCGAGGCGGGTGCCGACCGATGGCGTCCAGGTCGGCAAGGCGTCGGCCCGGTGCGGGCGTGCCCGGCAGCCTCTTCGCAGAGGGCCCATGGGTATCGCACAGTGACGTCACAGCGGTGAGCGCGAGGCTGCTCGGGCAGCCCGCCTCAAGCGGATGCCCGTCAACTGTGATCACCAACGGAGGAAGCGATGGACCGCCGACCGATCCGAAACCACCTGTCGAGATCCGCTCTCGCCGCCACCGCGCTCGTCGCCTCCCTCGTACTCGTCGGATGCGGCTCCACCGCGGGTTCCACTGCCTCGACCTCCGCCTCTGCAAGCGCCCAGGCTGGTGGCCCGGGCGGTACCCCGCCGTCCGGCGCTCCGGACGGGTCGGGCGGCGGTCCGGGTGCCTCGACCCAGCAGTACACGGCGACCGGCACGTACACGCTCAAGAGCGGCACCGTCTCCAAGTCCGGGGCGTCGTACACCTCGTCCACGAAGAACAGGTCCGCGGTGCTGGTCACCAAGAGCGGCAAGCTGACGCTGACCGGCGCGAAGGTGACCACCTCCGGCACCACGTCCTCGTCCGACGAAAGCAGCTTCTACGGTCTGAACGCGGGCGTCCTCGCGGAAAACGGCGGCGGCATCACCCTCGACGGCGGCACCGTCAGCACCACCGGCAAGGGCGCCAACGGCGTCTTCGCGTACGGCTCAGGTTCCTCGGTGACGCTCACAGGCACAAAGATCAAGGCCACCGGCCAGTACGCGCACGGCGTGATGGCCTCCGGCGGCGGCACACTGACGCTGAAGAACGTCACGGCCGACACCACGGGCGCCAACTCCGCCGTCATCGCCACCGACCGCGGCGGCGGCACGCTCGACGTCACCGGCGGCACGTTCACCACGAGCGGCCAGGACGCTCCCGGCGTCTACTCCACCGGAAAGATCACGGTCACCGGGGCGACAGTCACCGCGACCGGCGCGGAGGGCGCGGTCGTGGAGGGCGCCAACTCGGTGGTCTTCAAGGACAGTACGGTCACCGGCGGCAAGAACGGCGTCATGCTGCACCAGAGCGGCAGCGGCGACGCCCTCGTCGGCACCGCCGAGTTCACCATGGACGGCGGCTCCCTCACCGCGAAGGGCGGCGACCTGTTCTACGTGACGAACACCACCGCCACCATCACCCTCAAGGGTGGTGCCGAGGTCAAGGAGAGCAACGGCAAGCTCCTCGACGTGACCGCCAAGAGCAAGGCGACGCTCAAGGCATACAGCGAGAAGCTCACCGGCAACGTCCTGACGGACAGCACCAGCTCGGCCACGGTGATCCTCAAGCAGGGCAGCAGCCTCACCGGCGCCATCGACAAGGCGGCCCTGACCCTCGACTCCAGCAGTACCTGGGCGGTCACCGCCGACTCGACCCTGACCAGCCTCACCGGCGCTGAGATCTCCGGTACCAAGATCACCAACATCACCGGCAACGGCCACACCGTCTACTACGACAAGTCCCTGGCCGCCAACAAGGCCCTCGGTGGAAAGACATACACCCTGGCGGACGGCGGCAAACTCGTCGCGAAGTAGCCTCGACCGCCCCGACCGAAGCTCGACCGTTCGACACCACACGTTCCCTCGACGGAGTGGAGCCCCGGATCCCGCCCGTCGCCCCTGTGCCCTGCCGACTTCGGTTGCGGCAACCCCGGGGTTCGGGTTCCGGGCCTCCCAGCCACGCAACGACGCACCATGGTGCGTGGATCACGGCTTCGGTCGGCCACAGGAAACCATCGCCACACACCAGGCGGGGGTCAAACACCAGCCGGCCGTGGTGTCCGCGTCCCCATCCATGGCTTCGGCCCCGGAGGGACAGATCTCCACGTGGGGTGACGGTCTCCTTGTCCACGCCGATGAAGCCGGTCGTTCGGCAAAGGGCCCGTGCCGTCCGCCACCAACCTCCAGTCTCAGCAGACCGGGACAGCGGAGGGACGGGTGCGCGGACGGCGACCATGGGCCGGGTCCGGTCCCCCCGCCTCGACCGCTTCGAACAGCACTGGAGGAAGTGACCGAATCACGTTCACGGTCGCGTCCAGGATCGCGGCACGGAATCGAACGTGCCGCGTTGCGGTACGAGCCCATGAGGACCTCCACGGCGGCAGCACAGGAAGCACCTCGCCGAGACAGATCGGGAGCCTTGACCGACGGGGCTGGACGCGTCGTCACCCCGAGTTCCCACGAAATTCCTCAGACCAGGATTCCCCCCAGGACGATGCCGAGCATCTCTTCGAGGCGCTCGCGCAGGTCGAAGGGCTCCGGATCGAACGCAATCCACCGCATGACGGTGCTGAAGTACCCGGCTGCGACGAGAGAACCCACCACGGCCGAGTCCACCTCCCGACGCACCTCGCCACGCAGCACACCGGCCTCCACGATCCTGGCCAACTCCCGTTCGGGCGTCGGGTCCCTGAGCAATTGACCGAACCGGGCAGACGCCTCCATCAGTACGACCGTCTCGGCGCGGGACTCGACGTTCAGGCTCGCCAGCTCCCCGACATAGCGCCGCAGCCGCCGGTCCACCGGAAGGTCCTCCGCGTGTTCCCGCCTGAGGATCTCCAACACCTTCGCCCTTCGCCGCACACCCCACTCCTCCAGGATTCCCGCCTTCTGCGCGAAGTGGTTGAACACCGTGGCCCGTGCCACGTCGGCCCGGTCCGCGATGTGATCCATGGTCGTGGACTCGTATCCCTGCGTGACGAAGAGCTCAACGGCCTCGGTATAGAGCCGATCACGTACCTGCCTCATCTTCCGTTCCCGGCGGCCGGGACCGACGGATCGCGCTTCCTCGCTCTTCATGGCCTCAGAACTATCACGCCATGCGCACCTGTTGACCACGGCGAAGAGCATAGTTAGATTTGCGTCCAATGTAAGACTCGCATCTAACGAAAACCTGGGCTTGTGGCCCGGACCAAGGAGACGGCGTGGCGTCCCGCACCACCGCACAGCACGTCCGCCTGCGTGGCCGCTGCCACGCATGGCTGCAGCCCGACGGCGGGTGGGGCTTGAGCAACGCGGGCCTCGTCGTGGGCCGCGGCGAGTCCCTGCTCGTCGACACGCTCTACGATTTGCGGCTCACCCGTCGGATGCTCGACGGTTTCGCGACCCTCACCGCCGCTGCCCCCATCCGGACCGTGGTCAACACCCACGGCAACGGCGACCACTGGTTCGGCAACCAGCTGGTCGAGCGGGCGGAGATCATCGCCTCACGCGGGTCGATCACGGACATGCAGCAGGTGCAGCCGGAGGCGATGACCCTCCTCATGGCCGACGACACGCCATCCGGTCGCTTCGCCCGACGGATCTTCGGCGGATTCGAGTTCACCGGCATCCGGCCCGTCCTGCCCAGCCGTCTGTACGACCGTGAGGTCACGCTCGACATCGGCGGCACCACCGTTCAGTTGATCGATGTCGGCCCCGCCCACAGCGCGGGCGACACGATCGTCCATGTGCCGGACGCCCGCACCGTCTTCACCGGGGACATCGTCTTCTGCGGCGCAACCCCCGTGGTGTGGCACGGACCGTTCGACAACTGGGTCGCCGCCTGCGATCTCGTCATCGGCCTCGGCGCCGAGACGGTCGTCCCGGGCCACGGTCCGGTCACCACCAAGTCCGCGCTGCACGCCACGCGCGCCTACCTGGAGTACGTGCACGAGCAGGCGAGCGCCCGCCACGCCGCCGGGATGACAATCCGGGACGCGGTCCGCGACATCCCGCTCGGACGGTTCGCGGAACTGGCCGAGAGCGAGCGGCTCGCCGTGAACGTCCACACCGTCTACCGCGAACTCGACCCGGGGCTCGAGCCTCTGGACGGAGCCGGCCTGTTCGACCGCATGGCCGAACTCGCCTGCCCACGCTTCTCGCCCCGGACCGCCTGAACCCACCTCCGAGCCGCCACACCCCGCCTCCCGGCCGGGCCGTCCCCCTGGAGGAGACATGGTCTCCAGCCCCGCTCAACCGCTGTCCACCACCCACGCCGGAACGGACGCGTCCCGGCATCGCACCGGCACCCTGGTCGCGGGCTGTCTCGCCGTGTGCCTGGCACAGATCGGCCTGGTGCTGCCCGCGGCCATCAACGGCGTCGTCCAGCGCAGCCTTCAGACCTCGGGAGCCGAACTGACCTGGGTCAGCGACGCGTTCATGGTCCCCGCCGCCGTCCTCGCCCTGACCTTCGGCGTGCTGGGCGATCTCTACGGCCGGAAGAAACTGCTGGTGTACGGCGCCCTGACAGCGATGGCCGGCTATGTGGTGTCGGCCACCGCCCATACTCCGGGACAGCTCATCACGGGCCAGGCTCTTTCCGGCCTGGGTGCCGCCGCGCTCTTTCCCGCCTCTCTCGCGGTGGTCACCGCCCGCACCACCTCCCCCGCGGCCCGCGCCCGCGGCCTCGCCTCATGGACGACGGCACTCTCCATGGGCGCCTTCATCGCCCCTCTCCTGTCCGGAGCCGTGGTGGAGCACGCTTCGTTCCGGTGGGCGTTCGCCGCGGTGGGTGTGATCGCGTTCGTCACCGCGGCCACCACGTGGTTCTTCGCTGCCGAGTCCCGCGCGCCCGAGGGGCGCGCACTCGACTGGCCGGGCCAGATCACCGTGGCTCTGTCACTCCTGTGCCTGCTGTACGGCATCATCCAGGGCCCCAGCGACGGCTGGGGGTCCGCTCCGGTGAGCCTGGCCCTCGCCGCCGCCGTCGTGCTGCTCCTCGCCTTCGTCCGGCTCGAAAGCCGCTCCGCCACGCCCATGCTGCGGCTGGAGCTCTTCCGTGTCCCCGCGTTCGCCGCCTCGGCCGCGGCGACCGTGGTCGGCATGTTCGGCTTCCTCGGCGGCGCCTACGACCTGAGCATCCGGCTCGGTGTCATCCAGCACCAGTCCCCCTTGAAGGCCGCCGTGCCCTTCCTGGTCATCCAGGGCATCACCCCGTTCATCTGGCCGCTGCTGGTCCGTCTGCTGCACCGCACCGGCCCCGGCTCGATGCTGGTCACCGGCTTCCTCGCGCTCGCGACGGCACAGCTGTGGCTGCGGGCCGTGCCCGTCGACGAGCACGGGCTGCTCCCGCTGCTGGGCCCGTTGGTCCTCAACGGCCTTGGATTCGGTCTGGTCGTCGCCGCGCTGACCGCAGCCGCCGTCAACACCGTGCCCCAGAAATACACCGGTATGGCCAGTGCCTCCACCAGTCTCGTACGCGACCTCGGCCAGACCCTCGGCCCCGCGATCGTCGGTGCAGTCGCCCTCAGCATGGCCGCCGACCGGATCACCTCCGGCCTCTCCGGCGCAGGCCTCACCGCGGCCGAGCACGGCACCGCCACGGCCGTCCTCGCAGGCGGTGGTCCGATCGCGCTGCACAGCGCTCAGCTCGGGCCCCTCAGTGCGAAGATCGCCCCGCTCACAGAGCGGGCCCTGAGTGACGGCTACAACGCCGGACTGCTGCTCACGGCGATCGCCTGTCTCACCGCCGCCGCCGTCTCCGGCGTGTTCATCGGATTCAAGCACCCCGCCAACCAGACCTCCGAGCCCATCGAGCACTGACCTCCCGGAAACAATCATGCGATTCGCGACTTTCACCCATGACGGCACCACATTCTCCGGAATCCTCTCGACCTCCGGAAACAAGATCCACCCCTTCCCCGCGGGCACCACCTTGCTGCATCTCATCTCAGAGGGAGAGCCGGCTCTCCGCCGAGCGGGGGCGACCGCCCTGGGCGTGGCGGCTCCCCTCGCCCTCACCGACGTACGTCTGCTCCCGCCCGTCCAGCCACCCACCATCCGCGACTTCATGGCCTTCGAACAGCACGTGGAGGGCGTGGCCCGGGGATACGGCGACCGTGTTCCCGACGAGTGGTATGCGCAGCCGGCCTTCTACTTCACCAACCCCTACTCGGTCCTCGGCGCCCACGACGACGTGCCCGTGCCCCCCGGCAGCGAGCGCCTGGACTTCGAGCTGGAGGTCGCGGCCGTCATAGGCGAACCGGGCCGGGACCTCACCCCGGAGCAGGCCCGCGGACACATCATCGGCTACACGATCCTCAACGACTGGTCCGCCCGCGATCTCCAGGGCTTCGAGATGCGGGTGAAACTCGGCCCGGCCAAGGGGAAGGACTCCACCACCACGCTGGGTCCCTGGCTCGTCACCGCGGACGAGTTCGACGCCCACCGTGACAGCGAGGGCCGTCTCGACCTTGACGTCATGGCCATGGTCAACGACAACGTCATCGGGCGGGACAACCTCACCCACATGGCCTGGACCTTCGAGGAGCTGGCGGCCTACGCGTCCCGTGGCACCGAGGTGCGTCCCGGAGACATTCTGGGCTCCGGCACCTGCGGCAACGGCTGCCTCGCCGAATTCTGGGGCCGACGCGGCAGGCTGGACCCGCCCCCACTGGTCCCCGGCGACACGGTGACCCTGACCGTGGAGGGTATCGGCACCGTCAGCAACACCGTCGTCGCGGGCACCCGACCGGTGCCCGTGCCAAGCGCCCGCACCCGAAAGACACTCGAACCGCAGGAGAGGCACGCGTCCTGACCTGAGCGGGCCGTTCCGGGAGCCGACACCCCTTCAGACCGTTCGGCCCCGACAGATCACCGCGGGGAGGAGCACCCCGCGGCACGTCCTCCCTGAGGGAACGTGGGGTGGCAGACGCGCATCTCAGCCTCGGGGCTCCGGGCTGGACACCGGTGGACTTCTCGTTGCAGCCGGCCATCCCGTCGCCCGCCGCGCAGTCCTGTTCGCCAGAGTCAGGAAGACGGCCGCGTAGAAACTGCTCGGAAGCCCGGAGACGGTTTATTCCGTAGTCGAATTCGTGAGCAGCCGACAGAAGTGGAGGGTGCCGCTCGTCGACTCGATCCCAAACGGATAGCCGTTCTGGTAGGCCGGATCGAGTTCGGTGACGACCTTGACGTTCACAGCGGATTACGCCTGCGCCGTCGGAGCCATGACGAAGGCGGCGCAGCCAGTAACGCACCAACCACGGCTCGTCCCGCTCGACGCACCATCGAGTGGGTTTTGCCCGCCGACTTCGCTCGAGAAGGGACAGGAGCCACGTGTTCGTTTTCCAACTTCACTCCCAAACCTCCACGGATTCTCGACAGGCCTACTTCGAGGCCTTCGAATCATTCACTCTTGCGTTCCGTCGCGGCCGTACGACCTTTCCGACGCCACGGCGGAACGGCTGAGGGGAAACGCCCCGCGGACGCCACCACACAGCGCGACTTCAGGCCAGAGGGGATTCGCAGATCAACTCGGATCGACCGGACGTCGGCAGTCCCGGCCACTCGGGCCGACGTTCCGCCAGGAACGATTTGTTCGTCCCGACAGACCTTCCCGAGCGATGGTCGCACCCTTGTAAACAGCGGACGCGCCGCCGCGCCTTCACGCTCCTCTCGCACCGCCCCGGACCGCAGCCCGCGGCGGGTATCTCCCGCAGGCACGGCGAAGGGGGCCAGCGATCCCCTCGGCGCTGCCACCGCTCACTGCTTCGTCACTCGAACCAGCACCGCTCGGTCGAGGATCATGCCCGGATTGGAACAATAATGGAGAAATCCGGGCACACAACAGACAAAGTGTGCCCCGAGTTGCGACCGGCGAGCGAGCAGCATGATTGTGGAAGAGCGCCCCATGTGCACAATCGGCGCAGTACGGTGTCTCTTCAGAGCACCGAAACGAGCGGTGATGGACAGCGAGAACTCTTCCGACCACAAGGGCGGTCTTCCCCGCGGGGGCGGTACACCGACGGCCTCGATCGACTCCCGCGGTCGCGTCGTCGGCTGGAGTTCCGGAGCCCGGGACCTGCTCGGCTACGAAGCCGACGAAGTCGTCGGCCGAGGCGCGTCCGAGTTGCTTGCCGCCAAACTTCCGCTGTCGACACTCGCGCGACTCCCAAAAGGCACGGAGTGGGGCGATACCCTTGTGTTGCGACACCGTGACGGTTACGCCGTGGACGCGGCCGTCTGGGCCGTTCGGCAGCGCGGCCCCGGTGGACGGGACGTCTGGACGCTGTACGCGGTGAACTCGCTCTCCTCTCCGGAAGCGGAGGATCACGTCAGCGCGCACGTTGCTCTCCGGGAAGCGGCTCTGTCCCAGTTGCCCGTGGCGGTCGCCGTCCACGACTCCGGCGGCAGCATGGTCGGAGCCAACCATGCGTTCCTGCGACTGATGGTCGAGCAGCGGCCCGGTCACGATCCGCCTGACGCTGAACCGCGCCTCGACTCCCCTCATGACCACGTCACGCGGTTCGTGCTGCGCGTGCTGGAAACAGGGAAACCGGTCCAGCAGGAGCTGTCCGTTGCCTCCCCGGAGGGGAGACGTCCTCGAACCTGGTCCGTGCTGGTCTCACCGGTACAGGACACATCAGGGCGGACCCGAGGAGCGACGACCACCCTGAGTGACATCACAGACGCCGCACGCGCCCGGTGGCGGCTGGCCGTGGTGAACGAGGCGAGCGTACGCATCGGTACCTCTCTGGAGGTGGTGCGCACCGCCGAGGAACTGGCCGAGCTGGCCGTGAACCGGTTCGCCGACTACGTCGCCGTCGATCTGCTCGACACCGTCTACTCCGGCGGGGAGTCCAAGCCCGGCAGCCCCGCCGACACCACCGCCATGCGTCGGGCGGCCAACCGCTCCGTGATCCAGGGCTGTCCAGAGGCGGTGTTCGCGCCTGGGGACCTCAGCCTCTTCCAAGCCACGTCGCCCCTGTCACACGCCCTGGTCAGTGGACGCCCCGCCCGGTTCGACGTGGATGATCCGGAGATCGCCGCCTGGCTGTCCACTCGTCCACTGCAGTCCTGGAACGCCCGTGCTTTCGGCATGCACTCCGCGCTTTTCATCCCGATACGCGCCCGGGAAACACCGCTGGGCTTCGCTCTCTTCGTCCGCCACCGCACGCCCGAGCCGTTCGACGACGACGACCTGCTTCTGGCCGACGAGATCACCGCCCGGGCCGCCGTCTGCATCGACAACGCCCGCCGCTACACCCGTGAGCGGTTGACGTCGCTCACGCTCCAGCGCAGCCTGCTCCCCAGGCGGGCTCCGAGTGAAGCCGCGCTCGACGTCGCCTCCCGCTATCTGCCGGCCGGCGCGCAGGCCGGTGTCGGCGGCGACTGGTTCGACGTCATCCCGCTCTCCGGGGCACGTGTCGCCCTGGTCGTCGGTGATGTCGTCGGGCACGGTGTTCACGCCTCCGCGACCATGGGCCGGCTGCGCACCGCGGTCCGCACTCTCGCCGATGTCGACCTGTCGCCGGAGGAACTGCTCACCCGGCTCGACGACCTCGTCCTGCGAATGGACCGGGAGGAGGGCTGGGACCGAGATGACGGGGATGCCCCGGCCTCCGCCGGGGAGGTGGGCGCCACATGCCTGTACGCCGTCTACGACCCCGTCTCCCGTCGTTGCACCGTGGCGCGGGCCGGACATCCGCCCCCCGCGCTGGTCCGCCCCGACGGTGTCGTCCAGTTTCCCGACCTCCCGGCCGGACCACCCCTGGGACTCGGGGGCCTGCCCTTCGAGTCGAGAGTGCTGGATCTGCCGGAAGACAGCCTCATCGCGCTCTACACCGACGGTCTGGTCGAATCCGCGGACCACGACATGGACGCCGGGATCGGCAGACTGCGCGAAGCGCTCTCGGATGCGCACGGGCCGCTGGAACAGATCTGCGACAAAGTGGTCGCCGATCTCCTGCCGGATGCTCCCACCGACGACGTGGCCCTGCTTATCGCCCGTACCTACGCCTTGGACTCCTCCCACGTCGCCACCTGGGACCTGCCCGCGGATCCGACGGTCGTGGCCCACGCCCGTAAGCAGACCGCGGAACGCCTAGAGGCCTGGGGGCTCGAGGAGGTCTCCTTCGTCGCAGAACTCGTCGTCAGCGAACTGGTCACGAACGCCATCCGGTATGGCGGCGCCCCCATCCAGTTGAGGCTCATCCGCGGTCATGCCCTGATCTTGGAGGTGACCGACGCCAACAGCACCGCCCCGCATCTGCGACGGGCCCGGACCTTCGACGAAGGAGGCCGCGGCCTCCTTCTGGTCGCGCAACTTACGGACCGCTGGGGTACCCGGCACAGCATGAGCGGTGGCAAGACCATCTGGGCCGAGCTACGGCTCGCGGACGGATCGTGAGGGGACGCCACCGGAACAGGACCACGGGTCTGTCCCGGGGCAGCGCCGGGTGGAGCGCGCATCGGGCGCTCTCGATGTCCGGGACGTGATCACCGAGCGCAGCACTCCGGAGTCGGCCGGACCGTCGGCGCGAGCCGATCGTGAGGCCTTCTCCCCCGCCGGCTACACGCGCTGGGGCCAGGGGGCGGGTGTCACGACACGCGGCTCCGGATCCGCGGGCGAGTGCGCTCCGCCATGGCTGCCCCTGTTCGGCCCCACCCGAGGACTCGGTCCCGACCTCCATCGGAGCGTTGTCGTCCAGACCGGAGTCATCGGAGTCGGACGAGGTCTTCGTCGTCCGCCCGTGAGACACCGCCGCACCTGAGTCGGCTGCTGCGGTCACATGTCGTGAGGGAACCAGAGCGCATGCTCCGGAAGGCGCTGCCGGATCTCGTTGGCCACCTGCGCCACCGCGTCCCGAAGTACCGTCCCCGTCTTCGGATCGAGCCGTGCGTCGGCCGGAAAGGCCACCGAAACGGCCCCCACCGCGAACCCCCTCACCACGATCGGCGCCGCGACGCAGGCCAGGCCCGGCCTGGCCTCCCCGTGTTCGCGCGCCAGGCCGCCCTGGCGGATCAGCCGGAGTTCGGCGATGAGCCGAGCCGCGTCGGTGACGGAGCGCGGGGTCAGGCCGGGGAGGGGATCCGGCAGGAAGTGGGCCAGATCCTCCAGGTTCTCGTGCGCGAGCAAGGCCTTGCCGACAGCAGTGCAACTGGCCGGCAGCCGCGTGCCCACCCCGGATGGATCCGACAGCGTGCTCCGCCGGGCGACCTTCTCCAGGTAGACAACCTCGAACCGGCGCAACAGTCCCAGGTGCACCGTGTGACCGGTCCACCGGTGGAGAGCGGCGAGGTAGGGCATGGCCGCGTCGCGCATGGCCCCGGCCGGCGTGCTGGAACCGAGTTGGAAAAGGTCGAGCCCGATCTTGTACCCGGCGCCGTGGTGCTCGATCGCCCCCAGTTCGATCAATCGGGCCAGCAGGCGGTGAACGGTCGACTTGGGCAACCCAGAGGCCCTGGACAACTCGCTCAGTGTCATGACGCGCTCATGGGCGTTGAACGCACGCAGCAGGTCGAACGCCTTGGACAGGATCGACGGCGGTGTCTCGACAGTGAGCATGGACTCTCCGATCGCCCTCGGCGCGAGACGAACGCCACCTCGGAGGTTTCGTCCGTGTGTCACCAGTATGAATCCGCGGGCGGGCCGCGCGCACGAGGGTTCCGGTGGATGGAACACAGCGTGCCGCTCCCGGCCGTCACGTCTTAGCTTGGAGCAGCCTGGCCACAATCCGGGACTGGCATGCGGCGCGGGCCGGAAGGAAGTTGACGATGCCGGACGGACGTGTCGTGGTCACCGGGGCCGGCCCAGTAGGCCTGCTCGCCGCACTCGGGCTGGCCCAGGCCGGAGTGGACGTGACGGTATGGGAGGCTCGGCCTCGGATCGCGCCGCTTCCCTATGACATGGTGTACGACTCTTCTGTTCTGCCTGGGTTCGAGCAGTTGGGCGTCCTGGGCGAACTGCGGCGGGAGGGAGTCGCCGCGCGCTCGCTCTCTTTCAGGGTGCCGTGCACAGGAGAGTCGATCGTTCTGGGGTTGGACGCACTCACGGGCGCGGTCGAGTATCCGTACAACCTCCACGTGCCTCCCCACGTCCTGACCCGGGTCGTCGCCGACCGGTTGTCGGCACTGCCGCACGCCCGGATCGAATGGGGTACGAGACTCACCGGCCTGGAGCAGGACGCACACGGCGTGACACTCGTCTCCGACTCCCCCGACGGAACACGTACCCTACGGTCCCAGTGGCTGGTCGGGGCCGACGGAGCGCACAGTCAGGTCCGCCGTTCGCTCGGTATGGGGTTCCCCGGCATGACCTGGCCGAACCGGTTCGTGGCCGCCGGCCTCCGCGTCGACCTGGCCACGCTGGGGTTCTCCCCGGAATCCTGCCAGATCGACCCCGAGCACGGCGCGCTGGTCGGCCTTGTCGACCCCACGGGCCTGTGGCGGTACATCTATGCGGAGAGCCGGATGCTGCCGGAGGAATCTCTCGTGGACCGGATGCCCGCGGCGCTCAAAGCCGGCCTTCCCGACGGGATCGATCAGACGGTCGAGAGCTGGTCCGCCTTCCGCGTGCACGAGCGGGCCGCCGAGCGTTTGCGCGCGGGACGGGTGATCCTCGCCGGTGACGCGGCCCACGTGACCAATCCGACCCGCGCCCTGGGTATGGCCTGTGGGGTGTTCGACGCCTTCACCCTCGCCCGGGCACTGGCACCGGTGGTTCGCGGCGAAGCGGACGAGAACGCGCTCGACCGGTGGGCCGAGGACCGGCTCCGGGCCTTCAGGGAGACCGCATCGCCGTTGTCGTCGGAGACCATGCGGTTCCTTTTCCATACGAACGACGAAGCCCGACTACACTCCGGGATCGAATGCTACCGCCGTATGGCGGCCGACCCCGGACTGTGCCGCGACTACCTCCTGTCCGGGCGAGAACTGGACGGCCCGCCGTCGTACTGAGACGGCCCGGCGGCATCAGCCGTGGTCCGCCCCGAGACTGACACACCGACGATCGGAATCCGTTCCGCGATGCCGGAGTCCGAGTGCCCCTCACGACGCCGAGCCTCGGGAGCCTCCCGCCTGCCGTCCTCAGGACTGGACGACCGCACCCCGACGGCCGGGTTCGCCGCACGCGCCGGCACAGAGCAGCGGTGCACAAGGGGATGAGCGCAACGGTCGACGACTTCAGTTACGGGGCGGCGCCCCCTGCGGTCGGCTATCTGATGACCTTCCCGGGAAGGGCGCTCGCACTGCGGTGCGTGGTCCGTTCCCTGCACTTCCGACAGGTCTGGAAACACGGCTGTCTCCCACTTGGGCCAAGGACTCGAGGACAGGGCGGGCCCACTGTCCCTGGGCACCGAGGACGTCAACGCTGAACACGAGAGTCGAGTTCCTCGGAATGTTGCTGTATTCCTTGGCGCCCAACGCCGTCGCCCAGCCCGGCCGGCCGGGCTGCGGCCGCGCGACTGCGGCGACAGGACCGGCGGCGTCGTCACGGAGGCGGACGGCGAGACGACGCGAGGCGACGAGCACAGGGAGAAGCCTTTCGTCCGGCCCGCCCCTGTCGAGGCGGCAACCGTGTGATGTGGACTCGGACACCATGCCGGACAGCCGCTGACCCGCCCCTGACCGAACCTGACGATGTGATCAGGAAGTCTTCGCCCACGTTGCGCAAGGCGGACAGGCGAGGATCACGGCGGTGGCGGAGGACGGACCCGAACTCGCGGAGGCCCTGTGGTACAGGATGGTCGGCGAGGCCTTTCGCGCCGGCGCGGCCCGCGTCTGCGGGGAGGGCGGAAGCGACGGCTCGACGGATCGACGCGAACAGAGTCCGTAGGACGGCGGTGACCGCAGCCGCCTCGGTCCGGGCTCTCCGGCCGGAGGAGTCCGGCATGACTGGGACGAAGTCTCCGGAATGCTCCACCCAATCGTTCCGTGCAGCGGAACAGAGTTTGTCCCCCGGGGGCGCGATGCCTATACCGGAAACCTGGCCGGGTCCATCGAAGCCCCGCTCCCCCGACGCCCTTCTGGAGGCAACTCGTGTCGACCGCTATCGACGGCGCCCGCCCGGACGCCGCCCCACCAGCCGTGGTCAAGGCCGCCGATCTGCTGACGGAGGCCGTCCGCACCGGGACCGCCTGCCCACCGGTGCGGACTCTGTTCGACGACGGCGGTGACCTGGAGACGGCGTATGCCGTGCAGCAGCTCAACGTCCGGCGCGGCCTGGACGTCGGCCGCCGGATCGTCGGCCGCAAGATCGGCCTGACCTCCGTGGCCGTGCAGCGGCAACTCGGTGTCGACCAGCCGGACTTCGGCGCACTGTTCGCGGACATGGCGGTGCCGGACGGCGGCGAGGTGCAGCTCGGGCGACTGCTCCAGCCCAAGGTGGAGGCGGAGGTCGCCCTCGTCCTCGGGCGGGATCTACCGGAGCGCGAGTGCACGCTCGTGGATGTCCTGCGCGCGGTCGACTTCGCCCTGCCCGCCCTGGAGATCGTCGACAGCCGGGTGCAGGACTGGGACATCTCGCTCGTCGACACCGTCGCCGACAACGCCTCCTGCGGCCTGTACGTCCTGGGTGGCACCCCCGTACCGCTCACACGGGTCGACCTGCGCGCTGCAACCATGGCCATGACGCGCAATGGTGCGACCGTCTCGGAGGGCACCGGCACCGACTGCCTCGGCAGCCCCGTCAACTCTGCGGTCTGGCTGGCCTCGGTCCTGGCCGAGCTCGGTGACCCGCTGCGTGCGGGCGACCTGGTGCTGACCGGGGCGCTGGGCCCCATGGCCGCCGCCGCCCAGGGCGACGTCTTCGAGGCCCGCATCTCCGGCCTGGGCTCTGTCCGCGTCGGTTTCGCCGCTGCGGCGGAAGGAGACCAGCAGTGAGCAACCACGACAAAGCCCGCGCCAGAGTCGCCGTCATCGGGTCGGGCAACATCGGCACCGACCTCATGATCAAGTTGCTGCGTCTGTCGGAGAGCCTGGAGATCGCCGCGATGGCGGGCATCGACCCGGACTCCGACGGCCTGGCGCGTGCTCGACGCCTGAAGGTCGCCACCACGCACGAGGGCGTCGAGGGCCTGGTGGCGCTGGACGAGTTCGCCGACGTGGAGATCGTCTTCGACGCGACCTCGGCCGGTGCCCATCGGCACCACGACGACGTGCTGCGTCCGCTCGGCCGCGCCCTCGTCGACCTCACCCCGGCCGCTCTCGGCCCCTATGTCGTCCCGCCGGTCAACGGCGAACAGCACCTGGACGCGCCGAACGTCAACATGGTGACCTGCGGCGGCCAGGCCACCATCCCGATCGTGGCCGCCGTGTCGGCCGTGACACCCGTGCACTACGGCGAGATCGTCGCGTCCATCGCGTCCCGCTCGGCCGGACCGGGCACCCGCGCCAACATCGACGAGTTCACCGAGACCACGTCCTCGGCCATCGAGAAGGTCGGCGGCGCCCGGCGCGGCAAGGCGATCATCGTGCTCAACCCGGCCGAACCGCCGCTGATCATGCGGGACACCGTGCACTGCCTGGTCTCCGACTGCGCCTCCGAGGCCGTCACGGCGTCGGTCGAGGAGATGGTCGGGCGGGTGCAGGGCTATGTGCCCGGCTACCGGCTCAAGCAGAAGGTGCAGTACGAGAAGGTGGCCGCGGACGACCCGCTGCGCGCCCTCGCCCCCGGCTCCGGCGAGGCCCTCAAGGTGTCCGTCTTCCTTGAGGTCGAGGGCGCGGCCCACTACCTCCCGGCCTACGCCGGAAACCTCGACATCATGACCTCGGCCGCACTGCGCACCGCGGAACGCATGGCTGCCCACCGCAGCAAGGAGTCAGCCAAGTGACCACGCTCTACGTACAGGACGTGACCCTGCGGGACGGCATGCACGCCGTTCGTCACCGCTACACCGTCGACCAGGCCCGCACCATCGCCACGGCCCTGGACGCGGCGGGCGTGGCCGCCATCGAGATCTCCCACGGCGACGGCCTGGCCGGCTCCAGCGTCAACTACGGCGTCGGTGCCCACACCGACTGGGAGTGGATCGAGGCCGTCACCGGCGCCGTGGGCCGGGCGGTCCCGACCACCCTCCTCCTCCCTGGCATCGGCACGGTCCACGACCTCAAGCAGGCTCACCGCCTCGGCGTCCGTTCGGTGCGTATCGCCACGCACTGCACCGAGGCCGACATCGCCGCCCAGCACATCGCCGCCGCGCGGGAGCTGGACATGGATGTCGCCGGGTTCCTGATGATGTCCCACATGGCCGAACCGGCCGAACTGGCCCGCCAAGCCAAGCTGATGGAGTCGTACGGCGCCCGCTGCGTGTACGTCACCGACTCCGGCGGCCGGCTCACCATGGACGGCGTCCGCGACCGCTTCCGCGCCTACCGCGAAGTCCTGGAGCCGGAAACGGAGTTGGGCATCCACGCCCACCACAACCTCGCGCTCGGCGTGGCCAACACGGTCGTGGCCGTCGAGGGCGGCGCCGTACGCGTCGACGCCTCGCTGGCCGGGCAGGGCGCGGGGGCCGGGAACTGTCCGCTGGAGGCCTTCGTCGCCGTCGCCGACCTGATGGGCTGGAAACACGGCTGCGACCTGTTCGCGTTGATGGACGCGGCCGACGATCTCGTACGACCGCTGCAGGACCGGCCGGTACGGGTGGACCGCGAGACCCTCAGCCTCGGCTACGCCGGCGTGTACTCCAGTTTCCTGCGCCACGCGGAGACCGCCGCCGCCCGGCACGGTCTGGACACCCGCGACATCCTCGTCGAGGTGGGCCGACGAGGCATGGTCGGCGGCCAGGAGGACATGATCACGGACGTCGCCCTCGACCTGGTCGCCCGCACCGAGGGCAGGCCCTGACCCGGAACACGGCCAACGGTGGGGGTGCGGTGCGCTGTTGGCGCATCGCACCCCCACCCAGCTCGTCGGCGGCCACGGATCTCCGGATCGAAGACGCCGCGTCGCCCCACAGCAGGCAGGCCCGGTGGTCCTGGTGAGCCGTCCGCTCCGCCCCTGGTCCTCCAGCGTCCGTCTCGCAGACGGACGCTGGAGGACCAGGGGCAGCCACCGCGGGGTGCCGCCGTGCGGCGGAGCGGAAAACCTGCCGGACATGACCTCCCCGCTCTGGCTACGGCCGGGAGTAGCCTGCCGGAGCCCGGGCCACGCGCTTTCCGCCGCGACCTCCGCACAACGGGTCGGCTGCCGCACCCGCCATCTGGGCACGGCCGTATCCCACAACGACCGGGGGCGAGGTTCCAGGCAGTAGAACGACCCGTCGGCACGGCACCGCGGGGCAGGTAGACCGGTGTCTGCGGGCGCGTACCGCATCCGGTACGAGGAGGATCGCGTATGTCTTCCTCGCGTAGACCCACGGGAGGAACGACCATGGCACAGGTGCTTGGTCTCGGCATCACGCACTACCCGATGTTGGCGGGTGCCGACACGTACATGGCCAATCTGCTCAAGAGCACGCTCAAGGACCCCGACATCCCCGCCGACCGGAAGGAGTTCTCCAACTGGCCCGGACTCGCCCAGCGGGAGTGGGGAGACGATGAAGGAACCAGCGCCGCCGCCGCCCACCGGGCGCAATTGCTCGCCGGCCTGACCCGCTGCCGTGAGGCACTCGACGAGTTCCGCCCCGATCTGGTCGTCGTCTGGGGCGACGACCAGTACGAGAACTTCCGCGAAGAGGTGATCCCCTCCTTCTGTGTCCTGGCCTATGACGACACCGATGTCGAGGCTTTCGCCGTGCTGGAGAAGCTCAAGGTGCCGAACGCGTGGGGCCTGCCGATGGACACGAGTTTCCGCATGCGAGGGATGCCGGACTTCGCCAAGCAGCTCACGGCCGACGTGATCACCTCGGGGGTGGACATCGCCTACTCGTACGAACAGCGCAAGGGCATCCATTTCCCGCACGCCTTCGCCAACACGCAGATCTTCCTCGACTACGACCACGTGGGGAAGGAGTTCCCGTATCCGATCGTACCCATCGCGGTGAACTGCTACGGGGAACACGTCATCGCACGCCGGGGCGGTATGGCCCGCTTCGCCGAGATCAACGCCGGAGAGCGGCTCGACCCGCCGGGCCCGTCGCCGGCGCGCTGCTTCGAACTCGGCCGGGCAGTCGGCCGTTCGGTTCGGGCGAGCGACAAGCGAGTGGCCCTGGTCGCCTCGTCGAGCTGGTCGCACGCCTTCCTCAACGACAAGGACTGGCACCTGCGTCCGGACTCCGAGTCCGACCGCAGGCTCTACGACGCCCTGGTCGCCGGCGACCACGACACCTGGCTGAAGGTGACCACGCGCGACATCGTGGACGCGGGACAGCACGAGATGCTCAACTGGTTCTGTCTTCTGGGGGCCATGTCGGAACTCGGCATGGAGCTGGAGTGGAGCGACTTCGTCCAGACCGAGATCCTCAACTCGAACAAGGTGTTCGCGGTCTACCGGTGACGCGACCGTTCGGTTGATGCGTCACCGCCATGGCGGTGACGCATCAACCGAACGCCGACGGACATGCCACGAAAGACGCTGCATGATCTCCTTGGCCGACTGAGCGACGGTGCCCCGAAGGGAACAGCCACCGTCCTGAGATCGAGTTGCGCTTCGGCCGGACGCCACAGACATGGCGTCGCCGGCCAAGTGCTCCACCACGCTCGGTGGCGGGCGCCCGCACCGGCGGCTGCGACGCCGCCCACCTACCCAGCCCGTCCGTGCGCCGGCATGCCGATCCGCCAAGACCCCTCCTGCGCATATCCGGCCCCGCCACGAGCGCCTCGATGGCGACAGACGGCACGTGCGGGCGGCTCACCGCCCGCCAGGGAGCTGACGATCAATAACTCCTCGATTTCTGTGGCCTGTTGGTTCGTAGGATGCGGGTGTGACGGAGGGGATTGAGGCGGGACTGTCGGAGGCGCTGGGGCTGTTGCTGCCGCATCTGGACGAGCGGCAGCGACGGCTGGTGCTGGGGGCTGCTGCCCGTGTGCGTGGCCACGGTGGGATTCGCCTGGTGGCGGGGGCTGCGGGGGTGACGGAGTCCACGGTGTCGCGGGGGTTGCGCGAGCTCGAACGGGGTGGAGAGCCCGATGGTCGGGTGCGGGCGGTGGGCGCGGGCCGCAAGCGGCTGCGGGATCTCGATCCGGACCTGGTCCCTGCGTTGCTCGCGCTGGTCGAGCCGGACCAGCGGGGAGATCCGGAGCCGCCGCTGCGGTGGACCGTGAAGTCCACCCGTGCCCTGGCCGCGGAGCTGTCCCGCCAGGGGCACCGGGTCGGTCACGACACGGTGGCCGCACTGTTGAAGGCCGAGGGGTTTTCCTTGCAGGGCACCTCGCGTACCACCGAGGGAGCCCGCCACCCCGACCGTGACGCCCAGTTCCGCTACATCAACGGCCAGGCCGCGGCGTATCTCGCGGACGGGCAGCCGGTCATCAGTGTGGATGCGAAGAAGAAGGAGACCCTGGGCGCGTACGCGGTCGCCGGGCGCGAGTGGCACCGGGTCGGGCAGCCGGTTCGCGTGCGCGCCCACGACTTCCCTGAGAAGGGAGCCGAGAAGGCGGTGCCGTACGGGATCTACGACATCGGCGCGGACGCCGGCTGGGTATCGGTGGGCTGCGACGGCGACACTGCCGCATTTGCCGTGGCCACGCTGCGCCGCTGGTGGGACGGACAGGGACGAGACCGCTATCCGCACGCCTCCCGGCTGCTGGTCACCGCCGACGCCGGCGGCTCCAACGGCTACCGGGTCCGCGCCTGGAAGAAGGAACTCGCAGCCTTCGCCCACGAGAGCGGCCTGGAGGTGACTGTATGTCACTTTCCGCCGGGGACTTCGAAGTGGAACAAGATAGAACACCGTTTGTTCTCCCAGATCAGCATCAACTGGCGCGGCAGGCCCCTGACCAGCCATGAAGTCGTGGTCAACACCATCGGCGCAACCCGCACCTGCACCGGCCTGGGCATCCACGCCGAACTCGATCCCGGCGCCTACCCCACCGGCGTCACCGTGCCCGACGACGTCATGGACCGCCTCCCCCTCACCCCGCACGAGTGGCACGGCACCTGGAACTACACCCTGCGTCCCGAGCCTCTATCGGCACAACGCCCAGCAGCAGCAGTGGAGTTCGGGCGCTTCCCGGTAGGGGACAAAGCCCCCGCCTGGCTCGCCCATCCGAGCCTGACTGGCCTGGAGCCGGCCGCCTGGGCCGACCTGCTTGAGCGCTACACCCGCTACCGCGCCGACCACCCGCCGGTCGTCATCCCCGGACGTCACCGGGGAGGGAACACAGGCACCAGCCTGCTCTCCGCCTCCGACCAGCTACTCGCCACCGTCCTCACCAAGCGCTGGTCCCTGCAGCAGGCCACCCTGGCCACCCTGTTCGGCGTCTCCAAGGCGAGGATCGGCAGGGCCGTCCGCGAAACCACCCCTGACCTCGACGCACTCGGCCACACCATCACCGCCGGAGCGATCAAGGTGACCTCCCACGACCAGCTCGCAGCCATCGCGGGACACCGTCCGCCTCCGCCCTGAACACCCCAACGAAATCAAGGAGTTATTGATCGTCAGCTCCCAGGACCTGATCAAGTTCCTGGAGTGTCCGGGTCGCCTGTGACGCCCAGGATTCGGAGCGCGCTTTCGGGCTCGTGGTGGATGGCTCGGGTGGTCTTGGCGATACTGCCGACTTCAAGGATCCTCAGCGCGCCGAGGGCGAGGCTGCGGAAGGCAGTCATGGCTCGGGGTGTGGTGCTGGTCGGACCCCGATCCAGGGCGTCACCGTCAACTGCTCCCAGCACACGCCCGGTCGTCGCCGACGACGGACAGTGTCGCCACCTGAGTGGATGACGACGGACACCAGGGGCCGCCAAGAGCCCGCTGGAGGCATGCACGCCTCATTGAGCCAACTCAGCTATGCCCCTCGCGCAGAACCCACAAGTCAGCGACCCGGTCTGCGTACAGCGGACCCACGCTTCGGCAGGGCAGCGGGGACAGGGGAAGATACTGCGGCAGGCACAGGCAGCTCACGATCAACGGGCTTGGGCACAGTGATCACGAAACCCGTACCGGCTCCGCCACCCGCCCCAATCGGTCCCACCCGACCAGTCTCACGCTTCCGGAACTTGCATCAGTCCTCAACGCCCACAGCGCGGACCACGGTGGGCGGCCTCCGCGCAGCTACACCCGTGATGACTCGCCCCGAGCGCTTCCGGCTCGCTGACGCCATTTCTCGGCCAGCGGCGTCTGCCGCGGTGCGACACGCAGGTCGAGCCACTCCACCGTTCGCTGCCAAGCGTCGAAAGCAGCTGAATGAGGCAAGATTTCACGAGTGTCGTGATAGAAATTCCCACTGACACCGGAGTAGCTGATCAGTTCGGTATACACGGGGGATTCACTCAGAACAGATCCGAGTAGCTGCACGGCAGTCGGCGGCGTCTCCTCGTCCTGTTCTCCGAACAAGCCGAGCCAAGGCGTCACGACCGGCCGCGCCATACGAACCAGCGGCGGCAAGGCACGGGACAGGGCGCCGGCGCCCCCGGTCGGGGCGATACTCACCGCGGCCCCGAGTTCGTACTCGGCCGCTGCCAGCAACGCCGTCCTGCCACCGGCTCCGTAACCGATCAGTCCGACCTGCTCGGGCGTCCAGCCACGCTCGCCCAACCGTCCCAGCAGCACTGACACATCGTTCACAAGATCCCGGTCGCTCACCGCGTACGCGCCGTCCGCCCCGGACAAGTCAACGGCAACCGACTCGTACCCGTGCTCGGCCAGGGCGTTCATCACCTCGGCGGCATCTCGCTCCAGGGCACCGGCGTCACACAGCACGATCGCCGCACCACGTGGCACATGCCCGAGATCGACCTGTGCCACCGGCAGCAGCCGATGAGATCCGTGGCCGAAGGAGACCGGCGCGACGACCGGGTCGATCCGCGGAAAGACCATTTCCATAACCAAACCTCCATGGCGGCAAAGTGTACGAAATCCCCACTTCGAGCAAGGGGTCATTATTTCTCATGCCTATACCAGTAAGGTCGGCACAACTTTTTGACAGCATGCCAGTTTCCTCTGGCCCAAGAACTGACATCGCTCTGGGCGAGCAGAGTGACTTCATGAATCTCTTGCGACTGTTCTCGTGGTCGATGTTCACGGCCGGTGGGCGTAACCGGTGACGCCCCAGCGGTTCATGCGCCGAGCGTCGGCCGGCCCGCCCTCAAGCGCAGGACGACCTGGAGGGCGGCGGCACAGGTTGATCACATTTGGCTTCCTGGGCCACTCTCATCTCGGCCGGAGGCAGCTTCCTCGCCTTGAACTAGTGAACCGGTCTCAGCCCCGCGGTGTGTCTGCGGGCCAGGTCCCGGTACGCGCCGGGATTGGTCCTAACCCACTGTTCGGCGGTGGTCCCCGCGATGGGCTTCCTGACGACCGCGGGAGTCCCGGCGATGAGCAGCCCCGGCCCGAACTCCGCGCCCGCCTGGACCAGCGAGTGGGCCGCGACCAGGCAGCGCGCCCCGATACGGGCGCCGTCGAGCACCGTGGCGCCGTTCCCGATCAGTGCTTCCTCGCCGACGACCGCGCCGTGCACCACGCACAGATGCCCCACGGTGGCCCCGGAACAGACCTCCGTGGGCAGATCGGGCGGCCCGTGCAGCACCGAGCCGTCCTGCACGTTGGCCCCCCGGCGCACCGTGATACGCGAGTAGTCCGCTCGCAAAACCGCGTTGTACCACACCGACGCGCCCGCCTCGACGACGACATCCCCGACGAGAACCGCCGTGGGCGCCACGAACGCCTCCGGATGCACATCGGGAACCATCC
>NZ_JBIWOE010000040.1:0-26427 GCF_044767585.1 Streptomyces sp. NPDC101225
AGGATCCAGTTGACGGCCGTTCCCCGCTCGGGGCGGTAGCGCGGAGCGGTCCGCCACACCTCCACCAGCACCTCCTGCGCCACCTCCTCCGACTGCGCCAGATCGCGCAGCACGGCACGGACCGCTCCCAGGACCGGGCTGACCACGGCGTCGTACACCGAGGCGAACGCGTCCTCGTCGCCCAGAGCCACCCGGCCCACCAGCTCCTGCAGGTCCGGTTCCGCCGAGGGACTTCTGCCGATGTGCACGGCTTCTTTCACGGTGGGCCTCCGTCGTCGGGACATGTCCGGCGGTAATCCGAAGCTGCGGCGGCCCCGGATTGCTCTCATGGCGAAAGAAGACGCAGGTGGAGCCGGACGCGGAGGCGCCAAGGGCTCCACCGGCCGGCGAACGGGGGCCGCGACCACGTGCACGGGCCCGGAAACCGAACGGCGGGTGCGGCACGTCCTCACCAGCGACCACACGAGGCGACGCCCGTCCGGGCAGCGCGCCACACACCCAGGGGGAAGCCGACATGCCCTTCCGCTCCGTCAGAACCGCGCGTTCCGCGAGGCGCTCCGCCGCCGCCGTCACCGCCGCTCTCACCGTGGCCGCGCTCGGGGCCGCCGCCTCTCCCGCCTCGGCCGTGAAGGGCGGTCGTCCGGCCACGACCCGCGCGCGGCCCTACGCGATGCTGATCGAGCTCGACGGAAGCCAGTTCTGCGGCGGCACCCTCGTCGCCCCCACCAAGGTGCTCACCGCCGGCCACTGCGTGCAGAACGCCGGGGACGTCTCCGCGCTGCGGGTCGTCGGCGGCCGCACCGAGGTGGACGGCAGCGGCGGCACCGTGCGCAAGGTCGCCTCCTACCGGCTGGACTCCCGCTACAGCATGCCCGGTTACGCCTACGACGCCGCGGTGCTCACTCTCGACCGGCCCATGCCCTACCGGACGATCCCGGTGGCGGGCCCGAAGGACGCGGCGCTGGTCGCAGACGGCCGCAGGGCCACCGTGCTCGGCTGGGGCCGCACCGGACCCGACACCACCGCCACCCGGCTCAAGCGGGCCGGACTCGTCCTGTCCCCGGTGGCCGACTGCGAGCCCTACACCGACACGGACACGGACCCCGCGGCGATGCTGTGCGGCATGCCGCGGCCGGGCACCACCGACAGCATCTGCCCCGGCGACTCCGGCGGACCGCTGGTCAGCGGCGGCAAGGTGGTCGGCATCGTGTCGTCCGGCAACAAGTACTGCGACGAGCAGTTCCCGGTGTCGGTGTTCGTCCGCACCGACTCCGTCGCCGCGGACCTCGGCCTCCGCACCTCCCCACCGACGTCCGGGGCCCGGGCATGAGGCGCACCGACAGCAGCCGCCGCCCCGCGCCGAACAGGGACAGACCCGGCCGGGGGCGCGCCTCCACCTCGAGGGACAGTGCCGTCCAGGTGCCGTCGTCCCGGTGATCGGAGCAACGGCCCACCTGGGCATGGCCGTTGCCGGGCGGCGAGGCCCAGTGGCGGCGCGTGGCCCGCGAGGCGACCGCCAACCGGTCCCGGTTCGCGGACGGTTGAGCGGCGGGCGCTATCCCGCGGTGGCCAGCGCCTGCGCGAACGTCTGGGCCGCCGGTGGCGTCCACCGTCTGCGGTGCCGGGCCAGCCGGACCGGCACATCAGCGAACCGGGGGCCGTTCACCCGTGTCAACTGCCCCTGTTCCAGGCGCTCCTGGACCGTCGTGAGCGGCAGCAGGGCCAGGCCCAGCCCGGCGCAGACGCAGGACCGCGCCGCGTCCACGCTTCCGAACCGGGTCAGCCGCGGCCGGGCGCCGGGCACGGCGAGCAGCCGTCGCTCCAAGGCGTCGCTGTAGGAACAGCCCTGTTCCAGCAGGAAGAAGTCCTCGGCGGCGAGCTCCGCCCAGTCCGCCGCCCGCTCGCGCCCGGCCAGCGGGTGGCCGGGGGCGCAGACGAGCGCGAGCGGCTCGCGGGCGACCGGCTCGGACGCCACGTCGGGGAAGTCCGCCTCCTCCTCCAGCAGCAGCGCGAGGTCGAGGCGTCCGGACCGCAGGCCCTCGACGCATCCCGCGGTACCGGCCGCGTACAGGCCGATGTCCACCTCGGGGTGGGTGGCGCGCAGCGCGGCGATCACGCCGGGCAGCCTGCTGGAGCACAGCGACTCGGGGGCGCCCACGACCACCCGTCCCCCGGGTGCCCCGTCGCCGTCGGCCTTCAGCCGTGCCACGGCGTCCAGGACGTCCTCGGCCCGCTCCAGCAGCCTTCTGCCGGACTCGGTGAGCAGCGCCCCCGTGGGCAGCCGGTCGAAGAGCCGGGTGCCCAGCTCCCGTTCCAGGGAACGGATGTGGACGGTGACCGTGGACTGGGCCAGGTGCAGTTCGGCAGCGGCGGCCGTGAAATTGCCGGTGCGCGCCAGGGTGGCGAAGGTGTGCAGCAGGCGGGTGTCCACGCCCACCAGCCTATGCGACATACCGATCGACCGGATACGTATCCATCGTTGGACCGCATCGGCGGCTGGGTGGCAGCGTGGAGCCATGACCACCGAAGCGAGCGGAACAAGCCCCCTGAACCACCCCGAGCCGGCCGCCCGGACCCTGCGCTACTCGGCCTTCACCCACGACCCGGCGGGCGGCAACCCGGCCGGAGTCGTGCTCGACGCCTCCCGCCTGGACGAGGCCGCGATGCTCGCCCTCGCCGCCGAGGTCGGTTACTCGGAGACGGCCTTCGTCACCGGCGCGGACGAGCAGGCGCGCCGGTTCCGGGTGCGCTACTTCAGCCCGCTCGCCGAGGTGGCGTTCTGCGGGCACGCGACCGTCGCCCTCGCGGTCGCTCTGGCCGAACGGCTCGGCCCCGGCGAGATCGTCCTCGACACCCCTGCCGGTGAGATCCCCGTCGCCACCCGGGTGGACGACGAGGGCGCGGTGCTGGCCACCCTCACCAGTGTGCCCACCCGTTCGCGCCCCGCCTCGGACACCGAACTGGACGCGACGCTCGCGGCCTTGGGCTGGTCCCGCGGCGACCTGGACCCCGAGCTGCCGCCGCATGTGGCGTTCGGCGGCAACGACCACCTGGTGCTGGCCGCCGCCTCCCGGACGCGGCTGGCGAAGCTGGACTACGACTTCGAGGGCCTGGCCGAGGTGATGCGGCGGTACGGCTGGACCACGGTCCATCTGGTGTGGCGCGAGTCGCCGGAGCTCTTCCACGCCCGGGACCCGTTCCCCGTCGGCGGGGTCGTGGAGGATCCGGCGACCGGGGCGGCGGCCGCGGCGTTCGGCGGATACCTGCGCGCCGTGGGGCTCGTCACCTCCCCGGCCAGGATCAGCGTCCGCCAGGGAGAGGACATGGGCCGCCCCGGCGACCTGCTGATCGACGTCGACCCGCACGGCACCCGCACGCGCGTCACGGGAGGGGCCGTGCCGATCGCCGAGGCCGGCGGCCCCCGGCGGTCGTAGACGGGCCGGGCCGTCCGGGACACCGGCCGTCGGCGCCCGCGCGTGTCGCGGCCGGCGGTCCGGCCGTGCCCGGCAGCACGGCCTGCACCTGGGCAGGGCACGTGAGGGGTGGGCAAGGCCCGGGTCCGCCGCCTTCGCCTCGGCACGCGGTGTCGGCGGTGGCCGCCGGTCGGTACCCGGGGCTGCCGCCGACGTGAGCCGAGGTGTCTTTCAGCCGCCCCCGCGCTCCAGGACACGGCGGGCCGCCTCGGCCTCCGCCGCCGGTGGCGACAGCTCGTCGAGCGTGTCGAGTTCGTCGTCCGACGCCAGCTCCCGCTCCCAGGCCGCCGCGAGGCGCTCCTGCTCCTGGTGCGGTCTGGCACCGACGGCCTCCCGGTGCTCCGGGTCCAGGGCCGCCAGGAATCGTTCGACCGCGTCCGTCGGCATACGGTGCTCCTTGTCGCATGAAAGAGTGCCGCCCCGCGCCAGCATGGCTGAAGCGCGCGCGGGCGGCCACCCGGCGCTATCCGGTGACGGTGTCGCCATGACGATGTGCCACACTCCAGCGGCCGTCCTCCCTGCGGTACACCTGGGTGACCCGCAGGGTGTACGTGCGCGGCTCCCCGTCGACCGAGACGGAGGTGTGTTCCAGACCTGCGGTGAAGGCCATGTCTCCCGAGACGTCGTACGACTGGAGGTCGAACACGTACGACGTGCAGTCGGTGAAACTCTTCCCCAGGTGGGTGAAGAGCTGGTCGACCTGCTGCCGCCCGTAGGCGTTGCGCCACGCCCCCAGGACGCTCACGGGTTCGTCGCGCGACCAGAGCGCCCGTCGCGGGGCCGCGTCGCCGTTGTGCAGCGCGACCTCCGCCTCGTACAGGGCGGTCCTGACCCACGCCAGGAAGCCGTCGCGGTCGGTCATGCCTTCATCATGCGCCGGGCTCGCCGTTCGGCGCAGCGCAAACGGCGAAGCGCCGATACGCTGGCGGTGCTCGGCCCATCAGCATGCACTCAGCCGGAGCTCCAGCGATCGCGGCACAGGAGGAATCGTGGCCGGTCAATTCGAGGCGACAGCCGAGATCAACCGCCCCATCGAGGATGTCTTCGCCTTCCTCTCCGAGGGCACGAACGACCCCAAGTTCAGCCCGAGGGTCCAGGCCATCACGAAGAGCCCGGAGGGGCCGACGGCGGTGGGGACGGTCTTCACGAGCACGGTCAAGGACGCCGGCATGAAGTCCGGCCGGCAGTTCCGGATCACCGAGTTCGAGGCTCCCCGCCGCATCCGCTGGGCGGAGGTCTCCAAGAACATCGTGACGGCGAACGAGGGCGGCTACGACCTCGAGTCCACCGGCCCCGGCACGACCAAGGTGCGCATTTTCAACGTTCTCGAAGGCCACGGCCTGGGCAAGCTGCTGGTCGGCTTCGCGCTCGGCGCGGCACGCAAGGACGCCCCCGCGTTCGGACAGCGGATCAAGGCGGCGGTGGAGGCTTCCTGAGGACGATGGGCGCACCCGCTCGAACGTGATCATGGTGGGACCGGCTCGGCGACCACGTCGGCCGGCGCCCCGTCTACGCGGTGCCGGCGGCGATGACCGTCCTGGCCGTCCTGCCGTTCCGTACCGCTCGACCCGGCAGAAGATCTGATCCCCGTCCCCGGGAGTCAGGCCGCGTGGTTGCGGCTCTCCGGCGACAGCGCCGCCCGCGCGTCGGCCCTCTCGCCCGGAATCAGGCGCAGGTGGCGGCGCCTGCCCGCGTGCCGCGGGACGGACGGGGCTCCGCCCATCCAGTCCTCGACACGGTCCATCAGGAGAAGGACCGCGGCCACCACGGGCAGCACCAGAACCGCTGTGACGACCACTGCGCATCATCCCCTCCACGACACCGCTGACCACCGGGTGCCCGTTTCGTCTCGGAAAACGCCCCGCGTCACGTGGCGATGCGGGGAAGGGGGTGAAGGTTGGCACGGGAACGGCGGACACGCCCCGCGAATCAAGGTCCGCGGGGCATGTCGGGCCGGCCCTCAGCCTTCCCGGCGAGCGGTGAAGCCGTACGTGCCCGGCGCCAGGTCCGGCAGCGTGACGCGGCCGTCGGCGATGCGGGCCCCGCCGGCCGGCGCCCGCCGCCCGTCCCACACCACGCGCCCGTGCGACCGTACGGTCAGCCGGTGCCCGTCCCCCGGCAGGGCTACCGTCGCCCGCGTCCCCTCCGGAACGTCGGCATCGAGGTGGAAGACGCTCCCGGAGTTCCGCCAGGCCACCCGCAACGCCCCGTGCGGAGTGGGCAGTTGGCCCTGCGCCCAGGCGATGTCACCGGGGTTCGGACGCACCTCCCAGGTGGCGTAGCCGGGTGACGTGGGCCGGGCGCCCAGCAGTTCGTGGGTCAGCGCCGGCAGCACGCCGGTGGACCAGCCGTGCGCCATGCTGGTGTAGGCGCCCTCGTAGAGGGTTCCGCCGGGGCCGATGCCTTCCCAGTGGGTGATGCCGGGGTCGTGGCCGTCCATCCAGCCGTAGGTGCGCCGGATCTGGTCGAGCGCGGACTCGGCCCGCCCGGCCGTGAAGCGGGCCACGATCTCCGGGTACGACGTGAAGGCGTACACGCGCTGGGAGGCGCCGCCGAACAGGGTGTCGTTGTCCATGAACGCGTTGCCGTAGGGACGCCGTGTCGTGGTGTCGAGGTGGGCGAGGGCCGATCCCGAGCGGCCGGCGTCCGCGATGCCCGCGGTGACGGCCAGGGAGTTGCCGTCCTGCGCGTGCCGCACCGCGCCGGTGGCCGAGTCGAGGTAGGCGCCGGCCGCGTCGTCCCAAAGGTGCGTGTTGACCGCCTCCGCGACCGCCCCGGCCCGTTGCGACCAGCGCGCCGCGTCCGCGTCGTGCCCGAGCAGCCGGGCGATCCGGGCGGCGTCCCTGAGGGCCTGGACGTACAGGGCGTTGTAGTAGGTGACCCTTCCGGTACGGCCGAGGAAGGCGTAGTCGCCGTATCCGCCGGTGTTGCCGAGGCCCTTGCTGAGCAGGCCGGTCTCGTCGGTGACGCTCGGGTACCAGGTGTCCAGCACCTTCAGCAGGTTCGGGTAGTAGCGCGTCGCGTAGGACCGGTCACCGGTGTAGAGCACGTAGTCCCAGCTGCAGGTCACCCACCACAGGGGATAGTCGAACAGCGGGAGCGTGTAGGAGGAGATGGAGGCCGGCGGGATCCAGCCGTCGGCGCGCTGGTGGTCGGCGAGGTCGGCGAGCACGTTGCGCGCGGCGGCGGCCGTGTCGTCGTGAGTGAGGTACAACGTCCGGGCGGACACCGCGAGATCGCCGACGTAGGGGTCGCGGTCGCGCTTGGCGCCGTCGTGCAGGACGAGCCTGCCCTCCAGGGAGGAGGTCCAGGCGTTCCGCGGGTCCACGTCGTCCTGGCGGAAGGTGTCGGTGACGAGTTCGTTGGTGTACGCGGCGCCGTACCAGTAGCGGTTGAGGTCGTCGTCCGAGCACAGGAACCAGCCGCGGTAGGTGCCGGGCGTTCCCACGTAGCCGGTGAAGTCCAGGCTGACGGAGTCGATTTCGACCGTGCCCCAGGGCTGCGCCGCCGGGGCGTCGGAGGCCAGGGCGTTGAGGGTGACGCGCAGATAGCGGAAGCCGTGCAGCCCGTCGGCGTAGACCTTGCCGTCCGTCTGGAAGCCCTTACGGTCGGTCCAGTCCGCGCCCTGGGCCGGGACGGCGAACTGGTCGGTCCCCTGGCCCGTGCCGCCGGACTGGTCGGAGCGGGTGAAGTCGGAGCGTTCGGTGAGGAATTGGAGTGTCTCGGAGAACGCCAGGCGCACGCCGGGCGAGTTGCCGGAGGCCGAGGTGAACCGGATGCGCGGATACCCTACGACGACCTTGCCGAAGTCGACCGTGACGCTGGGCGGTTCCACCGCTTCGACCGGCTCGGGCCACACCTCGTTGATCCGGGTGAACGCCCCGTGCGGGGTGTCCTGGACGGCGGTCACGGTGATGCGCACCCGGGTCGTCGACACCGGCGCCGAGAACGGCACCGCCCGCTGGATGACATCGTTGTCGGAGACGGTGGCGGCGGTCTCCCAGGCGCCGTCGGTCCACACCTCGACGGTGAAGGCGGTCGGCACTCCGTCGCTGTTGGAGACCACGGTGATCCCGGACAGCCGCCGGGCCTCGGTCATGGTGACGGTCAGGACGTCCGGGAAGGCGGCGATCGTGTCGTCGTTCCAGAAGGTGTCGGGGTCGCCGTCGATGGCGTTGGCCGCGTCGTAGGTGCGCGGACGACCGTCGTTGCCGTTGTTGCCGGCGTGCGTCGTGGACGCCTCGGCCGTGGTGCCGTCCGGCCAGCGCGGCGCGGGAGCCGGCTGCGGGCGGCGCAGCACCGTTCTCGCGCCACCGGGCTTCAGCAGGGCCCGCGGATCGCGTACGTCGCCGGTCGAGCCGAGCACGCGCTCGGGGCGCACCGTACGGGACGCGGGGCCCTGCACGTAGCGCTGCCAGCCGGTGCCCACGCGCGGCGGTTCGGGTGCGGCGGCGGGTGCGGCGCCGGGACGCGGAGCGGCGGCCGCCGGGGTCATGGCCGCGGGCCCGACGGTCAGGGCCGCCGCCCCGGCACCGGCCGCGAGGACCGCACGACGGCGGGGACCGGGCTGTGCGGCGCTCTGCGATGGGCTGGTCGTTGTCATGGCATCCCGTCCCTCAGAAGTGGTTTGAATCGTTTCAATTCACGGGGGCAGGGCGACGGTATCCCAACGGCGGGAGCGCGTACAGATGTCGCGCACCTCCGGACGTCCGCCCGTACGCCTCCCCCTCGGGACGGCGTACGGGCGGAGCTTCGGCCGGTGCGGGCCGCGGCCTCAGCCCGTGTAGGCCGCGAAGATCTTCGCGAACTCGTAGGGAGACTGCGGGATGTTGGTGCACTGGTACAGCGCGCCGTTGCAGGCGTTGCGGTCGCGGGTCGCCTCCCAGAAGGCGAGCTCGCCCAGATGCCTGCCCTGGGCGAAGGAGACCAACTGGCGGGCGTCGGACTGGTCGTAGACGTGGCCGTCGTCGTTCTGGCCGAGCATCGGCGTCACCCCGACCATCGCCCACAGCTGGGCGTCGGTCCTGCCGGGGTAGAGCGACTTCAGCTGGGTGAAGGTGCTCTGCGCGGCCTGCACGGCGGCGTCGCCGTAGTCGACGCCGCGGTAGTAGTCCATGGCCATCACGTTCACCACGTCGAGATCGACCCCGGCGTCGCGCGCCGACCGCACCACGTTCAGACCGTCCGAGGTCAGCCCCTCCGGGAGGACCGGCAGCGTGAGCGAGATCCGCAGCCCGGGGTGCGCCTGCTGCAGCCGCGCCAGCGCCTGGGAGCGGCGGTCGACGGAGGCCGGGTCGGCGGAGGCCGCGCCCTCGATGTCGAAGTCGACGTACGTCAGCCCGTAGGCGTTCACCACGGCGTCGTACTCGGTGAAGAGCGCGTCCACCGAACTGCACGCCTGGGCCAGTTCGATGCCGCTGGCGCCGCCGAAGGAGACCTTGACGTCTCCCCCGGCCGCCCGGATGGCGTCGATCTGGTCCTTGGCCCAACCGTCGCGCGGGTCATAGGCGTTGAACCACATCGCCTTGCAGCCGGAGGCGGTGATGAAGGCCATCGTGTAGTTCTTCACCCCGCTCGACGACGACATGCCGGGCATGCTCGGCGTGGGCCAGGCCCCCATGTCGATGTACGGCGCGGTGGCCAGTCCCACGCCCGGCTGCTGCCCGCCGGTGGAGGTCGTACCGCTGACCGCCGCGGAGTACGCGGAGACGTTGCCCGCGGCGTCACGGGCCCGCACGCGGAACGAGTAGCTCGTACCGGCGGCCAGCCCGCCCGCCGTGTACGAGGTGCCGGTCACGGTGACGGGCGTGCCGCCGTCACGCGAGATCTCGTACCCGGCGACGGAACCCGAGTCGTCGGTCGAGGCGTTCCAGCGCACGGTCAGGGAGGAGCTGCCGGCGGAGCTGACGGACACTCCGGCCGGGACGCTGGGCGGCGTGCTGTCGGTGCCCGAACCACCCGCGCAGGAGCCGCCGTTGAGCTTGCAGCCGGTGGGCGTGCCGGTGCCGCTGGACACCCACCCGAAGGACGCGGACGCACCCGGCGCCAAAGTGCCGTTGTACTCACGGTTCTTGAAGGTGTAGTGGGTGCCGCTCCGGGTGAGCAGCGCGTCCCAGTACGAGCCGACCGTGGTACCGGAGGGCAGGTCGAACTCGACGCTCCAGCTCGCCAGCGAGGTGCTGCCGCCGTTCGTGATGGTGTAGGCGCCCTGGTAACCGCCGTCCCACGTGGACGTCTTGGCGAAGGAGGCGGTCGGCGTGCCCGCGGCGGAGGCGGGTGGGGCCAGGATCAGCAGAAGCATTCCGGCGAACAGGGCGAGAAGTGCGGACGGTCTTCGCATGTACTGCCTCCACTGGGGGGTGGGCACCGGGTCGGCACGTGAAGCGGCAGAGTTGGTCCATACCAATCCTCTGGCATGTACATACCCGGTGCTGAGCCGGCCGTCAAGCCTCGCGCCCGCGCCGCGCGGCACAGCTCGGCCCGGCGCGGCACGACTCGGCCCGCCTCCGCGCGGCACAACTCGGCTCGGCTCGCGGTGGCGCCGGGCCGCGGGGCCGCGGGGCCGCGGGGCCGCGGGGCCGCGGGGCCGGCGGGGCCGGCGGGGGTGGGCTTGAGGAGGCCGGCGGCCGGGCCTGGCGGACAGGGCGCGCCGACGGACGCCCGCGCGCGGGCGGTGCGCGGGCAGTGCGCGGGCGGGATGGCGGGACGCCTGCGGGTAGCGATAGAACCTCTCTATGGAACGCCGCCAGGTCGAATACTTTCTCGCCGTAGCCGCGCACCGCAGCTTCACCAGCGCCGCCCACGGCCTGCACGTGGCGCAGCCGTCCCTGTCGCACGCGATCCGGCTGCTCGAACGGGAGCTCGGCACCCCCCTCTTCCACCGGCTCGGCCGCGGTGTGGCGCTGACCTCGGCGGGCGAGGCGTTCGTGGCGCCGGCCCGGCAGATCATGCGGGACCTGGAGACGGCCCGGTCGGTGGTGCGCACCATCGCCGGGCTGGAGGGCGGCCGGCTCGACATCGTCGCGCCGACGACCCTGGCCGCGGACCCGCTGGCGGAGCTGACCGGGGACTTCCGAGGGCGGAACCCCGCCATCGACATCGTGATCGTGGAACCCTCCGACGCGGCCGCCGTCGCGGACGTGGTGCGCACCGGCGAGTGCGAGCTGGGGCTGACCGACGTCAGGTCGCGCGGCAAGGCCGTCGAGTCCCTGGAACTGTGCCGTCAGGAGGTCCTGGTGGTGGTGCCGCGCTCCGAGCGCTTCCCGCAGGTGGGGCCCGTGGCCCTCGGCGAGGTCGCCCAGCTGGACCTGGTGGCGACCGCCCCCGGGACCGCGACGCGGGCGCTGATGGACGAGGCGCTGGGCCGGCAGGGCCGGAGCCCGCGCATCGCGGTGGACACCGTGCATCAGGCGGCCGTCGTTCCCCTGGTGCTGGCCGGCGCGGGCGCGACGCTCCTGCCGCGCTCGCTCGCCGAGGACGCGGCACGGCGGGGCGCGGTGGCCCTCACGACCCGGCCGCGGCTGATCCGGCCGGTCTGGCTGCTGTGGCGGGGCGGGCCCCTGTCACCCGCCGCCGAGGCGTTCATCGCGGTGGCCCGGGAGATGTCCGAGCAGCAGGCGGCGGCCACACCGGTGCAGAACAAGCCATAGATTTCTTCTATTGCTCAGCATGAAAAGTTCTTCACCTTCGCCCCCGCATCTCCCTTGCGGTCCCGGCCGGCGGGAATTTCTCCTCACCGCTTTATGAGCCGCTTCTCCGCGGACACATAGACGCCTTCTACCGCCCGTATTCATAATGCGTCCAGCCTGCCGGTGGCCTCCTCGTTGACCGTGCACGACGCGAAATGCCACGTTTCTTGCACCCCAGAGGAGGAGCACATGACCGAATTCGATGCCGGACGCCACATCCTTCCGCGGCCCGACGGGCACCGGCAGCCGACCACCGCGATGGACGTCCACGACCAGGAGGTCCCCTTCACGCCGATCGGCCCGGTCCCACCGCCCGAGAACGCTCCGAACGTGGTGATCGTGCTCGTGGACGACCTCGGCTTCGGCACCTCCAGCGCGTTCGGCGGGCCGTGCGAGATGCCGGCGGCGGAGCGGCTGGCCGCCGACGGGCTGCGCTACACCCGCTTCCACGTGACGGCCCTGTGCTCACCCACCCGGCAGGCCCTGCTGACCGGGCGCAACCACCACTCGGTCGGCATGGGCGGCACCACGGAGATGACCACGGCTGCCCCCGGGTACAACGGCTTCCGGCCGCGCAGCGCGGCCACCTTGGCGCAGATCCTCCAGGGCAACGGCTACAGCACCGCCGCCTTCGGCAAGTGGCACCAGACCCCGCCCCGGGAGATCAGCGCGGTGGGCCCGTTCGACCGCTGGCCCACCGGGGAGGGGTTCGACACCTTCTACGGCTTCATGGGCGCCGAGATGAACCACTGGTACCCGCTGCTGTACCAGGGCACCACCCCGGTCGAGCCGGACCGGCGGCCCGAGGACGGCTACCACCTGTCCGAGGACCTCGTGGACCACGCCGTCGACTGGGTGCGCACCCAGCGGACACTGACACCGGACCGGCCCTTCTTCACCTATCTGGCGCTGGGTGCCGCGCACGCACCACTGCACGTGGACCGCGCCTGGCAGGAGAAGTACCGCGGCGCCTTCGACCACGGCTGGGACCGCCAGCGGGAGGTGACCCTGGAGCGGCAGAAGGAGCTCGGCGTGGTGCCTCCGGAGACGGAGCTCGCCCCCTGGGCGGAGGGCGTCCCGCACTGGGACGAACTCAGCGACAACCAGCGCCGGTTGTCCGCCCGTTTCATGGAGACGTTCGCCGGATTCACCGAGCACGCCGACGTCCAGGTCGACCGGTTCCTCGACGCGCTGCAGGAGCTCGGCGAGCTGGACAACACCCTCATCCTGTACATCCTGGGCGACAACGGCGCCTCCGGCGAGGGCGGCATCGAGGGCACGATCGTCGAACACCGCCTGGGCCACGGCGTCGTGGACGACCCGGACGAGATGATCGACCACATCGACGAGATCGGGGGCCCGCTCAGCTATCCGATCGCCCCCGCGGGATGGGCACTCGCGCTCAACACCCCCTACCAGTGGACCAAGCAGGTCGCCTCGCACTTCGGCGGCACCCGTGACGGCATGATCCTGCACTGGCCGCGCGGCGTCGCCGAACGGGGCGGGCTGCGCCACCAGTTCTCGCACGTGATCGACGTCCTGCCGACGATCCTGGACTGCGCGGGAATCCCGGCGCCGTTCAGCGTGGACGGGGTGCCGCAGCAGCCCGTCGAGGGCGCGAGCATGCGGCCCACGCTCGCCGACGCCGACGCTCCGGAGCATCGCCGTACCCAGTACTTCGAGATGTGCGGCAACCGCGGCATCTACCACGACGGCTGGATGGCCGTCACCCGCCACGGCATCCCCTGGGAGATGGTGCCGGACAAGGAACGGAGGTTCGCCGACGACGTCTGGGAGCTGTACGACCTGAGCCGGGACTGGAGTCAGGCCCACGACCTCGCCGCCCAACTCCCGGACAGACTGCGGGCGTTGCAGGACCTCTTCCTGATCGAGGCGGCGAAGTACCAGGTCTTCCCCCTGGACGACCGGGTCACCGAACGGGAGAACCCGGCCATGGCCGGCCGCATCGACCTGCTGGGCGACCGCACCTCGGTCACCTACCGCGCCGGGATGCGGCGCTTCACCGAGGAGACCACGCCCAACGTCAAGAACCGCTCCCACAGCATCACCGCCCACGTCGGCCTCCCGCCGACGGCGGCCGAGGGCGTGATCGTCGCGCAGGGCGGACGGTTCGGCGGCTGGTCCCTGTACTTCAGCGGCGGCAGGCCGGCGTACGCCTACAACTACTTCGGCATGAACCTGTACACCGTGCGCGGCGGCCGGCCCCTGGCACCGGGACGGCACGAGATCCGGCTCGAGTTCGACTACGACGGCGGAGGTCTCGGCAAGGGCGGGACCGCCACCCTCCTGGTGGACGACGAGAAACACGGAACGGGACGCGTCGATCGGACCATCCCGTACTACTTCTCCTTCGACGAGACGCTCGACGTCGGAGTGGATCTGAGCACCCCGGTGACGGACGACTATCCCGTCCTCGACAACGAGTTCACCGGCACCGTGCACACGGTGCGCATCGACCTGGCCGCGGACGCCGCGGACGCCGGGGAGTTCGACGGCGGACTGCACCGCCGCGTCATGGGGGCGCAGTGAACTGCTGCGCGCCGTCCGGCGGCACGGGCGCGGAGCGTGGCGCGCCCGTACCGTCCGCCCCGCACCGGGCGACGACGGACGGCATGGTGGCCGTACCCGCCGGCGAGTTCCTCATGGGCAGTCAGGACGCGCTCGCCTACCCGGCCGACGGGGAGGGACCCGTGCGCACGGTGTTCGTCGACTCCTTCTGGATCGACGCCCGCACGGTGTCCACCGCGCAGTTCGCCCGCTTCGCCGCCGCCACCGGCTACCGGACCTCCGCCGAGCGCCTCGGCTGGTCGTTCGTCTTCGCCGGACGGCTCCCGGACGACTTCCCGCCCACCCGGGGCGTGGCGGCCGCGCCCTGGTGGCGGCAGGTGGAGGGCGCCGACTGGCGTCGGCCCGACGGCCCGCACTCCACCTGGGAGGACCGGCCGGACCACCCGGTCGTCCACGTGGACTGGGACGACGCGCGCGCCTACTGCGCCTGGGCCGGCAAGCGACTGCCCACCGAGGCCGAATGGGAACGCGCCGCCCGAGGGGGCCTGCACGCCAAGGTGTTCCCCTGGGGCGACGTGTTCGAGCCGGGCGGCCGCCGCCGTATGAACGTGTGGCACGGCGAATTCCCCGACCGGCACCCGACGGCCGAGGGCTGGTACGGCACCTGCCCGGTCGACGCCTACGAGCCCAACGGCTTCGGGCTGTACAACACCACCGGCAACGTCTGGGAGTGGTGCGCGGACCCGTTCTCGCCCGGCGCCGGCCGGCGCGTCACCAAGGGCGGTTCCTACCTGTGCCACGCCTCCTACTGCCGCCGCTACCGGGTCGCCGCGCGCCAGGGCCTGTTCCCGGACTCGGCGACCGGCAACGTCGGATTCCGCTGCGCCCTGGACCCGGCCTGAGGCCGGGGTCCGGGGCGCGGCCGCCCGGGCACGTCACCGGCCGGGCATCACCCGCCCAGCCAGGTCCTCACCTTGTCGGGGTTCGCCTCGACCCACTTCTTCGCCGCCGCCTCCGGTGACATCTTGTCCACCGCGATGTACCTGGCGACGGTGTTCTGGTCGGTGTTGGTCCATCTGAACTTCCTGACCAGGTCGTAGGCCGGGCTGCCGGACCTGGCGAAACGGGTGCTGACGATCTTGTCGAGGTCGAACACCGGGTAGTCGCAGGCGACCTTCGCCGGATCGGCGTCGCAACCCGCCGTGTGCGGGGGCAGGTCGATGTGGACCAGCGGCACCTCCGAGAAGAACCACTGCGGCTCGTAGAAGTAGCCGATCATCCACTTCTTGTTCTTCTCGGCGTCCCGGAAACTCTGGATCAGGGCGGTCTCGCTGCCCGCGTAGACCACCTTGAAATTCAGCTTCAGGTTCTTCGCCAGGGCGGCGTCGTTGGTCTGGTAGGACGGGTCGCCGTCGAGCAGCTGGCCCTTGCTGCCCGACTCGGAGGTCTTGAAGTGCGGCGCGTACTTGTTGAGGTTCTTCCAGTTCACGATGTCCGGGTACTTCTTCGCGATCCACGGCGGTATGTACCAGCCGATGATTCCCTTGTTGCCGGTCGCGCCGAGGTCGACGGCGGATTTCTGCTGGTCGATGTACTTCTTCTTCAGGTCGCCGTGACCCCAGTTCTCCAGAATCGCGTCGACCTCGCCCGTCTCGAACCCCTGCCAGCCGATCTCGGCCTTCAGGTCCTTCTTGACGACCTTGCAGCCCATCTCGTGCTCGGCGACGTACCCGACGACCGCCGCGTCCGCCGCGTAGCCCACCCATGGGTTGACCGCGAGGCTGAACGTGCCGCACCTGCCCGGACTCCCGCCCGCCGCGGCGGAGTCGCCGCCGACCTTCGCCCCGCCGCAGGCGGTCAGGGCGAGACCGAGTACGGCCGCCCCCGCCATGCCGGGACGCCAATGCCTGGCTCGCGTTGCCATGTTCCTGCTCCTTGTACGGGGTGAATTTCTCCGAAGCGGTGCCCGGCAGGAAAATGTCACGCGTTATTCTGGGAGCACCTCTGTACGCGGTGCAGTAAAAATGTCAGCCGTGCAGACGCCGGTCAACAAGACCTCTTGCCTCCACCCGAACCGTTTTTCAATGAACGCAATAGAAGCTTTCTATGCGTGTGAATTGGGGCTGCTGCTCGGCGGGAGCTGCGCCGGGCTGACGAGTTCGCCCAGCACCTCGGCCATGAAATGGACCAGCCAGCGCTGCGAAGGGCTGCGTGACGCCTCGTGCCGGGCGTAGAGGGCGACCTCGATGGGCTCGGTCTCGAAGGGGAGTCGCACCAGACGCAGCCGATGGGAAGCGGTGAACACCTCGCCGACGTACTCGGGAACGATCGCGACGAGATCGGTCCGCTCCAGCACGTAGGGGAGCATCGAGAAGCGCGTGGCCTCCACGGCCACCCGGTCCAGCAGGCCGTACGTGGCGAGCAGGGACCGGGGCACGACATGGCCGCTGGGCCCGTACACCGTCACGTGATGTTCGGCCGCGAGGTCCGGCAGGGCGACGGAACCGCCGCGGATCCGCGGGTGCCCGGCGGCGACCATGCCGACGTAGCGCTCGTGGAAGAGCGGGATGCGGACGGTTCGGTGCGAGGTGAGGACCGGGGTCGCGACGAAGGCGTCGAGTTCGCCCCGGCGGAGCTGGCTCTCGGCGGCGTCGACGTCCAGCGGGCGGACGGTGAAGGAGACCCGCGGCGCGTCCGCGCGGGCCGCGGCCACCAGGCGGGGCAGCAGGGTCGCCTCGCCCAGGTCGGAGAGGGCGACGGTGAAACGGCCGGACATGGTCCGCGGGTCGAAGCGGTCGCCCTGGCGGGTCGCCGTGTCGATGTCGGCGAGGGCCCGCTGCAGCGGCTCGTAGAGGCGCTGGGCACCGGCGGTGGGGGTCAGGCCGCGTCCCGTGCGGCGGAAGAGTTCGTCGTCGAAGTGGCGGCGCAGCTTGCCCAGGCTGTAGCTCACGGTGGGCTGGGTGACGTGCAGGGTCTCGGCGGTGGCCGTGACGCTGCCGGTCTCGTAGAGCAGCACGAAGACGCGGGCGAGGTTGAGATCGAAGCTGCTCACATCGATGGAGTCTATATCGCAGCGCGCCAACATCTATTGGTCGGCATGTCGCGCGGTGCCTAGCGTGTCCCGCACCACTTGAGAGGACCGCCTGTGCCATCCGTGCGTCGTATCTGCCATGAGTTCCTCCGCCGGCAGGGGCTCACCACCGTCTTCGGCAACCCCGGCTCCAACGAACTGCCCTTCCTCGCCGGTCTGCCGGACGGGTTCCGTTACGTCCTGGGGCTGCACGAGGGCGCCGTGGTGGGCATGGCCGACGGCTACGCGCAGGCCACGGGCCGTCCGGTGCTGGTCAACCTGCACGCCGCCTCCGGCTCCGGCAACGCGATGGGAGCGCTGACCAACGCCGTGGCCGCGCGCACGCCCCTGGTGCTCGTGGCCGGTCAGCAGGTGCGGCCGGCCATCGGGCCGGAGGCCAACCTCTCCAACGTCGACGCCCCCTCCCTGATGAAGCCGCTCGTCGGCTGGGCCGCCGAGCCGGCCTGCGCCCAGGACGTGCCCCGCGCGCTCGCGCAGGCCGTCTTCGAGGCACGGCTGCAGAGCCGCCCGACCTACCTGTCCGTCCCCTACGACGACTGGGCGGCGGACGCGGGCGAGAACGCGCCGGCCGTGCTGGACCGGCAGGTGCGGCGCGCCGCCGTGCCGGGCGGGGAGCAGGGGCGCCTGCTGGCCGATGCGGTCGCCGGGGCGCGGCGGCCCGCGCTCGTGCTCGGCGGCGACATCGACGCCGCCGGGCTGTTCGACGACGCGGTGCGGCTGGCCGAGCGGCTGGGCGGCCCGGTGTGGGCGGCGCCGTCGCAGTTCCGGCTGCCCTTCCCCAACCGCCATCCGCAGTTCCGGGGCATCCTGCCCGCCGGCATCGAACCCGTCTCCCGCGCCTTCGAGGGCCACGACCTCGTGCTGGTGCTCGGAGCCCCGGTCTTCCGCTACCACGAGTATCTGCCGGGGCGGTATCTGCCCGCGGGCACCCGCCTGATCCAGGTGACCGAGGACACCTCCGCCGCCGCCCGCGCGCCGATGGGCGAGGCGCTGGTCGCCGACCCCGCCGCGGTGATCGAGCTGCTGCTGAAGGTGCTCGACGCACCCGGCCGGCCGCCCGGTGACTACCGCCCCGTGCCCGCGCCGCGCACGGCGGACGGCCCGCGCCTGCACCCGGAGGAGGTCTTCGCGGCCCTGCGGGACGAACTGCCCGGCGACACCGCCTACGTGGTCGAGTCGACCTCCACGAACGCGTCGTGGTGGCGGCAGATGGACCTGCGCCGGCCCGGCTCCTACTACTTCCCGGCCGCCGGCGGCCTCGGCTTCGGCCTGCCCGCGGCGGTCGGGGTCGCCATGGCTCAGCCCGACCGCCCGGTCGTCGGCGTGATCGGCGACGGCTCGGCCAACTACGGCATCACCGCGCTGTGGACGGCCGCGCGGCACCGCCTGCCCGTGACCGTGGTGCTGCTGCGCAACGGCACGTACGGGGCGCTGCGCTGGTTCGGCGACCTCCTGGGTGTGCCGGACGCGCCCGGGATGGACATCCCGGGTCTGGACTTCACCCGCATCGCCGAGGGCTACGGGGTGTCCGCCCGACACGTCGGCGCAGTGGCGGAGTTGAGGGCCGTCCTCGCCGAGCGCCCGGACGGACCCCGGCTGGTCCAGGTCGACACGGCGCTCACCACGCCGTCCTGACGACCGTCCCGCGACCGTACGACCGCAGGCCCCTTCTCGGAGGACTCACCACCCCTTGGGTGACGGAAGGAAAGACGATGACACTCCTGGACAGCGCTGTCTGGAGCAAGAGGTTCTTCAGCGACGGCTGGAAGGACGCCACCCGCGCACACCCGGTCACCGAGCCGGCGACGGGCTCGCACCTCGGCACCGTGGGCCTGGCCACGGCCGAGGACGTGAACCGCGCCGCGGCCCGGGCCGCCGAGGCACAGCGGCACTGGGCCGCCGTCCCGCCGCGGCGGCGGGCGGCCGTCCTGCGCCGTGCCGGTGAGCTGTTCACCGAGTACGCCGGCGAGATCGAGGACTGGCTGGTCCGCGAGGGCGGTTCGGTGCGCTCCAAGGCGGCGTTCGAGGTCCAGCTCGCGATCGGCGAGTGCTTCGAGTGCGCCGGGCTGCCGACGCACCCGCAGGGCGAGGTGCTGACGTCCGAGGAGGCGCGCTGGTCGTTCGCGCGGCGCCGCCCGGCGGGAGTGGTCAGCGTGATCGCGCCGTTCAACTTCCCGCTCCTGCTCGGCCTGCGCTCGGTGGCACCCGCGCTGGCCCTGGGCAACGCGGTGCTGCTCAAGCCGGACCCGCGCACCGCGGTCGGCGGCGGAGTGGTCGTCGCCCGCGTCTTCGAGGAGGCCGGACTGCCTCCCGGCCTGCTGCATCTGCTGCCCGGCGACGGCTCGGTCGGACAGGCCGTCGTCGAGGCGCCGGAGGTGCGGGTCATCTCCTTCACCGGCTCGACGCCGGTCGGGCGGGCGATCGGCGAACAAGCCGGCCGGCTGCTGAAGCGGGCCCACCTCGAACTCGGCGGCAACAACGCGCTGGTGGTCCTGCCGGGGGCGGACGTGCAGAAGGCCGCCTCGGCCGGCGCGTTCGGCTCGTATCTGCACCAGGGCCAGATCTGCATGACGACCGGCCGCCACATCGTGCACGAGTCGCTGCTGGTGGAGTACGGTGCCGCGCTCGCCGCGAAGGCCCGGGCGCTGCCGGTCGGCGACCCCGCGCGCGAGGACGTGGCCCTCGGCCCGATCATCGACCGGCGTCAGCTGGAGCGGGTGCACGGCATCGTCACCGCGAGTGTCGCGGCGGGCGCGACGCCGGCCGCGGGCGGGGAGATCGCGGGCACCTGCTACCCGGCGACCGTGCTCACCGGCGTCACCACCGACATGCCGGCCTGGCGCGAGGAGATCTTCGGGCCCGTCGCGCCCGTGATCGGGTTCTCGACGCTGGAGGAGGCCGCACGCATCGTCAACGACTGCGAGTACGGCCTGTCCGTCGGAATCCTCGGAGACGTCGGCACGGCCATGACCCTCGCCGACCGGATCGACTCCGGCAAGGTCCACATCAACGAGCAGACCGTCGGCGACGAGCCCAACGCCCCCTTCGGCGGGGTCAAGGCGTCCGGCACCGGGTCCCGGTTCGGCGGAGCCGCCGCCAACGTCGAGGCCTTCACCGAGACGCAGTGGGTCACCGTCCGCCCCGACATCGCCGACTACCCGTTCTAGCCGGGTCCCGGAGAAGACCTCCCCCCGCCCCCGCACCCAGTCCCCCGTAGCCGCTCCAGAGGGAACATCACCATGGCATCTGTCGCCTCGCCCCGCACCACCAGAACCGACACGAGAACCGGCCCGGCCGGACGCAACGTCTGGACCGTGGTCCTCTGCTGGATCACCGTCCTGCTGGAGGGCTACGACCTCGTCGTCCTCGGCGCCATCATCCCGACGCTGCTGAAGACCCACCACCTCGGCATGACGGCGGCCGACGCCACCACCGTCGCCACGCTGTCACTCGTCGGCGTCGCCATCGGCGCCGTCCTGGTCGGCCCGCTCGCCGACCGGTTCGGGCGGCGGCTGCTGCTCATCGGCTCGGTGGTCGAGTTCTCCCTGCTCACCCTGCTGGTGCCGCTCGCCACGTCGGTCGGGATGTTCGCCGCGCTGCGGCTCGTCGCCGGCATCGGCCTGGGCGCCTGCATGCCGGTGTCCCTGACGATGATGGCCGAGCACATGCCCGCCGCCCGGCGGGCACGCGCCAGCACGCTGACCATGACCGGCTACCACACCGGCGCGGTCATCACCTCGCTCCTCGCCCTGCAGGTCACCGAGAACTGGCAGGTCCTCTTCTACGTCCTCGGTGTCGCCGGTCTCGTCATCGCGGCCGTCCAGTGGTTCCGGCTGCCGGAGTCGGAGGCGTTCGCCCGCGCCAAGGAGGCGCCCGCGTCCCGGCGCGTGCCGTTCTCCGAACTGCTCAAGCCGGCCTATCTCCGTGCCGGCATCGGCATCTGGGTCGCCTCGTTCATGGGCCTGCTGCTGGTCTACGGCCTCAACACATGGCTGCCCAAGCTGATGAACGACGCCGGCTACCCCGTCCCCACGGCCGTCACCCAGCTGCTCGTCCTCAACGTCGGCGGTGTGGTCGGCCTGATCCTGGGCGGCCACGTCGCCGACCGGCGCGGCATCAAGCTCACCGCGCTCGGCTGGTTCGCGGTCTCGGTGGCGCTGCTGGCCTGCCTCAGCGTCAAGATGCACAGCGACCTGCTGCTGGACGTCGTGGTCTTCCTCACCGGTGTGTTCGTCTTCTCGGCGCAGGTGCTCGTCTACGCCTACGTCACGAACTACTATCCGGCCGCCGTCCGCGGCACGGCCCTCGGCTCCGCCTCCGGCATCGGCCGGATCGGCTCCATCGTCGGCCCGACCATCACGGGCGCCCTGGTCGCCTCCGGCATCGGCCACCCGTGGGGCTTCTACTTCTTCGCCGCCGTGGCGGTCGCGGGCTTCCTGGCCGTGCTCACGCTGCCGGCCCGGCCCGCCACCACCCCCGCGGAGGCCGCCGGGCCCGCCGCCTGACCACGGGACGGGGCGGCACGGACGCGGGAGGCGTCCGTGCCGCCCTTCCCGCGCCGGGTGAGAAGGTGGACCATGACCGGCACCAGCGACACGCACGAGGGGAAGCGACCGGTGGAACTCGGCTCCGTTCAGCAGACGCTGTTCATTCCGCTGGCCGCGCGGGCCCGGGAGTCCGAGAAGAAGCGGCCTCTGCTGCGGGATCCGCAGGCCGTGCGGATGATCCGCGAGATCGACTACCCGGCCGAGAAGTACGGTCCCGGACCCGGATCGGCGATCACGGTCCTGCGTACCGTGATCATGGACTCCTGGGTGCGGGCGTTCCTCGCGGAGCACCCGGCGGGGACGGTCGTCGAGATCGGCACGGGGCTCAACACCCGCTTCGAGCGGGTCGACAACGGCACGGTGCACTGGATCGACCTCGACCTCCCGGACACCGTCGCACTGCGCCGGACATTCTTCACGGACACCGAACGCCGCCGCACGGTCGCCGCGTCCGCGCTGGACGAGGGGTGGCTGCGCACGGTCGAGGAGTCCCCCGGGCCGTACTTCTTCGTGGCCGAGGGGGTGCTCGTGTACCTCCCGGAGGACGAGGTGGCCGCGGCGCTCACCCGCCTCGCGCGGCGGTTCCCCGGCGCTCTGGTGGCGCTCGACACCTATCCGCGGAGGCTGCTGGAGAAGCAGCATCAGCAGGCGGTCCAGAAGCGGATGGAGGCTCGCTGGGCCTGGTCCTGCGAGGATCCGCGCTCGCTGGAGCGGCTCGGGCTGCGGGTCGTGGAGGCGGCCTCCGTCACCCGGCCGCCTCGCGCCGTGCGGGCCCGGCTGCCCCTGCGCTTCCGGCTCCTGCTGCCCCTCGCCGACCGGCTGCTGCGCGGGCTGTTCAACGTCACGCTCTTCCGGGCCGGTTAGCGCCGGGACCGGGGCCCGGGGTCAGGCCTCCTGCCAGGCGCGCGCACCGGGCGCAGCCGGGTGGCGGGCACCGAGCGTTCCGGCACGGGCCGCCGGTACCTCACCGGGTGGGTCCGTCGTCCACCCGGTCCGCCCCCGGGTGAACGCCGGCCCCCCGGGTCTCCGCCCCGGCCGTGCACGTCGCGTTCACTCCGCTCGCACCCGATTGGCCCTCAGCAGGCCGAGGCCCAGCGGAGTGACCACATGCAGCACGCTGTTCCGGTCGCGGACCGAAGCCGCCAGCTCGGCCTCCCGCAGAATCCTGACGTGTTCGCTGGCCGTCGCGGCGGTGACGCCCGCCCGGCGGGCCGCCTCACCGGTCGTGCACCCGTCCTCCAGGGCGCGGAGCACGGCCGCCCGCCCGTTGCCGAGGAGCCGTTCCAGCGTCGTACGGGCCGGGCCGCCCGGCCGCTGGGGCGGCCACCAGTGGTGGGTGCGCGCGACGGGGTAGACCAGCACGGGTGGCAGCCCCGGGTCCGTCAGGGTGATGGGCGTCTGCCAGCAGAACACGGAGGGCACCAACAGGATGCCCCTGCCGTGCAGCCGAAGGTCCCGGTCGAGGGGATAGGCCGTTTCGAGCACGGGCGGGCGCCAGCGCAGGGACGGGCCCAGGGTCGACAGGAGCGCGTCCACCCCGCCGCGCAGCAACTCCCGGGCGCGTACGGCGCGATCCGCCTCGATCTGTGCGCGCACCGCGTTCCAGTACGGGTTCAGGGCCGCGTCGAAATAGCGGTGCAGTGCCTGCCCGAGGGTCTCCAGTGCGGAGGGTTCGCCGTCCGCGAGCGGGCGCAGCCAGGAAGGCGCCGCGGCGAGCACGGTCATCTCCTCGCGCAGCCGCCTGCGCGAGGTGGAGAGAATCGCCTCGATCCCCTCCGGCAGTCCGCGGGAGGCCTCGGCGGGATTGAGGAAGTCGGGGAAATTGCCGCGCGGCGGGGCCAGGGCCCGGACCAGGTGCAACTGCCGCAGGGGCAGACGGCGTAGCCGGGAACGCGCCTGGGCCCGCCAGGTGTCGAAGACGGCCCTTCCCTGACGCGTCCCCAGGAGATTCAGGCTGAGGACGGTCTCCCACAAAGGATCGGGGGCGGCGGCGACGCGCGTCCTGAGCAAGTCTTCGCGCGTGAAATGCACTCGGAGCACGGAACTCTCTCGCAGTCGGTCACGTGATGAGCTGATGGGGGGCACGCGATGGCACGCGATTGTCCTCATGGTCCCGTGGAAGCGAATACCCCGATATCCCGTTTCGCGCCAACCGCGCTCGCCGATCCGGCCTGCGCGCACGGCCGTTCGGCCACGTCATCAGGCGTATTCGACGAGGATCGAATGACCTGGCGCACGGCGTCGCCGGCGGGCAGCCTGGAGACGCACACGACCAAGATCTTCGCGCGACCGACCAACAGGGGGAAATGCGTCATGCGCAAACGTGCTGCTGTCGGGGCGGTGGCCGCCGCCGCCTTCGCCGCCGTGCTGGCGACCGCGCCGGGTGCCTCGGCCGAGGCCGATCCGCCCGGCTGCCCGAAGGAATACTTCTGCGCCTACAGCGGGGTGGACCAGACCGGTCAACTCGTCATGCGGACGAAGGGTAACTGGTCCGGCGACGTCGTCTTCCGCTCCGCCTTCAACAACGGCGTCCGGTTCCCGGGCGCCGACCACGTCGACATGACGTACGCCGTCGAGGGCGGATCGGAGACCGTCTGCCTCCACTACAACCCGGGCCCCGGCACCTACAAGGGGAACGCCGCCCCGGGCACCCGTATCGTCAAGGTCGTCTGGCGGGGCGAATGCTGACGGCCCGGCCGCGCCCGGCGCCGACCGGCGGGCGCCTTCCCGCGCTGGCCGCGGCAGCCGTGGCGGTGGCCCTGACCGGCGTCCTCGCCACCGCCCCGACGGCGGCCGCCGAGGCCAACCCGCCCGGCTGCGGGAAGGGCTACTTCTGCGCCTACAGCGGGCCCGGCCAGACGGGACGGCTGCTGCTGAAGGTGGCGGGCAACTGGTCCGGCAGTCTCGGCGTCGGCTCGATCTTCAACAACGGGGTCCGCCACCCGGGGGCCGACCACGTCGACGTCACGTCGTACCTGGGCGGGCAGCCGTCGACCGACTGCTTCCACTACAACCCCGGCCCCGGCCGGTACAAGGCCGACGCCGAGGCGGGCCTGACCATCACCCGTGTCGTCTGGCGGGGCGAGTGCTGAGCCGCCGGCACAGCGGCCGCACCGACCGCGGCCCGCGCCGCACCGACGGAGAGGGCTCCACCGTGCGCGTGAAGCGATCCCTGTTCGCCGTCATCGCCGTGTCGGCCTGGGCGCTGACGGCCGCCTTCGCCACTGGACCGGCCCACGCGTCGCCCGTCCCCGGCTCGCCCGCCGGCGGCACCGCCCAGGTCGCACCGGCGGCACCGCACGCCGCCGGGGCCCCGGCGGCGCAGGCCGCCGCGGTCTCGCCCACGATCTCGCCCGCCACCAACTGGATCCACCGGGCGGAGAACGAGCAGTTCGACTGCACGGCCGGGAACCTCTGCCTCGAGGTGTGGGATCCCACCGTCTCGCAATGGAAGGTCTTCTTCCTCTACACCTGCAACCGCTACTACCTGTCCCACTGGCTCGACTCGGGCTACTACCTCAACAAGCAGACCGGCTCGGTCACTTCGTACTTCTACGGTGCCCAGGGCCAGGTTCTGCGGGCCTTCTCCCCGCCGCAGGTGGGGACGCAGGACTGGAACCCCGTCTGGTCCGTCCGCAACTGCTGACGCGGAGTCCTGAGCGCATCGCGGTGCCCGCCCGGACACGTCCCCGGGCGGGCACCGTCACGCGACACCGGCCTCCGGCTCCGCCCCCGCATGCCGGACCACCGGCCGCTGCGTAGGCTGGGGCTGCCGAGGGCCTGGCCGGAGAACGGCTGCCGCACCACCCCCTCCCCTGCGAGGCACCGCATGATCGAGTTGGCCGCGGTCTTCGCCGTCGCGGGCGCCGCGAGCAACGCCGTCGGCACCGCCTTCCAGCGCAAGGCGGCGTCCACCACCAGCAGGGGCGGTCTGCGCCTGCTCGCGGAACTGGTCCGCAGACCCGCCTGGGTGATCGGTATGGCCGGGGTGATCGGTGCCGCGCTCTTCCAGAGCCTGGCGCTGGTCAACGGCCCCCTCGCCCTCGTACAGCCGCTGTTCATCCTCGAACTGCCCTTCGCCCTGCTCGTCGCCTCGCCGCTGATGCACCGCAGGCTGCCGGGCCTGGGCTGGTGGGGGGTGGCCGGCGTGGTCGCCGGGCTGGCGCTGGGACTCGCCTCCGCCGCCCCGCGCGGAGCCGACGACCAGGCACCGATGACACGCTGGATTCCGGTGCTCGCCCTCTGTCTGGGCACGATGGCCGCGGCCGCCGTGCTGGCCCGCCCCGGGCGCCCGGCCGCCCTGCGCGCCGCTCTCCTCGGTGCCGCGGCGGCGATCGGCAACGCCCTGACGGCCGCCCTGCTCAAGTCCGCCACGGGCACGTTCGCCGATCACGGCCCCACCGCGTTCCTCGCCTCCTGGCAGACCTACGGCTTCGCGCTGACCGGAGTGGCCGCGCTGCTCCTGCTGGAGAACGCCCTCCAGGCCGGCCCGCTGGTCGTGTCCCAGCCCGCGCTCACCATCGGCGACGCCACGGTCAGCCTGGCGCTGGGCATCACCCTGTTCGGCGAGCAGATCCGCACGGGCCGGTGGCTGCTGCCGGTGGTGCTGGGCGTCCTGCTGATTCTCGCGGGCGTGGTGGTGCTGAGCCGGGCGGTACAGCTTCTCGGACTCGGCCGGTGAGCCTCGTCGGGCGTGCGCCGCGCGGCGCATCCGAATTCCCGGTCCCACCAGGAACAAACAAGGGAATTTCCGTGCGTGCCCTGCATTTCCCGGGGCACCAGAAGCGTCGGAGGTGCGTAATACATGATTCCCTTGCTTCTTGTTCTCCTGCTTGCCCTGATTCTTTTCGGTGCCGGTTTCGCGCTGAAGGCGCTGTGGTGGGTCGCGGTCATCGTCGTGGTGCTGTGGCTGCTCGGATTCGTGGTCCGGCCGGCCGGGCACGACGGCCGCAAGGGCCGCTGGTACCGCTGGTAGAACCGGCCGGACATGGGCGGGGGGGGGGGGGCCGGGCGCCGGCGCCGCGCCGCCCCCCCCCCCCACCCCCCCCGCCGCCGAGCCGCAACCCCCCCCCGCCCCCGCCCGCGCCAGAGACCACCGC
>NZ_JBIWOE010000040.1:26437-75177 GCF_044767585.1 Streptomyces sp. NPDC101225
GGGGGGGGGGTGGGGGGGGGTGTGGTGGGGGGGCGGGCGGGGGGGCCGGGGGGGCCCCGGGGGGGGGGGGCCCCGGGGGCCCCCCCCCCCGCCCATGTCCGGCACGTCTGCCCCCCGTACCCGCGCGCCGCCGTCCGCGCGACACTGGACACCGTCGGCCCGTGGCACACAGCGACGGGGCCGACCGAGCAGGAAGGGCCCCGCGCCGATGAGAATCGTCCAGTTGGGAACGTCCGGTGTGTCCGGTCTACGAGGTCAGCTCGGCAGAGGGCTCTTCACCCGCGTCGCCGGCCCCGACGGCCCGCGCAACCGCGCCCGCATCCACGAAACCCCTGGTCCACGCTGGTTCGAGCCCGAGCGCCCGGTCCGCCGCGTGCACGGGGACGCCTCGATGTTCATCGGCGGGCTCTCCGCGCTCCTGCTGCAGTCCCTCCACCCCCTGGCCATGGCGGCCGTGGCGGCCCACTCCGGCTACCGCGGCGACCCGTGGGGCCGGCTCCAGCGCACCAGCACCTTCCTCGCGACGACGACCTACGGAACGGCCGAGCACGCGGAGCAGATCTGCGAACAGGTCCGGTCCGTCCACGAGCGCATTCACGGATTCACCGCCGACGGAGACGAATACCACGCCGCCGACCCGCATCTGCTCGGCTGGGTGCACGCGGCCGAGATCGACAGTTTCCTGCGCGCACATCAGCGCTACGGAATGAATCCCCTTTCCGACGAGGGCTGCGACGGCTACATCGCCGACACCGCCCGCATCGCCACCGAATTGGGTGTGCCCGACCCGCCCCGCAATCGCGCGGAACTCGCCGAGCTGTTCGCCTCGTACCGACCGGAACTGCGCGCCACCACCCAGGCACGCGAGGCCGCCCGCTTCCTGCTCCTGAACCCGCCCGTCCCGCTCGCCGCCCGCCTCCCCTACGGCGTCCTGGCCGCGAACGCCGTCTCCCTGCTCCCCGACTGGGCCGCGCGGCAACTGCGCCTCGTGAGGCTCCCGGTCGTCGACGAGTGGTGCGTCCGGCCGCTGGGAAGCGCCGTCACGTCGGCGGTCCGCTGGGCGATGGCGCCGGCCCGCCCGACGACGTCCTGACCTACGCGCCCGGCCGCTCGCTCCTCTCGCACTCCTCGGCCGCCGCGTCCCGAAGCAGCGCGAGCAGGGGTGCCGCGGGCAGGGGGTGGCGCGTGTGACCGCGCGGTCCCGTGGTGGTCGTAGCCGTCAGAAGGGCGTTGAGAACGGCCTCCTCCACGGCGTCGAGCGCGGCGGCGAAGAGCGGGTCGAGGTCGTCGTCGCGGACGACGGCCGGGCCCGCGGGTGTGCCCAGGGGCCGGGTGCCGAAGGCGAGGCCGTAGTCGCCGCTGCCGTGGCCGTAGGCGGCACCCACCCGGGCCAGGGCGTAGACGCCGCGGCGGGCCAGGCGCGTCAGCTGGCGCGCGTCCAGCGGCGCGTCGGTGGCGGCCACCACCATGCAGGATCCGGTCTCGGGGGCCGGGCCCGCGAGCGGCAGACCCACGTCGGCGGGCGTGACCGTGCGGCCCCGTACCCGCAGCGTGCCGCCGAAATTGGCCTGCACCAGCACACCGAGGGTGATCTCCCGGCCGGCGAGCGGCAGCCGCCGCGAGGACGTGCCGATGCCGGACTTGAAACCGAGCGCGGTCAGCCCGGTGCCGCCGCCGACGCAGCCCTCGGCGAGCAGGCCGCCGGACGCCTCGTCGAGCGCGGCGCGCACGTGCTCCTCCCGCACCGGACGCGACCTGATGTCGGACAGGAGACCGTCGTTGCACTCCCCCACCACCGGGTTCACGCTCCGGACGTCCGCGGTGCCGGGCCGTTCCAGCATCCAGCCCACCAGGGCGTCCGCCACCCGGAACGCGGACAGCGTCGAGGTGAGCAGGACCGGGGTCTCCAGCGCGCCGAGCTCGGCGATCTGGGTGGCGCCGATCAGCTTGCCGTAGCCGTTGCCCGCGAACACCCCGGCGGGCAGGGGGCTGCCGGGACCCACCCCGTCCGGCACGATCGCGGTGACCCCGCTGTGCACCTCGGGAGGGCGGATCAGCGTGGTGTGCCCGACCCGGACCCCGGGCACGTCCGTGAGGGCGTTGTGCGGACCCGTCGGCAGCCCGCCGACGGCCAGCCCGAGGGCGCGGGCTCTGCCGCGGGCCGCCGGCCCTGGTGAACTGGGATCGTGCGCGCGCATGTCCCGCACGGTAGCGGCACGCCGCCACTGCCGCGGGGAGCGGGCCTGGTCAGTCCGTGAAGCGCCGCAGCGGACCGTCGGGGTCGTCGACCAGGGCGAGCCGGACCGTGAGGCGTTTGCCCACGGGCTCGCGGCGCGCCTCGAAGCTCTGCACGACCGCCATCACGATCTCCAGGCCGTGCTGCCCCACCCGTCCGCTGTCGGCGGCGCGGGCGAACGGCAGCGTCGGATCGGAGTCCCACACCTCGATGTCCACCGCCCCGTCGCCGATGTGCAGGTGCAGCAGCACCGGGCCGGGGGCGTACTTGAGCGCGTTGGTGACCAGCTCGCTGACGACCAGTTGCGCCAGGTCGACGGCACGGTCCGAGACCGTCAGCCCGCTCTCGGACCGGGCCCGGTTCAGGAAGTCCAGCGTCCGGTTCCGCGCGCCGGCGATGCAGCCGTCGGCCCCGTCGAGAGCGATGGACACGTCGGCTGGTGCGGTATCCGGCATGCGGGAACTCTCCTCGGGCGAGACTGGCGCTCTGCCGGTGATCTGCAGTACCCCGTTCATGGCCGCGCGGCTACCCCGCAATATGCGCGTTACTCCTGTGGCGCGGCCCACAGGTTCGTCATGGTTGTGCATCGCCCTCGCCTTCTCGGGGCAATCGTTGGCAGCAGAGGGGCGATCGTCGGCACCAGCGACGTGACACAGCCGGACCGAGTGCGCAGAGGACGCGAGTGGCAGACAACAAGGAAACAGTGGGGCGCGGCCAGTTGTCGGTGGCCGGCAGCGAGATCGACGGCATCACCGTGCTCGGCCTGCGTGGCGAGGTCGACTACCAGAGCGTGGGCGCCCTGACCCGGGCCATGCCGGCGCCGGACCCCGCCGACGGCCGCCGGGTCGTGGTGGACATGAGCGGGGTGACGTTCATGGACAGCAGCGGGGTCAACGCCTTGATCGCCGCCCATCAGGCCATGCAGGGCCCGCAGGGGTGGCTGCGCCTCGCGGGGGTGCGGGGCGCGGTGCTGCGCACCGTGCAGCTGGTGGGACTCGACACCCTCGTCAGCTGCCACGCGACCGTCGAGGACGCCATCGCGGCGTGACGCCAGCGGCGGCGGGCCCCCGCGTCGCCCCGTCGCGCGCCGACCGCCGCGTCGCGCCCTTGCCGCCGAACCGGGCCGAGTACCCCTGAGTCGCTGCGTCATGCCATTTTCGCGGCTCCTTCTTCTCGCCGGATCGCGGCCCTCGCACCGGGCTTTGTCGCCGGACGCAACTGGGTTAATCTGCGATCGATTTCTCATCCGGCCGCCCCGTCGAAAACGGGATCGCCGCTGGTGAGCGGGGCTTTACGGCTCCGTCTCGGTTCCGAGTCCCTGGGGTGGGGACTCTTGGGGAGCGGAACGAGGGTGCACGCATGACGGGCAGACCGACGGACGTGCGGGTGCAGGCCCCCGGCGAGCAGGAGCTGCGGCAGCTGCTGGCCGGGTTGACCGCGGTGCGGGACGGTGACTTCGGGACCCGGCTGCCGTCGGACGGCACGGGGCTGCTCGGCGACATCGCCACGGTCTTCAACGGCATGGTCGACCAGCTGTCCGTGTTCACGTCCGAGGTGACGCGTGTCGCGCGCGAGGTGGGCACCGAGGGCACCCTGGGCGGGCAGGCGGAGGTGCCCGGGGTCTCGGGCACCTGGGCGGACCTGACCGACTCGGTCAACGCCATGGCGGGCAACCTGACCGCGCAGGTCCGCGACATCGCGCAGGTGGCGACCGCGGTGGCCAGGGGCGACCTGTCGCAGAAGATCGACGTGCCCGCCCACGGCGAGATCCTGCAGCTCAAGGAGACCGTCAACACCATGGTCGACCAGCTGTCGTCGTTCGCCGCCGAGGTCACCCGCGTGGCCCGCGAGGTCGGCAGCGAGGGACGGCTCGGCGGCCAGGCGCAGGTCCCCGGTGTGGGCGGTGTCTGGCGCGACCTCACCGATTCGGTCAACTTCATGGCCGGAAACCTGACCGCGCAGGTCCGCAACGTCGCCCAGGTGACCACGGCGGTGGCACAGGGCGACCTCTCCCAGAAGATCACCGTCGACGCCCGCGGCGAGATCCTCGAACTCAAGAACACCATCAACACGATGGTCGACCAGCTCTCCGCCTTCGCCGACGAGGTCACCCGCGTCGCCCGCGAGGTCGGCACCGAAGGACGCCTCGGCGGCCAGGCCGACGTCAAGGGCGTGAAGGGCACCTGGCGCGACCTCACGGACTCCGTGAACTTCATGGGCGGCAACCTGACCGCGCAGGTCCGCAACGTCGCCCAGGTGGCCACCGCGGTGGCACAGGGCGACCTCTCCCAGAAGATCACCGTCGACGCCCGCGGCGAGATCCTCGAACTCAAGAACACCATCAACACGATGGTCGACCAGCTCTCCGCCTTCGCCGACGAGGTCACCCGCGTCGCCCGCGAGGTCGGCACCGAGGGCGATCTCGGAGGACAGGCGACCGTGCGGGGCGTGTCGGGCACCTGGAAGGACCTGACCGACAACGTCAACGTCATGGCGTCCAACCTGACCGGGCAGGTCCGCTCGATCGCCCAGGTCGCCGCGGCCGTCGCGCGCGGCGACCTCTCGCAGCGGATCACCGTCGAGGCCAAGGGCGAGGTCGCCGCCCTGGCGGACGTCATCAACACCATGGTCGACACGCTGTCCGCGTTCGCCGACGAGGTCACCCGCGTCGCCCGCGAGGTCGGCACCGAAGGACGCCTCGGCGGCCAGGCCCAGGTGCCGAACGTGGCCGGCACCTGGAAGGACCTGACCGACAACGTCAATTCGATGGCGAACAACCTCACCGGGCAGGTGCGGAACATCGCCCTGGTGACGACCGCGGTGGCGGGCGGCGACCTGTCGAAGAAGATCGACGTCGACGCCCGCGGCGAGATCCTGGAGCTCAAGACCACCATCAACACGATGGTCGACCAGTTGTCGTCGTTCGCCGCCGAGGTCACCCGCGTCGCCCGCGAGGTCGGCAGCGAGGGGCGGCTCGGCGGCCAGGCCGAGGTCGAGGGCGTCGAGGGCACCTGGAAGCGGCTGACGGAGAACGTCAACGAACTGGCCGGCAACCTCACCCGGCAGGTGCGCGCGATCGCCGAGGTCGCGAGCGCCGTCGCCGAGGGCGATCTGACGCGCTCGATCAACGTGGAGGCGTCCGGGGAGGTCGCCGAGCTCAAGGACAACATCAACTCCATGGTGGAGTCCCTGCGCGAGACCACGCGGGCCAACCAGGAGCAGGACTGGCTCAAGACCAACCTCGCCCGTATCTCCGGTCTGATGCAGGGCCACCGCGACCTGCCCGTGGTTGCCGAGCTGATCATGGACGAGCTCACGCCGCTGGTCTCGGCCCAGTACGGCGCCTGCTACCTCGCCGAGGACACCGAACGCGGCCCCGAACTGCGGCTGGTGGGCTCGTACGGCAGTCCCGACGACACCGCGCGGCCCACTCGTATCCGTGTCGGCCACTCCCTCGTCGGCCAGGCGGCGCGCAGCCGCCGCCCCGTCACCGTCGAGGAGCTGCCCGAGGGGTACGTCACCATTTCCTCCGGCCTCGGACAGGCGGTGCCCCGGGCGCTGACGGTCCTGCCCATCGTGGTCGAGGAGCAGGTCCTCGGTGTCATCGAGCTGGCCTCGCTGACCCGCTTCACCCAGATCCACCAGGACTTCCTCGCGCAGCTGATGCCGACCATCGGCGTCAACCTGAACACCATCGTCGCCAACGTGCGCACCGACGAGCTGCTGGACGAGTCCCAGCGCCTGACCGCCGAACTCCAGGCACGCTCCGAGGAGTTGCAGGTCCAGCAGGACGAACTCCAGCGCTCCAACGCCGAACTGGAGGAGAAGGCCTCCCTGCTGGCCTCGCAGAACCGCGACATCGAGGCCAAGAACCTCCAGATCGAGCAGGCGCGGCAGGAGCTGGAGACCCGGGCGCAGCAGCTCTCGCTGGCCTCCAAGTACAAGTCGGAGTTCCTGGCCAACATGAGCCACGAACTGCGCACCCCGCTCAACAGCCTGCTGATCCTGGCCCAGTTGCTGGCCCAGAACCCCTCCCGCAACCTCACCCCGAAGCAGGTCGAGTACGCGGGCATCATCCACTCGGCGGGCTCGGACCTGCTGCAGCTGATCAACGACATCCTGGACCTGTCGAAGGTCGAGGCCGGCAAGATGGACCTGGCTCCCGAGCGGGTCCCGCTGCGTCAGCTGCTGGAGTACGTCGAGGCGACGTTCCGGCCGATGACGACGCAGAAGAGCCTGGACTTCACCGTGGCCACCGCGCCCGGCACCCCGGCCGATCTGCTCACGGACGACTCCCGGCTGCGTCAGGTCCTGCGCAACCTGCTGTCGAACGCGGTGAAGTTCACCGAGCAGGGCGGTGTGGAGCTGCGGATCGAGCCCGCCGCCGACCGCGAGGTGCCGCCGGGCGTGCACCGTGGCGGCCCCGTCGTGGCGTTCCGGGTCAAGGACACCGGCATCGGCATCCCGCAGCAGCAACTGGAGACGATCTTCGGGGCGTTCCAGCAGGCGGACGGCACGACCAGCCGCAAGTACGGCGGCACCGGCCTCGGTCTGTCCATCACCCGGGAGATCGCCCAGCTGCTGGGCGGCGCCGTCACCGTGGACAGCACCCCGGGCAGGGGCAGCACCTTCACGCTCCATCTCCCGGTGGCCCGGGAGGACTTCGAGGAGCTGCTGGACCCGGCCGACCGCACGGCGGAGCAGCCGCGGGCCGTGTCCGCCGCCGGGAAGGCGCCCGCGCCCCGGGCGCTCGCCGCGCCCGCGCCGCCGGCCCAGGAGCGCCGCAGGCGCCGTCTGCTGGTGATCGAGGAACGTCCGCGCGGTCTGCTCAGCCTCGTCGCCGAGCGTGCGGTCGCGGACATGGCGCAGGGCCACGACGATCCGCACGCGGCGGTCGACATCATCACCGCCGTCGGCGCCCAGGAGGCGGCCGGCATGCTGGCGGCCGACCCCTGCCACTGCGTCGTCCTCGAACTGGGCACGCCCGACGACGAGGGCGCGGACTTCCTCGCGGCCATGCGCGGCGACTCGGCGCTGGCCAGCGTGCCCGTGCTCGTGCACACCGGTCACCGCGTGGACCTGGCCCAGGAGCAGGCGCTGCGCGCCCGTGCGGGCGACCGGCCGCTGGACTTCCTGCCCAGCCTGGACGAGTTGCGTGAGCGCATCACCCTGCATCTGTCCGCCGAGCAGCCGGGCGACGTGCTGTCGCTGGTGCGTGCCGAGGAGCAGCCGCCCGCCCAGGTCGTGGACGACTCCTTCCTCGGCCGGACGGTCCTCGTGGTCGATGACGACGCGCGCAACCTGTTCGCCCTCAGCGGGGTGCTGGAGCTGCACGGCTTCCGGGTCCTGCACGCGGACAACGGCCGCGAGGGCATCGAGATGCTGCTGGCCCACCCCGACGTCTGCCTGGTCCTGATGGACGTGATGATGCCGGAGATGGACGGCTACGCGGCCACGGAGGAGATCCGCTCCCTGCCCCAGTACGCAAGGCTGCCCATCATCGCGGTCACCGCGAAGGCCATGCCGGGCGACCAGGAGAAGAGCCTCGCCTCCGGGGCGAACGACTACGTCACCAAACCCGTCGACACGAGCGACCTCATGGCCCGCGTCGGACGCTGGCTGTCCGTGTGACCGGCCCCCGCACCGCGCCCACCCGCCGACCTCGTGACGTCCTCGGACGTACCAGCCCAGGAACTGGCAGACCGTGAGTGATCTCCGTCAACCGCCCGACCCGCAGGCGGCCCAGGCCGCGGCGGGAGCACAGCCCGCACCCCAGGGCGCGGGTCCGGCCGGCCGCGCGCCCGCGGGCAGCGGTGACCAGGACGGCGTCGCGCCGTCGTCCTCCGTCGGCCGGCTCGCGGCGACCGTGGAGCGGCTGCGCCGCGAAGTGCGGGCGGCGCAGGCCGAGGCGGACGGGCGCGCCCTGATCGAACTGGCCAAGGGCATCCTCGTCGAGCGGCTGGCGTGCGGGCCCGCCCAGGCCGCGCGGCAGCTCGCCGAACTCACCGAGCAGGCGGGGGTCACACCGCTCGAGTTCGCCGTCGAGGTGATCAACCAGGCGGCCCGCGACCGGCTTTCGGAGGTGACCGCCGCCTTCCTCGCGGCCACCGCGGCGCCCGCCGACCCCGCGGACCCGCCGGACGGACGCACCTCCGCCGTACGGCTGCGGGCGGCCGAGAGCGCCGCGCTGGCGGCCCATGACGCCCAGGCCGTCGCCGACTCGCTGCTGGAACACGCCCTGACCCCGCTGGGCGCGGAGGCGGTGGCCATCTGGGCCCTCGGGGCCGACGGTTCGCTCACCCTGGCGGGCAGCGCCGGGTTCTCCCCCGCCGAGGCCGGACGCTGGCGCCATGTGCCGCCGGGGGTGACCACCGTGGCGCGGCGCGGCCTCGCCGAGCGCAGCGGGCAGTGGATCAGGAGCCTGTCCGGGACCGGGCTGCCCTCCATCGGGCAGCACCACCGTCCCGAGGGCGGCCGGGTCGCCGTACCGGCCGGGGTGGGCGGGCGCATCCACGGCGTGCTGGAGATCGCCTGGCCCGCGCCGCTGGACAGCCCTCCGGCGCCGATCGTCCGCCAGATCGAGGCGCTGGCGGAGCTGTGCGCGCACACGTTGGAGACGTGCGCCCCGCAGTGCCCGGGCGAGGACGCCGGCCCGCGCGTCCTGCCGGACGTCGCCGAGCTCATGGACCTGGCCGACGGGCTGCACGACCCGGCGCTGGTGCTCGTGCCGCACCTGGACGCCGGCGGCGAGCTCGTCGACTTCCGCATCCTGCACGCCAATATCCACTTCCTGGACCCCGCGGGGCGGCCGCGGGGCGCCGTCAACGGCGCCCTGCTCCTGGAGGCGTACCCGCTGGCCGCCGGCCAGAGCGAGCTGTTCGAGCGGACGGAGCGCGTCTACGCCACCGGCGAGCCCTACCGCGCCCGCCGGATGCGCCTGACCGCCCTGGTGGACGATGTGCCGCTGGCCGCGGTGGCCGACATCAACATCAGCCGGCACGGCGGCAGTGTGCTGCTCATCTGGCGCATCGAGGACGAGACGGCCCGGCTGGCGAGCCTGCTGCAGCACGCCCAGCGGCTGGGCCGGATCGGCGGCTTCGAGGAGAACCTCCTCACCGGTGAGATCACCTGGAACGGCCAGCTGTACCACCTCTACGGCAAGCCCGCCGCCAGCGGCCCGGTGCGGCTGGAGGACCTGCCCGCGCACGCGCATCCCGACGACGCGGTCGCCATCGGCCGGTTCCTGCGCGCCCTGCTCCACCACCGGCGTGCCGCCTCGGCGGCCTTCCGCCTGCAGCGCCCCGACGGCGTCACCCGCCACATCCGTGTCGTGGGCGAACCGGTGCTGGACTCGGACGGCCAGCTGTACGCCGTACGCGGCGCCTACCAGGACATCTCCGCCCACCACTGGACCGAGGTGGCCCTCGCCGCGACCCGGGACCAGCTCGCCCAGAGCGAGCAGCAGTCCAGTGAGCGCAACCGCCTCGCCCTCCAGCTGCAGCACGCCATCATGCCGCCCGCGCAGGCCCCGCTGGCGGTGCCGGGGCTCCAGGTGGCCGTCCGCTACCGGCCCGCGGAGACCCAGCACCTGGTCGGCGGCGACTGGTACGACGCGGTCGTCCTGCCGTCGCGGCTGGTCCTGCTGTGCGTGGGCGACGTGGCCGGGCACGGCATCGAGGCGGCCACCACCATGGTCGTCCTGCGCAACGCGCTGCGCGGTCTCGCCGTGACCGGTGCCGGACCGGGCCAGCTGCTGTCCTGGCTCAACATGGTGGCGCACCATCTGACCGGCGCCGTCACCGCCACCGCCGTCTGCGGCCTCTACGACCCCGAGCGCAACACCCTGAGGTGGGCGCGGGCCGGCCATCTGCCGCCCGTCCTGGTGCGCGGCACGGAGGCGGCCGCGCTGCCGCTGGTCGGCGGGATGCTGCTGGGCGCGGTCCCGGAGGCCGCGTACCAGGAGCACGAGGTCCAGCTCGCCGGCGGTGACACCCTGCTCATGTACACGGACGGCCTGATCGAGCGCCGTGACCGGTCCGTCCAGGAGTCCCTGGCCCAGCTGCTGACGGCCGCCCGCGCGGTGCAGCCCACGCTGGACCAGCAGCTGGACCGGCTGCTGGTGCACAGCAGGTCCGACACCGACGACGACACCTGCATCGTGGGCATCCGGGTGGCGCCGTGACGCCCGGCTGCCGGGTGGGCGCCCGTGACGCGGGTACCGGGGACCCGGAGGATGTGCGGCGCACGCTCAGGGGGGCACCTGTGAAGCGCACGCGGACGGCCGCGGCGGGACCGGACGGCGGCCCCATCGGCGAGGAGACGGAGCCATGACGGCGCACAAGGAGACGCAGGCCGCACGGAAGCGACCCGTGCGGCCCGTCTCCGCCGACCTCCAGCGCGTGCTGCGGGCCATCGGGACCGGGGCCTACGTCGTCGACGAGGAGGGCCGCATCCTCAGCGTCAACGGGCAGGCCGAACAGCTGCTGGGCCTGTCCGCCGACCGTCTCGTCGGCCACGACGCGCACGATCTGCTGCACCGCGGGCCCCACGGCCGCCCGCTGCCGCGCACCCAGTGCAGCATGCGGCAGGCGTTCCACGCCGGGCGCACCGCCCAGGCCGACGAGGACTACTTCGCCCGGGCGGACGGCGGCCTGCTCCGCATCTCCTGGCTGATCACCCCGTACGTCTGCGGGGACGGCGACGACTGCACGCTCGTCGTCTTCCACCCCGTCGAGCCCGCACCGGACGCCGACGCGCCCGGGGAGCCGGTCGCCGCGTCCCTCACCGAGCTCGAACGGCTGGCCCTGCTGGCCGAGACCACCACCCAGCTGACCTCGACCCTCGACGTAGACGAGGCGCTGCGCCGGCTGGTGGGCCTGGTGGTGCCCAGGCTGGCGGACTGGGCGATCGTCGATCTGATCACCGAACGCGACGAGGTGTGGCGCACCGTCGTGGTGCACGCCGAGGGCGGGACCCTGGTGCACCGCGAGGACCTGCAGGGCCCGATGCCCCCGGTCCCGCAGCGGTCGCAGATGCCGCTGTCCAGGGCCCTGCGCGGTGTCGCCTCCACGCTGGCCGGGCCGCGGACCTACGACCGGGCACCCGACTCCGGCATCGCGGTCGAGCAGCGTCATCTCTTCGACGCCACCGGAATGCACTCCGTGGCCATCGCGCCCATCCGCAGCACCCGTGAGGTTCTGGGCGCCCTGACCGCGGGCCGCTGCGAGAACCCGCTGTCCTTCACCGCCGCCGACCTTCCCCTGATCGAGGACATCGCGCGCCGCGCCGGGCTGGCCCTGGACAACGCCCGCCTGTACCAGCGGCAGCGCAAGGTCGCCGAGACCATGCAGAACCATCTGCTGCCGCAGATGCCGGGCGTGCCGGACCTGCAGATGACCGCCCGCTATCTGCCCGCACCCCACGCCTCACAGGTCGGCGGCGACTGGTACGACGCCTTCCCGCTGTCCGACGGCTCGACCGCCCTGGCCATCGGCGACGTCGTCGGCCACGACCTGGAGGCCGCGGCGGGCATGGCGCAGGTACGCAACATGCTGCGCGCCTACGCCTGGTCCCAGGACGAGGCGCCCAGCCGGATCGTCGAACGGCTCGATGAGGCCATCCAGCACATCACGGACGTCTCCATGGCCACGATGATCTTCGCGCGGATCGACGCGGCCGAGGACGGCACATGGCACCTGTCCTGGACCAACGCGGGCCATCCGCCGCCGTTGCTGATCAGCCCGGACGGCATGGCCCACTACCTCACCACCGGCCACGGCCTCCTCCTGGGCACCGGGGTGGACCGGGAACGCCCCGACGCGACGGCCGGCCTGCCGCCCGGTTCCACGCTCGTGCTGTACACCGACGGCCTCGTCGAGGACCCCGGCCACAGCCTCGACGTGGGCCTCGACCGGCTGCGCCGGCACGCCGCCGCCCTGGTCCACCGTCCCCTGGCCGCGTTCACCGACCAGCTGCTGCGCCGTGTCCGCCCCGAACGCAACGACGACGACGTGGCCCTGCTGGCCCTGCGCATCCCCGACCGCGAGGAGTGACGTCACCCGCTGCCCCGGCCGTGCGGACGCCGAGGAACCGCGGCCGGGTGAGAGGCCGGCCGCGGCTGCCGGTCAGGCGATCGCCTCGGCGAGCAGCTCGATCTGCTCCAGGCCCGAGCCGGTCGGGACGAAGATGAGCTCGTCGCAGCCGCTCGACTCGAAGGCGGCGGCGTAGGACCTGACCATGTCCGGGGTCACCGCGGCGCTCGCGGCGATCTGGCCGGCGACGTCGCCGAGGAAGCCGTAGTAGTCCAGGAGATAACCGTCGGCCTGGGCGCGGGCGTCGGGCCCGAGCCCGAAGTAGGCCAGGGACAGCTTGCGGGGTGCGCCCGAGCGGCCGGCGTCCCGCCAGGCGGCGTCCACTCCGGCCGCCGCCTGGGCGAACATGTCCGGCGAGCCGCCGCCCATGATCCAGCCGTCGCCCAGCTCGGCCACCCGCCGGAAGCTGGCCTCGGTCCCGCCGCCCAGGATCAGCTCGGGACCGCCGTCGCGCACGGGCCTGGGCCCGATCCCGCCGGCGATCCCGCGCCTGTCCCCGGCCCAGATCCGCTTCATCTCCTGGATCTGCTCCTCGAAGCGGCGCCCTCGGCCCTTGGTGGACAGCCCGCTGGCCGCGAAGTCGTCGTCCCGCCCGCCGAGGCCCACTCCGAGCACGAAGCGTCCGCCGGAGATCCGTTCCAGGGAGGCCGCCTGTTTGGCCAGCAGGGCGGCGTTCGTGTGGAGCGGTGCGAGGAGCACGCTCGTCGTCAGACGGATTCTGCTGGTGACGGCGGCGGCCGCGCTGAGGGCGATCAGCTCCTCGTAACCCTGGTACACGAGCCGGCCGATCGTGCCGAGAGTGCTGAATCCCGCGCCCTCCGCCTGCCGGGCCCAGTCCAGCAGCCTGGCCGGCTCGGTACCGGGAACCGTGTTGGGAAGGCCGATTCCGATGTCCATCCGTTCCTCCGGTCGTAGGCAACTCGCTCGACGCCCATCATGCGCACAGGCACCGTGCGGACGACCGCATTGACGAACCTACGACCACCCGGCCGCGCGACCCGCCACAGTTCTAGTGCCAGTTGCTGATCTGGACGTCGCGCGGTGCGGGCTCGCCCTTGCCGGTTTCGATCAGCCTTTTCAGGCTCATCAGGAAGATCGCCCACTTCGTGCTGCAGTGGTACATGAACTCCACGGGCTCCTTCCAGCCCTCGTGCCGGAACAGCACGATCGTGAAGCCGTCCTGCTGTTTCAGGTCGAAGTGGACCTGGGTGCCGATCCACTCCTCGGGGCCGTCGACGACCTCCCAGCGCACGTGCTCGGCCGGCCGGGCCTGGAGCACCTTCATGTCGAAGCCGCCGGGACCGAAGCGGAACCGGATCACTCCGCCGACCTCGGTGTCGCCCTCCGTGTCCTGGGTCCACCAGTCGGACAGGCCCTCGATCGTGGTCAAGGCCGCGTAGACGTCGTCGGGGGACGACGTGACGCCGATCCTGTGCAGGATGTCCACCATCTCGATATCTCCCTCTCTTGCAGGTAGTCGTGGTTGCCCGGAGGTGCGTGCGCAGGGGCTCAGCCGTCCTGGCCGCGCTGGATCGTCTCGGCGATCCGCCTGATGCGCTGCAGCCGGGCGTCCCAGGCGGACCCGACGGACGCCAACTGGGCCACGGCACGGGCGAGTTGCGCCTCGTCGACCTGGTAGAGGCGCTCCCGTCCGGACGGGGTCACATGGACGAGACCGACCCGGCCGAGTACGCCGAGGTGTTTGGTGACCGCCTGGCGGGTGACCGGCAGGCGATCGCTCAGCGTGGTCGCGGTTCCGCTGCCGTCGGCCAGCAGCAGGTCGAGCATCCGCCGCCGGACGGGATCCCCCACCGCGGACCAGAGCTCGTCGTCGACGGCGGGGATCACGGCGCCGACACCACCCGGGCGGCATGGGCGACGAGCCGGGGCAGGAAGTGGTCCCAGCGCTTCACATGGTCGCGGTACGCCTCCTCGAGCACGGCCGCCTCCCAGCCCCTCTCCCGAAATCCCGACTCGCTGAAGCGCAGCAGCGTGCCCGTTCCCGAGGGGATCAGGTCGAAGGTGACCAGGAGCGAGTCGGCGGGTGCGGCGGTCTCTCCGTCGTCGTACACCCACCGGAAGCTGAACCGCCGCGGCGGGTCCGCCTCCACCACCGTGAGGGACTCGGTCTTGGCGTCCGGCGCGCTCGGGTCGCCGAACGTGATCACCCCCGTGCCGCCGGGCACCGGTTCGAGGTCGGCCTCGTCGGGCCACCACTCCCGCAGGTGTTCGGGCCTGCTGACGACCTCGTAGACCACCTCGGGCGTGGCCTCGATGCGGATCTCCCGCTCGATGCTGCCGTACTCCATACCGCCCGCCTCCTTTCGCAACCTTTGGTTGCGCATCACGGTAGGCCACGCCACCTCAATGCGCAACCATTGGTTGCAGATACGGGTCCGGTGCCCGCCGAGGCGCGGCTCAGGGCAGGGGCGGGACGTCGAGACGGCGGACGCCGTTGGGCACGGGTCTGGTGGGCATGAACAGCGGCGGCGCCTCGCCGTCCGCGGCCGTGGCGGGTGCGTCGGTCAGCCGCATCCGCTCACGCAGGCGCCCGTAGAAGTTGGCGGGGTTCAGCCTGACCAGGCGCAGTGGCTCGGGGGCCGCCGTCACGCCGATCCAGTCGCCGGGGTCGAGGACGCCCCGCGGCTGCCCGTCGACGCTCACCGCGGCGCGCCCCGAGTGGGGCAGCACGCGCAGCGTGATCGGCTCGTCGGCGTTCGCGATCACCGTGCGGTTGAACGCCATGTGGGGGGCGACGGGCGTGAAGACCACCGCCCGCAGACGGGGCGACAGCACCGGTCCGCCGGCGGCGAAACTGTAGGCGGTCGAGCCGGTCGGGGTGGCGACGACGACACCGTCCGCCGAGTACGAGGCCAGCAGCCGCCCGGCGATGTAGACGCCGAGGCTGACCTGGTGGTCCCGCGCCAGCTTCTCCACGACGACGTCGTTGAGGGCGGTGACGTCGAGCGCGATGCCCCCGTCGTCCTCGGCCGCGAGACCGGACTGCGGCGGAGGCGGCGGGAGCGCCGGTCCGTGGCCGTAGCAGAGGAACTGCTCCACGTCGGTGGGGAGTTCCAGCAGCTTCGAGGCCCTCATGGTGAGGGTCATCCGCTCCTCGCACTCGGACTCCCCGGCGTGCACGGCGTCCAGCGCCCGCTCGACCTCGGCGACCGCGGTCTCGGTCAGGAAACCGACCTTGCCCAGGTCGACGCCGAGCACCTTGACGTTCTTCTTCGCGGCGATGCGGGCTCCACGCAGAAAGGTTCCGTCTCCACCGAGGGTCACGATGAGGTCGGGGCTGCCCGCGGCGCGCACTTCGTCGCGGCCGCTGCGGCGGCTTCCCTGGCCCTGCCAGACGTCGATGTCGACGCAGCCGATGCCGTTGCGCGCGCACCACTGCCGCACGGTCCGGCCTCCCGACACCGCCTCGGGCCGGCCACCGTGCACGACGAGTCCCAGCCGGCTGATCGGCATGTCATCTCCCCCAGGGCCGTCGGGTCCGCTGCCTGTACGCCATCGTCACAGCTTTCGCGGGCGGCTGCCACGGGGCCGGGCAGCCCGCGGCGCGTCCGTCGTCCGCCCGTCGGCGCGCGGAGCCTTCACCCCGTCCGACCACGGACGGATGCCGGCCGGGCGCTCCCCGGGAGGACTCGACAGCGGCCGCCGCCCGATGTCGGCGGGGGCGACGGCCGCTGTGCGCGAGGGCTCGCGCCGTCCCCTGGCGCGAGGGCCCGCGCGGGAATGTCCCTGCGGCTCAGGGGCCGAGCGGGAGTCAGCCCCAGCTCGAACAGCCGCGAGGACGAAGGCCGGGACCCGCTGAAGGCTCGAGCGCGGGACGAGGTGGGCTCCGGCCGACCGAGGCGTCTGCTTCGCCGTCCGAGGACTGGGGACGCGGGAGGAGCGGATTCCTCCCTTCCGACAGCCTAGAACGGTCCGGCCGCCCGGCGACAGTGCGCGCGGCGGCTCATGGTGGGCCGGAGCCGGGCCGACGGTGACCAGCCCGGCACCAGCGGGCGCAGCCGCCCCCGGAGCCACCGGTTCCCGCCCCACGAGCCGACCTGGCGGCGCCCCGGGAAGGTCCCGGACTCCTGGCCGGGCAGCCTCGGCCGGGAATCCGCTCCGTGGCGTCCTACGGCCCGGTCGTCGGCCTGCCGGAACGCCGGGGCCCTTCCGTCGGGCGGACCCCGGGTTCCCCGTTCGGTGCCGCCGACACCCGTCCGGGGCGCGGTCGGGCGGCCCGCCCCTCAGGCGGAGCGGGAGAGCTGTTCGCGCACCCACGCGGGGTCGGGGTTGACGTACGGCCGGCCCGCCACGAGGACGGTGGGCACCGTCTCGTCGCCGTCGTTGGCCGCTCGCACCACGGCCGCACCGGCCGGGTCACGCCAGATGTCGACCCAGTGCAGCCGGCGGGCACGCCGGCCCAGCCGCATCCGCAGGCGCAGGCAGTACGCGCAGCCGGGGCGCCAGAAGACCACCGGCCGGCCGTCGGCCTCGCTGCGGCGCTGCGCCTCCAGCGCGCCGACCGACCTCGGGAAGATCAGCGGCGAGTTGACACCGGCGAACGCCACGAACAGCACGATGACCACCGCGGCCGCACCCGGGTTCCCCGCGAGGACCATTCCCGCCGCGGACACCGCGCCGCAGAGCACCAGCACCACCGGCAGGATCCATGCGCGCATCATGGTGATCAGGCTATCGAGGAGACGAGATCACGTGGAAGACCGGGTCCGGCGGGGTGAGGACGAGGAGCGGGAGCAGGCGAGCCCCGAGGTGTGCAAGCGCGTCCAGGACAGCTTCGGCCGGCAGGGGCTGATGAGCCACCTCGGCGCCCGGATCACGCACATCGGGCCGGGCCGCGTGCACATCGTGCTGCCGGCCCGGCCCGAAGTGACCCAGCAGCACGGCTACTTCCACGCGGGCGCCACCAGTGCCATCGCGGACAGCGCGGGCGGCTACGCGGCCTGCACCCTGTTCCCCGCGCACACCGACGTGCTCACCGTCGAGTACAAGATCAACCTCCTCGCGCCGGCCGTCGGCGAGTTCGTCGAGGCGGTCGGCACCGTTCTGAGGTCCGGACGCACCCTGACGGTCTGCCAGTTGGAGGTGTTCGGCGTCCAGGACGGCCGGCGCGAGCGCGTCGCCGCCGGTCAGCAGACGCTGATCCGCGTCGACGGGTCCGGGCAGTGACAGCGGTGCGGATACGCTGACCCCTGCGTGATCGTCGGAGGGGCCCGGAGCGAGGAGAGACGTGAGCAGCTGGTCGGACGCCCTGGACCGGTGCGGCATCGTCGATCCCTCTCTGCGCGGGGACTACGGCGCGCAGCGCGCGCTGGCCCGGCGGTTCGCGCCGGCCGAGTACCTGACGGTCCGGCTGCTGCTTCCCGGGCCGCTGCACCCGTCCGTGTTCACCGCGGTCGCCTTCATGCACGAGACGGACGAGCGCATCGACAGCGGGGAGCCGGGCGCCCGGCGGGCGGCGCTCCGCGTCTGGGACCAGGAGGTCACCGCCGCACTCGCGGGTCGAGGCGCCGCGCGGCAGCCGATGTCGAGGGCCCTGGCGGACACCGTCCGGCGGCATCCGGTCCTGGCGGCGCGGGTGCGGGCCTTTCTCGACGGGGCGCCGGCGGAGGCCGACTGGACCGGCTTGGACACGGAGAGCGACTTCCAGGCGTACGTGGACAGTTACTCCTTGCCCGCTCTGATGCTCACGGCCTGCCTGCTCGAACCGCCGTCGCCGGCGGACGCGTCGGCCTTCGAGGCCGGCTGCCGGACGCTGATCGAGGCCATGCAGCGCATCGACTTCCTGGCGGACCTGGCCGAGGACATCGCTCAGGGGCGCATCGGTGTGCCGCGGGACGCCCTGGCCCGCCATGGCCTGAAGACCGAGGACTTGGCGCGCGGCAGCGGGGGCCAGGTGCCCGCCGTCGAGCGTCTGGTCATGGAGCAGGCCCGGCTCGCCGGTGCCGGGCTGGACGGCTGCGCGAAGCTGCCGGAACTCGCCGAGCCCGGACACCGGCCGTTCCTCGACGCGCTGATCGCCGTGCAGCGCCTGCGGCTGCGGGCCGTGGAGCGCAAGGGTGCCGCGCTCCTGACGCACGGCGCCCGGCCCGCCGTCCTCGCGACCCTGCGGCTGCTGACGCAGGCGTACCGCAACACCCGCAAGCAGCGCCGCACGCGCAACTGACCGGGCCGGTCCCTCCCCCGCCGGCATCCCCTCACCGCCCACCGCCGCGAGGCGGTGCCGCCCGACCCGACCGGCCACACGGAGCACGGGCCCCACCGGCCGCCCGTGGAGGCCCCCAGCACCCCGCCCCACGAGCCGACCTGGCAGGCCCCCGGCCCGACGCCCTCGCGCCCCTCCGGCTGCCGACGGGCGCGTACCGCAACCCCGGCAGGCAGCGCCGCACGCCCAACTGGGCAGGCCACTTTCCGCCCCTTGCCGACGTACCCCGCCCGCTCACCGCCGCGAGGCGGTGCCGGTCGTCCCGGTCGGTTTCGTGCCGTGTGGGTGCGCCTCCGTGGCCGAGTGGTGGGTCGCACGTCGAGGTCCGGCGCCGCCACCGGCGGGCCGGCCGAGCACGATCCCGGCCAGGACCAGGGCGAGTCCGCACACCTGCCGCACGGTGAGCGTCTCGCCGGCCACGGCCGTGCCCAGCAGCACACCGGTCACCGGGTTGAGGAGCCCCACCAGCCCCACGGTCGCCGCGGGAAGGCGGCGCAGTCCGGCGAACCAGGCCGCGAAGGCCAGCGCCGTGGCCACCGTCGTGACGTACCCGAAGGCGAGGACGGCCGACGTGTCCAGCGCAGGGGGCGCGCCCTCGACGGCGACGGCGACCGGCAGCAGAAGCAGGCCGCCCGCGATGAGCTGCCAGGACGTCGAGGCGAGGACGTCGACCTGCCGGCTCCAGCGCTTGGCGAGGATGTACCCCAGTGACGACAGCAGCAGGGCGGTGACCGAGGCGAGCACGCCGAGCGCGCTCGCCCGCGTCCCGCCGGTGAGCAGCATGAGGCACACGCCCACGATCCCCGCGGCGGAGCCCGCGAGATGCCGGGACGACGGCCGCTCGGAGAGCAGCGGCCAGGCCGTCAGCATCATCACGAGCGGCGACGTCGCCATGATCGTCGAGGCGAGGCTGGTGGGCAGCAGCTGGGCGGCGACGTAGACGAGGACGAAGAACACACCCGCGTTGAGGGTGCCCAGGACCAGCGACTTCCACCACCAGGACCCGTACGGGCGCCGGCGGGCGGCGGCCAGCAGCAGCAGTCCCGCGGGCAGCGCCCGGATCACCGCGCCGTACAGGGGGTCTCCCGCGGGGAGGTAGACGTGCGTGACGTAGTAGGTGGTGCCCCAGGCCACGGGAGCGATCGCCGCGACCGCCGTCCACCGCAAGGTAGCTTCCATGGAAGCTAATATAGCTTCCCCGGAAGCTATAGTGAAGTCATGAGTGAAGTCATGGCTGACGACCTCGACCATGTGGCCCGGATCCAGGCGGAATGGGCTCGCGAGCGCCCGGATCTCGACGTGAGCCCGCAAGGGGTGATCGGCCGCCTCCACCGCCTCGCCGGGCTGCTCACCGAGCAACTCTGCGTCGTCTACCGCCGATTCGGCCTCGGTGAGGGCGAGTTCGACGTCCTGGCCACGCTGCGCCGGGCCGGGGAACCGTTCGAGCGGGCCCCGAGCGAGCTGTCGGAGCACACCATGGTGACGACCGGCGCCATGACCAAGCGGCTCGACCGGCTGGAGCGCGCGGGCCTGGTGAGCCGGCGCCGCTCCGAGGCCGACGGCCGCGGCCGGGTGGTCGCGCTGACCGACGCCGGCCGCGAGCTGATCGACGCGGCGTTCACCGAGCACATGCGCAACGAACGGCGCCTGCTGGAAGCACTCGCGCCGCAGGAGGCGGCACAGCTCCAGGAGCTGCTCACGGCCTGGCTCGGCCGCATGGACCCGCCACGGACCTGAGACGACGGGTGCCCGCGCGGGAAGCGGTCCGGGCGCTCGCGGCCCGACCGTCCGCCGGCGGGGGACGCCGCCGGCGGACGGTCGGGCCGGGAGCGCTCCGCACCTCACGTCCCTGCCGCAGACGTCGAGGACCGCGGCCCGGCCCTGGTCACCGGTCACCCCCGACGCGCGGCCCGCGTCCTCGGGCAGGACGATCTCCCCGTGCCGTGCCGTGCCGACGCCGTACTGCCGGTGCTCTCGGCGCCTGCCGCCGCGCCGCCGTTCCGGCAGGCGGGCGGTGTCAGCCCACGGCCATCGCGGCAACTCCCCTCGCACACGCACCCGTTGACGGCCGCGGTGAGCTTCGCCCCGGACCGTCGCGAGAGGGGTGTGATCTCGTACGCGAAGGGCCGTGGGCGCCGCCTCGGCGGACCGCCCGGCGGCGTGGGAGCATCGTTGCAGGCATTCGGCGTGGAGATGTCCGAGCGACCAGGAGGTGCCGACATGCGCTGGTGGATTGCTGGTTGGGCGGTGGCCGGGCTGGTCGTCCTGACGGCCTGCGGCGGGTCCTCCGGCGGTGCGCGGAGTACGGGGTCGGCCCCGGGCCGCTCCGCCGGGCCGTCGAGCGGTGCGCCGACGCGCAGCTCCCCGGCGGCGTCCCCCGCTCCGTCCGCCCCCTCGTCCTCGCCCACCGGTCCGGGCACGCCGGGCGGGTCCGCGTCCGCGGGTGAGCCCTCGCGGTCCGCGGGCGGTTGTGCCGCCGGGCACGCCCAGGTCACCGTCTCCCCCGGCGACGCGCCCGGGCGCCGGTTGTGCGTGCGGCCCGGGACCGTGGTGTCGATGGTTCTCGAGCCGCGGACCGACGACCGGCGGTGGACGGCGGTGAACAGTTCCGCGCCGGTGTTCGTGGTGGCGACCGGATGGCGGGTGGGCCGGGACGGCACCGCCCAGGCGTCGCTGCGGTGCGCGGGCACCCGGGGTGGCAGCTCCAGGATCACGGTGCTCGCGAAGGCCCCCGACGTGGCGGGCGCCGCGCGCCCCGCCTTCACGCTGAACGTGAGTGTCGTGCCGTATCCGAGGGAGGGGTGATCCCGCGGTCCGGGATCACCCCTCGTCCACCGGTGCCACGTCAGCGGTGGTGACGCATCCTGATCGCGTGGATGCCACGGCCGTGCGTGGCCGCGTACAGGGTCCGTCCGTCCGGGCCCAGCTTCAGCTGGAGGACGGCGACCGCCGGGAGGGAAGCGAGGCGCTCCCACTTGGTGTGCCCCGGGGCGCGGTAGACGACGCCGAGGTCCGTGCCGACGGCGAGGCCGCCGTCGGCCGTGACGACCGCGGTGTTGGTCGGCACGTCGGGCAGGTTCGCCGAGATGTCCTTCCAGGTGGTGCCGCCGTCGGTGGACTCGAAGACATGGCCGAGGCCGGCCCCGGGGCCCTCGGTCCAGTGCCGCGAGAAGCCGTTGACCGCGAGGAAGACGTGGTCGGCGTTCTTCGGGTCGATGGCGAAGCCGCTGAGGTAGCGGTTCGGCACCGTCCCGTTCACGGGCAGGCTGATGTCGTGCCAGCCGGTGCCGTCCGCGTTGCCGACGGAGATGCCGCGCGCGAAGCCCTGATCGTTGCAGGGGCCGCACCAGGCCGCGTAGACCTTGCCGCCGGAGGCCGCGACGGCGGTCGCGGTCCGGCCCGCACCGAGGTCGTACACGCTCTTCCACTCGCTGCCGCTGCGGATGGCGTAGCCGTGCGACTGCACCCACACGTGGCGGCCGCCGGCGACCCAGGCCGAACTGTTCTTCATGTCGGCCGCGAGCGGGGCGATGAAGCGGGCCTCACCCGTGGCGTTGTCGGCCGGGGCGACGTCGTACGAGGTCGCCTTGCTCGGGTCGTTGATCCAACTGCCGTCGTTGACGGCGCAGTTCTGGGTCACCTGGACCGAGAGGTAGACGTACTCCTCGGCTATGTTGCAGCCGTTGGCCGGGTCGGTGAGGGTGTCGCCGCCGTCGCCGCCGAAGTTGGAGCCCATCACCTTGTCGTTGCCGCGCAGCACCGACTGGCCGTTGTCCTGCAGCCCTCCGGTGACGGAGACGCCGTGGTGGTCGGGGTCCTTGCCGATGCCCACCGAGTAGTACTGCAGGGTGTCGATGGACCCGTCGTTGAGCGAGGTCCAGTCGGTGGCGTGGCCGGAGGCGTCCTGGGAGCCGTGCACCGGGCGCCGGTAGACGCCGCCGTCGTTGCCGACGTAGACGACGCTCCTGCCGTGGTAGCGGCCGACGGCCACGCCGTGCTGGTCGGGGTGCGTGGTCTGATGGCAGTCACCGGTCTGCTTGGCCGGGTCGATGCTCCAGCAGGGGAACCCGAAGTTCCAGTACGGGCCCACGGCGGACCAGTCGGCGCCGGCGTCCTTGGACTCGAAGACCTCCTCCAGCCCCAGGTACACGTGCTTGGGGTTGGCGGGGTCGACGGTCAGGAACTGGTTGTACCAGGCCTGCACGCCCGGCATGTATCCGGGGTCCGTCAGCGCGGAGCCGTCGGCGGCCAGTTGCTGGTAGTCGGCGACCTTCGTCCACGGACCGAACGGCGACGTGGCGCTGAAGACGCCCTCCAGGTTGCTGTCCGGGTTGGTCGCCAGCTGCTCGGGCGACTGGTCGATGGCGTAGTAGCGCGAGTTGTCGGCGGAGTGGGCGAAGGTGACCGTGCCGACGTTGTCCGGGTCGGTCGGCATGTCGCCGAAGCCGCTGCCGATCCGCTGCCAGCTGCCGCCGGTCCGGGTGTAGAAGCCGTTGTAGTCGTCGCCGCTGCGCCAGCCGACCGCGAGTACCACCTTGGCGGGGTTCTTGGGGTCGAAGGCGATGTCGTTGGTGATGTTCTTGTACGCGGCGGAGGGGTCCTTGGCCTTCGAACCGCCCGGCAGATAGTCGGGGTTGGGCGCGAACTCCAGCTTCCAGGCGCCGCTCAGCCGCTTCGTGGAGTGGCTCCACACGCCCTCGCTGGTCGCTGCCCACACCTTGCCGCCGCCGAAGCGGAGTTGGCGGATCGTGGTGCTCTCCAGCTGGTCGCCGCCGACCCGGCTGCGGGAGGAGAAGGCGCCGTGGTGGGGGTGGGTGAGCACGTACACGCCGCTGCCGAGGTAGGCGTCCGCGTTGGTGTTCGCCTCGCCGGTGCCCAGCCACAGCCGTCCGCCGCCGTCGATCGCGAGTGCGCCGGTGGCCTGCGAGGACAGTCTGTCGCTGATGGACTGCCAGTGGCCGCCGCCGGAACGCGAGCGCCACACGCCGCCGCCGGCGCTGCCCGCGTAGACGTAGCCGTCGTCGTCCGCGGCCATCGCGGCCATGCGGCCGGTGACATTGCCCGCGCCGCCGCTGGAGTTGGAGTCGATGTCGCGGTAGCGCGGATCGTCGGAGTTGTAGGGCAGGTCGGTGACCTCCCGCCCATGGCCGCCGGCGCGCGGCAGTTCGTTCAGGCTCTGCCAGGCGGCGCCGTACGCGCCCGGCGCGACGACACCGGGAGCCGTGCGGGCCTCGGCGTACTGGGCCGCGCCCTCGGCTATCTCGTCGGCCTCTCCTCCTTCGTCGCCGTCGTCCGCCTTCACCTGGGGGCTGACGTCGCCCACCGAGTGCTCGCGCTCGGCGGCGAGTTGAGCCTGCGCGCGGGCCCCGAAGGGGCTCGCGTGCCCGCCACCGGGCGCCGCGCCTGCGGGTATCGCCACGAGCCCTGTGGTGGCAGTGATGGCACAGATGGTGAGCCACCGTCTTCTGCGGGTTTGTGCTGGCACCAGATCCTCCCGAACGGGTGTGGATACAACCGTTGCGGGAGACCCGACCATGAGAAGACGGAAACCGCCTGATACTTGGTCAACTCTTTGTCCGGAACCTGTCACGCCGGGCGTCCGTAGCCTGTCGGCACGTACACCGTGCGCGCCGGTCCGGGAAAGGTCAACTACCGTGCTCGTACGGCCTGTACGTAATACAGCCAGGGCCGCACGTCCCCGTGCCCGGCCACCTCGAACCCGGCGTCCGCGATCATGCCGTCCAGGACGTCGACGCGGTTGTGCGCCATGGCGTGGGCGGTTCCGCCGTGCACCAGGTGCCGGCCGATCCGGCTTCGGGGCGGCCGGAACTCCACGACGAGCAGCCGTCCCCCCGGGCGCACGACGCGGAACATCTCGCGCAGGGCCGCCGGCCGGATCTCCTCCGGCAGGTGGTGCAGCATCAGGCTGGTGACGACCGTGTCGTACGAGCCGTCCGGCAGGTCGAGGGACTCGGCGAGCCCCTCCCGGTACTCGCAGGATGCGCTGCCGGGGCGCTGCTTCCTGCGGCGGGCGTACTCCAGCACCGGCGGCGAGGGGTCCACCCCCGTCACCTCGCCGTCCGGGCCGACCCGTTCGGCCATGCGGCGGGTCAGGTAGCCGGTGCCGCAGCCCACGTCCAGGACGCTCTCGCCCGGCTCGGCGCCGCTGAGTGCGGCGAGGCGGGTGAAGGCGCGGTTGCGGCGGCCGGCGAAGCAGACGTCGCCGCAGAGTTCGTAGGCACGTGGGGTCGCGATGGTCACACCGGGGGTGTCCGGGCGCGGCCTGCCCTGCATGAGGCGTCCGAGAGACATGGGCCCTCCTCCTTAACTTAGTCGTGACTAAGTAGCGGCCTCCAACTTAGTCGCGACTAAGAAATTCGGCAAGGGGCGGCATAGGATGGCCGTCGTGACCGAGTCCCGCCCGCGTACACGGACCCGCCTGCCCGCCGCCGAGCGGCGCGCGTCGATCCTCGCCGCCGCGGCGGAGGTCTTCTCCGAGACCGGCTACCAGCGGGGCAAGGTCTCCGACATCGCCAAGAAGGTCGGCGTCAGCGAACCGGTGGTCTTCCAGAACTTCGGCTCCAAGGCGGCGCTGTACCGCGCCACCCTCGACCACGCCACGGACGCGGTCTCCGCCCTCCTCCATCACGCAGCCGACGCGGGCCGGCCCGTGCCCGAGGTGCTGGCGGCCTTCCTCGACCCCGCCCACATGGACCGCTTCCACCAACCCGGCTCGCACGGCTTCCTGTTCGCCGACGCCACCGCGCTGGCCCACGACCCGGACCTCGGCGACGCCCTGCGCCACGTGCACCGGCACTTCGCCGGCACGCTCGCCGAGTTGCTGCACCGCGGCCAGTCGGCCGGTGAGGTCCGGGCCGACGTCGAGCCCGACACGGCCGCATGGTGGCTCGTCTCGCTCCTGGCCGGCCGTTCGTTCCGTGCCGCCGTGGTGCCGGACCGGGACCCGGTGGAGGCCGAGCTGACCCGGATGGCACTGGAGGCTCTGCTGCCGAGGGAGCGCGCGGGCGGGGAATCCGGCCAGGGCCTGCCCCGGGGCGTGGTGCGCAAGTAGCACCGTCCGCCCGCCGGGCAGGGGGACTTTCGCACCACGCCCCGGACGGTCCCGCGCGGGCAGGGGGCCGGCGCGCGGGGCCGGGCGCCCGCCTACCGGGCGCCCGGACGCGAAGCCGAAGACACCGGGACTCCACGTGTGTCATGTCCTGGATACACACACACGACCATTCATTTACCTTCCCTTTGCCGATGCCTGGTGATGTGGCGGTCGTTGGTCGCCGCACGCGGATGCGGGACACCGAACGCCTCAAGGAGCCTCATCCATGCCCAGACTCACCCGCCGTCACCTCATGATCGCCACCGCCGCCGTCGCGGCGGCCTCCGCGGCCGTGGCCGTCACGACCACCGCCGGTGCCTTCGACGGCGCGCACCAGGCGAAGAACACGATCCGGAGCGGGAAGGCGAAGAACGTCATCCTGCTCATCGGTGACGGCATGGGCGACTCGGAGATCACCCTCGCCCGCGACTACACGGTCGGTGCGAACGGCCGCCTGAACATGGACAGGTTCCCGCTCACCGGCGCGTACACGACGTACGCGGTGCACCAGGACGGCACGCCGGACTACGTCACCGACTCCGCCGCCAGCGGCACCGGCTGGGCCACCGGTGTGAAGACGGTCAACGGCCGTATCTCCAAGACCCCCGGCAGCGACAAGGCCGTCCGCACCGTCCTGGAGCTGGCGCAGAAGAACGGCTACGCCACCGGCAGTGTGACGACCTCCGAGCTCACGGACGCCACCCCGGCCGTGCTCGCCTCGCACGTCACCGACCGCGGCTGCCAGGGCCCGGCCGACATGGCGAAGTGCCCCACCGACACGATCGCGGCCGGCGGTCCCGGCTCCATCGCCGAGCAGTCGGTCAACCACAAGGTCGACGTCCTGCTCGGCGGCGGACGGCAGCGCTTCGACCAGCAGGTCACCGACGGCCGGTACAAGGGCATGACCGTCACCCAGCAGGCGCGGAAGCTCGGCTACCAGGTCGTCACCGACAGCGCGGGGCTCGGGAGCGCGAAGCCCGGCAAGCCGGTGCTGGGCCTGTTCGCTCCCGGCAACGTGCCCGTCGAGTGGTCCGGCAAGGCCGCGGCCGTCGGCGGCACCGACCCGCAGCGCTGCGTGACCTCCAACCCGAACCGCCCGTCCACCACCCCGAGCCTCGCCGACTCCGCCACCAAGGCGATCCAGCTGCTGGAGGCCAAGCAGCGGGCCAAGCACTCCAAGCAGGGCTTCTTCCTGCAGATCGAGGGGGCCTCGATCGACAAGCAGGACCACGCGGCCGACCCCTGCGGCCAGATCGGTGAGACCGCCGCCTTCGACCGGGCCGTGAAGGTCGCCCGCGACTACGCGGCCAGGCACCCGGACACCCTCGTGGTCACCACCGCCGACCACGGCCACACCAGCCAGATCGTCCCGCTGGAGGCCACCCCGCCCGGCCTGTCCTCGACGCTCGTCACCGACGAGGGCCAGCAGCTGAAGGTCAACTACTCGACCAACACCCCGGGCCAGTCCCAGGAGCACACGGGCACCGAGGTCCGCATCGCCGCCCAGGGACCGCTGGCGTACCGCGTCCTCGGCATCACCAACCAGACCGACCTGTTCACGACGATGCGCGAGGCCATGCGCCTGCACTGACGCCGTCGGCGGAAGCGAGGGGGAGGCGGCCGAGCGGTCTCCCCCTCGCGCTCAGGTGCTCCACACGTCCGCGCCGCCGCCCCGCCACTCGATGAGCGCGGAGCGGGCGACCTCCATCTCGTCCCAGTCCTGCAGGCCGGCCTCCTGGAGGAAGGCGGCGACGTCGAGGAGCCCGTAGGCCAGACCGACGAAGTGGTCGCCGATGCGGACGCGTCGGCCGCCGTCATCCGTGGGCGGGTAGACGACGACGGGCTGGTCAGTGGCCATGATCCAAGCGTGCGGCCGGGACGGGCCGAGCGCATGCGGGGGCGCCCCGGCGCGCCAGGGCGCCCCCCTTCCCGGCCGCGGCTCGGACCGTAGGGGCGACCGGGTGAGGTCGCGTGGAGCGACCCGGCGGCACGGCGAGTCGTCACCGGCGCGGAGGACCGCCGGATCTCACCAGCACGAACGGCGAGGCGTCGCGGGCAGGTGGCAGTCAGCGGTTCGTCGTCAGGGCGGGCTCGGCCGCGGGGGTGGACGGCGTGGCCGTCGGGCGGCCCGGGACGGCCAGCGCGACGACCGCTCCGGCCAGGGACAGCGCGCCGCTGACGGCGATCGCGGCCGTGAATCCGTCGGTGAAGGCGGCCGGTCCCGCGTAGCCTCCGGACCTGCTGAACGCCAGGGCCAGCACGGCGACCCCGAAGACCCCGCCCAGCTGCCGGCCGGTGTTGAAGACGCCGGACGCCTTGCCGATCTGCTCGGGGGCGACCGCGTTGAGCACGGCCGTCTGGGTGGCCGGCATCGCCATGCTCACGCCGGTTCCGGCGACGAGCATCGGGAGGGCCAGCTCCCAGTACGGCGCGGACGGTGTCGCGACGAGCGCGAGCCAGCCCATTCCGGCCGCCTGCAGGGCCAGCCCCAGCACCGCGAGCCGTCGCGCGCCGACGCGGGGCGTCAGCCGTCCCGCCCAGGGCGCCACGACCGTCACCGCCGCCGTCCAGGCCAGCAGATGCAGCCCGGACGCCAGCGGCCGGTCGCCGCGCCCCGTCTGGAAGTACTGCGCCGCGAAGAACAGGGACCCGTAGAGCGAGGCGTAGAGGAAGACCCCGGCGGCGTTGCCCGCGGCGAAGCCGGGGAGCCGGAAGAGGTCCAGCGGCACCATCGGCCGTGCGGCGACGCGCTGCCAGGCGACGAAGGCGACGGCGCACACGGCGCCCGCGCTCAGCGTCCCGGCCACTTCGAGGCTGCCCCATCCTGCCGCGTTCGAACGGATCAGTCCCCACACCAGGCCGAGCGCGGCGCCCGTGACCAGCACCAGCCCGTCGCCGTCCACGCGGCCCGCGGCGCCCCGGCTCTCCGGGACCCGGCGCAGCACCAGCGGGATGACGGTCAGACCGATCGGCAGGTTCAGCCAGAAGATCCACTGCCAGGCGAGGCCCTGCGTCACGGCTCCGCCCACCACCGGGCCGCCGACCACCGCGAGCCCGGTCAGGCCCGCGAACAGCCCCAGCGCCCGCGGCCGCTCGGGCGGCGGATAGACGGCGCTGAGCAGCGCCATCGCCAGCGGCATCACCAGCGCCGCGCCGGCACCCTGCGCGGCCCGTGCCGCGATCAGCCAGCCCACGCCCGGCGCGAGCGCGCACGCGGCGGAGGCCGCCGTGAACAGCGCCAGCCCGGCGGTGAAGATCCGCCGGCGCCCGAACCGGTCGCCCAGGACGGCCCCGGTCATCAGCAGGACGGCGAAACTCAGGCTGTAGGCGTTGACCGTCCATTCGAGTTGTTCGATCGACGTGCCCAGATCCAGCCGGATCCGGCTGAGCGCCGTCGTCACCACTGTGGCGTCGAGCGCCACCATCACCGAGGCTGCGGAGGCGAGCCCCAGTACCCATTTTCTGTCCATGCCCGTACCGACCGGCGGCCCGCCGCGATTGGCCGGGCCCGGCCCGACGAATTCCGGCGGCCCGAAGGGTCTGCACAAGAAAGGGAGGAAATTCGCGTGACCGTGATCGAACAGCAGCATGACGAGTTCGTCCGCCTGACCGGGCCGCTGCGGCGTGAACTGCTGACCCACTGCTACCGGATGCTGGGGTCGGTGCAGGACGCCGAGGACCTGGTGCAGGAGACCTATCTACGGGCCTGGCGGTCCTACGGCGACTTCGAGGGCCGCGCCTCGCTGCGCACCTGGCTGTACCGCATCGCCACCAACGCCTGTCTCAACGCCCTGCGGCACGGCAGCCGCCGGGTGCTGCCCGCCGGACTGGGTTCCCCCTCCGCCGACCCGCTCACGCCCGGCGGCAGGGACCCGGAGGTCTCCTGGCTGGAGCCGATGCCCGACGACCGCGCCGATCCCGCGGCCATCGTGGCCGGGCGGGCCGGGCTTCGGCTGGCGCTGATCGCCGCCCTGCAGCACCTGCCGCCGCAACAGCGGACGGTGCTCATCCTGCGGGAGGTGCTGGCCTGGTCGGCCGAGGAGGCCGCCGACGTCCTCGGCCTCTCCCCGGCCGCGGTGCACAGCACGCTCCAGCGCGCCCGGGCCCGGCTGGAGCGGCTGGCTCCCGCCATCGACGAGATCACCGAGCCGGACGAGCAGGAGCAGCGCGACCTGCTCGACCGCTACGCCGACGCCTTCACCCGGGGCGACATCCCCGCCCTCACCCGGCTGCTCACCGAGGACGCGGTCTGGCAGATGCCGCCCAACCCGTCCTGGTTCGCCGGCCGCGACCAGGTCGTGCGGCTGCTCTGGGCCCGGATGCCCGGCCGGCGCTTCCATCTGCTCCCGCTGCGGGCCAACGGGCAGCCCGGCTTCGCGAAGTACGTGGACGGCCATGCCTTCAGCGTCGACGTCCTCACCCTGCGCGGCCCGGCGATCGCCGAGGTCACGGCGTTCCATGACGCCGATCTCGTACGACGGTTCGGGCTGCCGGCGCGGGTCTGAGACCGGGCCCGGGGAGTGGCCCGACAGCGGCCCGGGGAGTGGCCCGGAGAGTGGCCCGGGGAGCGGCCGGAGGGCCGGCACGGAAGGGAGTGTGATCTATATCACACACTCCCCGTCGGTCGCGGTGACGGTTTTCGCGGGGGCGGCTGGTCCTGATATCCGACCGAATCCGAACGCACGAGACCACCGTCCCGGGAGTACCTGATGTCCGATCCCCTCCACACCGCCGTCGTCACCGGTGCCGGCCGCGGCTTCGGGCGCGCGATCAGCGCCGCGCTCGTGGCCGCGCGCAGCGGAGTGCGGCTCGCCTTCATCGCCGCGCTCCAGTTCCTGCCCGCCCGGCAGCGCGCCGTGCTGACCATGCGCGACGTGCTGGCCTTCAGGACGGCGGAGGTCGCCGAGATGCTGGAGACGACCCCCGCGGCCGTGGACAGCGCCCTGCGCCGCGCCCGGACCCGCCTGGCCGAGGCAGGACCGGTCGAGGACGACCTCGCCGAACCCGACGAGCAGGCACGCCGCGCCCTCCTCGACGGCTACGTGGACGCCTTCACCCGGGCCGAGGCCGACGCGCTCGTCCACCTGCTCAGAGCCGACGTCGAGATGGAGATGCCGCCGATCCCGACCTGGTTCTCCGGCCGGCGGGCGGTGGCCGGGTTCCTGGCCCGCCGGGTGCTCAGGGCGGGCCTGTGGCGGTTGTCGCCCACCCGGGCCAACGGCCAGCCCGCCTTCGTCGTCCACCAGCACACGGGCGAGGGCCGCCCCACGGCGTACGGCGTCCAGGTCCTGACCCTGACCGGCTCCCGGATCGCCCGCATCACGGCGTTCAACGATCCGCTCCTGGTGCCGGCGTTCGAGCCCACGAGGAAGGTGCGGACCTCGTCGTGAGGCAGATCGCCGGCCGGGCCGTCCCGGTCTCCGGTGCCGACCGCCGCGTGAGCCGGCGCCGCAGCGGCCGCGCGGCGTCCGCGGGCGAGAGGCCGGGCTCCGGGCGCCGCCGCCTCCCGCCCCTCATCCGGCCTGCTGCTCGGTGTCCCGGGGCGCGGGTTCCAGGATCACCACGGCCGTCTCGGAGGACCTCAGCGCCGCGAAGGCGTCGAGGTTCGCGTCGATCTCGCGCCAGCGGGCCCAGAGCCGGGAGCGCTCGTCGCCCGTCGCGGCACGCCCTCGCACCCGGCGCCGCCCACCGACCAGATCGACCGTCGCGTCCGGATGAGCCTGCAGGTTGAGCCACCACGCGGGCTCGGCCTCGCCCCATCCGTTCATGGCCAGCGTGACCAGCCGCGGGCCGTCCTCGACATACGCGACGATGACGCCGCGCTGCCGGCCGGTGCGGCGCCCGGTGGTGGTCAGGCGCAGGGTGCCCCACTTGTCGGGGCGCGGCCGCCACAGGCCGACCCGCCCGCCGAACATCCGGTAGACGCCCCGATGCACATGCCAGGCCAGCCGGATGAACCAGCGTGGCGGAAGCCACGGTGCCTTCTTATTCTTCTGCTCCTCGACCGACATGGCCGCCTCCCCGACGCCGTGCCAATGCACGGCGGAGCAAGAAAATATGACTGATCATCAATTGCACGATCAACGACGACTTTACCGGTTCTTGGTGTGGCTGGGCCAGCTCCCATGCGTCCACCCCACCGGGACCACCGTCCACGCCGCAACCGAATGCACCGGCGCCGTTCCCCCGGCAGGTTTGGGTAGGGACCGACGTGGGACGGTGACGAGTGAAGGGCGGTGGGGCGCGCGTGACCAGGACTCTGCTGAGCGGCGGCCGGGTGTTCGACGGGACCGGGGCCGAGGCCGCGGACGGCGACATCGTCGTCGAGGACGGCCGGATCCTCGACGTCGGCACGGGACTCGACGGCGACGAGCGGATCGATGTCACCGGGCTGACCGTGCTGCCCGGCTTCATCGACTGCCACGTCCATACGACCTTCTCCGGGTGGATGGGCGACCGGCTCGCCCATCGGCCGTTCTCCTACGGCTACTTCGAGGCGGTGCGCAATCTCGCCCTCACCCTGGACTGCGGCATCACGACCGTGCGCGACGCGGGCGGCGCCGACCTCGGGATGCGGCAGGCCGTGCAGGACGGGCTGATCGAGGGGCCCCGGCTGCGGATCGCGATCACCATCCTGAGCCAGACCGGCGGGCACAACGACGGCCTGCTGCCCTCCGGGGCCTGCGTCCCCCTCTTCCCTGCGCACGCGGGCCGCCCGGACGGCGTCGTGGACGGTCCGGAGGAGATGCGCAAACGCGCCCGCGAGATCATCCGCGCGGGCGCGGACGTGCTCAAGGTCTGCACCTCCGGCGGAGTGCTCTCCCCCCGCGACAATCCGCGCCACGCGCACTTCCGCCCCGACGAACTGGACGTCCTGGTCGCCGAGGCGACCTCGGCCGGGCTGCCGGTGATGGCCCACGCCCAGGCCACCGACGGCATCAAGAACGCCGTCCGGGCCGGCATCCGCTCCGTGGAGCACGGCGTCTTCCTCGACGACGAGGCGATCGGGATGATGCTGGACGCCGGCACCTGGCTGGTGCCCACGCTGCTCGCGCCGCTCGCGGCACTGGAGGCCGTGGAGGCGGGCGTCGGTCTGCCGGACAGCGTGGCCCGCAAGGCGCGCGAGGTGATCGACGTCCACCGGGAGTCCTTCGCCCGCGCGGTGCGGGCGGGCGTACGGATCGCCATGGGCACGGACTCGGGCGTCGCCCCGCACGGCCGCAACCTGGACGAGCTGGCGCTGATGGCGGCAGGCGGCATGAAGCCCGCCGACGTGCTGGCCGCGACCACCTCCTCCGCGGCCGACCTCCTCGGCCTCGCCGGCACGACCGGGACCCTCTCCCCCGGCAGGCGGGCCGACCTGGTGGTGGTGGCCGGCGACCCGTACGACTTCGACGGGCTCAAGAAGCGGGTCCGCGCGGTCTACCAGGACGGACGGCTCGTGCGGGGCACGGGTGCCCGGGACGGCCGTACCGTCAGCGGCTCCGGCGCGAGTTGAGCCGCGCCGCCTGACGTGTCAGATGGTCGCGTTCGGCGAGGTCGAGGGCCTTCCGGGCCGCCTCGGCGTACAGCCGCGCCGCCGTGTCCAGGTCGCCGTCGCGCTCGTGCAGGTGTGCCGCCACCGCCGTGTAGCGGGGCAGCGAGGTGTCCAGGTCCGCGAGCGCGGCGAGGCCGGCGCGCGGTCCGTCGGCCTCGCCGACGGCGACCGCCCGGTTGAGCCGGACGACGGGGCTGCCGGTGAGGCGGGCGAGCTCGTCGTACCACTCGACGATCTGGACCCAGTCGGTCTCCTCGGCGGTGAGCGCGTCGGCGTGCAGGGCGGCGATGGCCGCCTGCGCCTGGAACTCGCCGAGCTGGTCGCGGGCCAGGGCGGCCTGCAGGATCCCGACGCCCTCGGCGATCGCCGCCGTGTCCCACCGGCCGCGGTCCTGCTCGGCGAGCGGCACCAGGCTGCCGTCCGGCGCGGTCCGCGCGGCGCGCCGGGCGTGGTGCAGCAGCATGAGGGCGAGCAGCCCCGCCACCTCGGGGTGGTCGATCGCGGCGGCGAGCCGCCGGGTGAGCCGGATGGCCTCGGCGACGAGGTCGACGTCGCCGGAGTAGCCCTCGTTGAAGACCAGGTAGAGGACGCGCAACACGGTGGCGACGTCGCCGGGCTGGTCGAAGCGCACGCCGGAGACGGTGCGCTTGGCCCGGCTGATGCGCTGCGCCATGGTCGCCTCGGGCACCAGGTAGGCCTGGGCGATCTGCCGGGTGGTCAGCCCGCCGACCGCGCGCAGCGTGAGCGCCACCGCCGACGACGGGGTGAGGGACGGGTGGGCGCAGAGGAAGTAGAGCTGGAGCGTGTCGTCCACGCCGGGCGCGGGGCCGGGCGCCGGCTCCTCGTCGAGGCGGTCCTCGCGTCGGCGGCGGGCGGAGTCCGCGCGGGTCGCGTCGAGGAACTTGCGCCAGGCCACGGTGATGAGCCAGCCCTTGGCGTCCCGCGGCGGGTCGGCCGGCCAGACGCGCACCGCCTCGACCAGGGCGTCCTGCACCGCGTCCTCGGCCGCCGCGAAGTCGGCTCCGCGGCGGACGAGGACGGTGAGTACGCTCGGTGTGAGGCTCCTGAGCTGGGCCTCGTCCATCCGCGTCACGTGCAGGGACACTCCTCGACCGTGTGCGACGCGGTCAGGAAGGGGCGCAGCTCCAGCCACTCGTGGATCGGCCGGCCGCCCGCCCCGGGGGCCGCCGACAGCTCCGCGGCCAGCTCCACGGCGCGCTCCTCGCTGTCGACGTCGATGACCATCCACCCGGCGATGAGGTCCTTGGTCTCGGCGAACGGCCCGTCGGTGACCGGCGGCCGCCCCTCGCCGTCGTACCGGACGAAGGTCCCCTCGGGGGCGAGCGCCTTGCTGTCGACGAACTCGCCGGTCTTCTCCAGTTTGGCCGCGAAGTCGTTCATGTACCGCACGTGGGCGGAGATCTCCTCCGGCGTCCACTGCGCCATGGGGACGTCGTTCACCGCGGCCGGGGCACCCCGGTAGTGCTTGAGCAGCAGGTACTTCGCCATCGTGTTCCTCCTCGCTGGTGCGACCCATTGTGGTCGCGTTCACCCCGGGGACGGAGCAGGCCCACGGTTCTCGACATCACCGCCGAAGTTTTTCCGAGCCGGCACGGAGGGTCATGGACACCGGGGCAGGATTCGAACCTACGTCCACCCGGACCCGAGCCGGGCGCTCCACCGCAGAGCTTCCCGGTGTCCATGAGCCGGACGACGAGGGCAGGGCTCGAACCTGCGTCCAGCCGGTTGAGAGCCGGCCGCTCCACCACTGAGCTACCTCGCCGGGTCCCCATCCTCCCCACTGCCGGGCGGGAGGGTCAACGGATTTCCGCCGCCGCGGGCCGCGGCGGTCTGCCGGAGAAGACCCCCGCCGACCGCAGCAGCGACGCCAGCATCGGATCGGCGACGCTCACGCCGTGCACCAGCTCGGGCGTGGCCCGGAACGGCACCGCGTGCACCACCCGCCGGGCCCGCGTCCAGCCACGGCGCTCCGGGTCGACCCCGTGGCGCCGGCACACCTGCTCGACGAGCCACCGCGGGCACTCCGCCTCGCCGCGCAGCACGTGCCAGGGCAGGGGCAGTTCGGCCCACACGTCGGTGTCCGGGTGCAGGCCACCGCCCGAGCGCCGGTGCCAGGCCGCCACGTCCGCCGCGACGAGCAGCAGCACCTTGCCCGGGCAGAGCGTCTCCAGGATGCTCTGCGCGCCCATCGCCTCCAGCAGCGCGAACCAGTTGGCGCGTGCCGTGGTCCAGGCCCGGGCCGCCTGGTTCCAGCCGCTGGAGTCCTGCCCGCGCTCGACGATCATCGTCGTACGGTCCACGGACTGACTGCGCCACAGCGTCTCCAGCTGCTCGGCCACGTCGAGCAGGATGCGGTACCAGCGGCCCAGCAGCAGCCCCCGCCGCTCGTCGTCCACCTGCTTGAGCACCTCGGCGGTGGGGTGCACCTGAGCGACGGCGAACCAGTTCGCGGTACCCGCGTCCAGCCGACGGAACAGCGCGTCGGCCACCTCGTCGTAGGGACGCTGCTGGCCCTGGACCGTGAACTCGCTGCGCAGATTGGCCCGGGCGGTGAGGTAGGCGATGAACGCCGCCGTGCCCGGGTCGGCCGCGAAGTCCTCGTACGGCAGCCGTGCGGCCAGGCCGCTCTTGCCGATCATCGTGATCTCGCGCTTGCGCTGCTCGACCAGGATGCGGGCGAGCTTGGCCTCCATGCGCCGCAGCAGCCGGAACCGCTTGTTGTACTGCCGCTTGGAGATCTCACCGAGTCCCGCCCCGGCGCGCTCGCCGCGGTTGAGCCGGTCGGCGAGGAAGTCGCTGCGCCCGTACTCCTTGCGGATCTCCTCGCCCGCCGCCCGGATGACCGCCTCGATGCGCGCCGGGTCGTCACCGGCCTCGGCGGGCAGCTCGCTCACCGTGTCGAACAGCTGGGCCGCGCGGGCCAGTTGGCGCTGCGCGCCGACGGGTCGGGCGAAGTCCTCCAGCATCGAGGTGTAGCCGTGCCACAGCCGGCGCAGTGAGTTCCGGGTCGCCTTGTCGAGGGCCCTGCGGGTGTCCCGGTCCAGCCCGCCCGGGGTGGCGTCGAGGAGGTCGTGGATCAACTGGGCCACGTCCTCGGGGCGCTTGCGCTGCCCGAGGGAGGCATGCAGCTCCCGCAGCAGCTGCTCGGTGGTCGAGGACATGCGCATCAGGCTGACACGGCAGGTCGCACGCCTCCACCGGTTATCGCCCCGAACCGGCCGACCGTCTCAACCGGCCGGTCGGGCAGGGGTCGTGGGAAAAGCAGGTGCCCGCAAGGCGGCGCCGTCGCTACGCTCGACTCCATGATCACGCCTTCGCCCCAGCACCGCATGACGGCCCGCTCACGGGGCTGCTGAGCACGGACACACATCGACATCCGAGGCCCCCGGGGGACGGACCGGAACGACTACCCCGACGGCTGCAAGCGCGGCCGTGTCACCGTGCGCCGCAGGGGCGAGCGGCCGGTCGAGTACGCCGACGGACGAACGGGCGAGAAGGTGCGCACCACCGCGATCCGCTCCTGGTGGGAGACGACACCGGCCCCGCGTTTCAGCACCGGGCCCGACGCCTGGCTCGCGGCGACGATTCCCGCGCTTCCCGCTCTGGCGAGGGGAGAGGGGAGAATGAACCGCAGCCGCCGCGCGCGCAGCGGCCCTGGATCAACACCGTCGCGCCGGTGACCTCGGCCGCCGACGTGGGGCGCCCCTGGCAGACGCCGGGCTCACGGCAAGGGATCCGGCGCACAAGCTCAGGAAGGCTGCTCGCGGCGGTCCAGAACCTCGTAGTGCGCCGAGCGCTCGTCGAAGTCCGCGAGCACCGCCCGCGCTTCCGCGGGCACATGTGCCGTCTCGTAGTCCTCGCCCATGAACGACCGGACGGAGTCGAGGGAGTCGAACCACATCACGGTCATGAACTCCACGTCGTCGTCCCGCTCGCGCCGCACCAGGTCGATCGAGAGGAATCCCGGGATGCGCCGCTTCTCGATCCCGGGGATCACCTGCCCCCGGACGATGCGCTCGTAGGCGTCGGCGTTCTCCGGTGTGGTCCAACCCCGCCATACGCGACAGATCATGGGGCGAGTGTAGTGCGCGGCCGGCCGGCGCATCCCGGCCGCGGGACACGCCTCCTCCCGAAAATCCCTGCGCCCTCCGCCGCTGTCCGGCATACGCTTGCGCCCGCTGTCCGACGAGGGAGAACGCATGGGGATCCGAAGCCTGACCCGTACCGAGGCGGAGCGCCGGGCGGCGCTGCTGGCCGTCGAGCGGTACGACGTGGACATCGACTTCACCGCCCTGCCCGGCGGCCCCGAGGTCCGCTGCGTCTCCACGGTGACCTTCACCTGCCGCGAACCGGGCGCGGAGACCTTCGTGGACTGCGCGGCCCAGGTGGTCGGCGCGACGCTGAACGGCAAGGCGGTCTCCCCCGCGGACGACGGCCGCATCCCGCTGCCCGGCCTGGCCGAGCACAATGTTCTCCGGGTGGAGAGCGTCCAGGCGGACACCGCCACGGGCGAGGGCGTGCACAAGGCCGTCGACCCCGCGGACGGCGAGGTCTACGTGTGGACGAGCTTCGAGCCCGACGAAGCGCGTTTCGTGTGGGCCTGTTTCGACCAGCCCGACCTCAAGGCGCCGCACGCGTTCACCGTCACGGCCCCGTCCGCGTGGATCGTCACGAGCAACTCCGGTGACCCGCGCGTCGAGGACCTGGGCGCGGCCCGTCGCTGGAGCTTCCCCGACACTCCTGCGCTCGCCGTCTACAACACCGTGGTCAACGCGGGTCCCTTCCACGAGCTGCGCCGCGAGGCCGACGGTCACGACCTCGGCCTCTTCGCCCGCCGTTCCCTCGCCGACGTGCTCGATCGCGACGCCGACGAGATCTTCACCCTCACCCAGCAGGGCCTGGCCTTCTACGGCGAGGCCTTCGCGATGCCCTTCCCGCAGCGCAAGTACGACCAGGTGTTCATGCCGGAGTTCGGCGGCGCGATGGAGAACTACGGCTGTGTGACCTGGTCGGACGGCTTCCTGCAGCGGGCGACGCCGACCCCCGCCGAGCGGGAGCTGCTGGCCGTGGTGCTGCTGCACGAGATGGCCCACATGTGGTTCGGCAACATCGTCACCATGCGCTGGTGGGACGACCTCTGGCTGAACGAGGCGTTCGCGGAGTTCGCCTGCCACTGGGCCGCCGAGGGCGCCACCCGGTACACCGACGCCTGGGCCGGCCACCTGGTCGGCGACAAGCTGAAGGCGTATCTGGCCGACCAGGGCCCGGCGTCCCACCCGATCCACCAGCCCATCCACGACGTCGCCCAGGCCGCGTCGATCTTCGACAACATCACGTACCCCAAGGGCGCGTCCGTCCTCCAGCAGCTCATGACCTATGTGGGCGAGGAGCGTTTCCGGGCCGGTATGGCCGCCTACTTCGCCGAGCACGCCTGGGGCAACACCACGCTCCAGGACCTGATCGACGCCCTCGCGAAGGCCGGCGGGCGGGATCTGGACACCTGGCGCACGGCGTGGCTCGCGACGGCCGGCACCGACCGCTTCACCGTCGAGCGTGACGGCGGGCAGGTCACCCTGGTGGCCGACGGCGCCCCGCGTCCGCAGGTGCTCGCGGTGGGCGCCTACCGCGACAACGGCGAGCGGCTGGAGCGTACGGCGCTGGTGCGTGTGGAGGTGACACGGCCCCGTACCGAACTCACCGGTCTCCCGGCCGGTTCGGACGTACTGCTGATCAACGACGACGACCTCACCTTCGCCACCGCCCGCCCCGACGCCGCCACGAGGGACGCCCTGTTCTCCTCGGCCGCGCGCCTGCCCACGGCCATCTCCCGGGGTGTGGCCGCCGCCACCGTCTGGGACATGCTGACGACCGGTGAGGCGCCGGCGGCGGAGGCCGGGCGGTGCATCACCGGGATTCTGGCGGTCGAGTCGTCCGACGCGGTGATCGAGCCGTATCTGACCCTCGCCTCCGACATCGCCGAGCTGTGGGCGCCGGCCGCCGAGCGTCCCGCCCTGACCGCGTCGGTGGCGGCCGTCTGCCGCCGTCTCGCCGCCGACCCGGGCCGCCGGCAGGTCGCGCTGCGCGGGCTGGCCCGCACCGCCTCCACCGCGGACGACCTGGCCTGGCTGCGCGAACAGGCGGGCGACGACGTCGACCTGCACTGGCGTGCGCTGGTCCGGGAGGCGGAGCTCGGCGGTGACGTCGCGTCCGAGTCGGCCCGTCTGCTCGAACGCGACCCCGACCCCGACGCCTGGATCCGCGCCCTCACGGTACGGGCCGCCCGTCCGGACGCCGACGCCAAGGCGGAGGTGTGGCAGAAGGTCGCCGTCGAACGCGCCGTCCCCGTGCACGCGGTCGGCCAGGTGACGGCCGCTTTCTGGCGCCCGGCCCAGGAGGCCCTGCTGGCCCCGTACGCCGGGCACTACCTGGACGCGATTCCGCGCCTGGACCAGGGCGGCATGATCCCGGCGATGGTCTTCACCAACCGCCTCTTCCCGCAGCACGCCGTCGACGACGCCTACGTCGACACCGCCCGACGCGCCGCCGACGACGCGGCTCCGGTGGTCCGCAAGACGCTCCTCGAGCGTTCGGACGCCGTCCGCCGGATGCTTCGCTCCCGGAGTGGTACGGCCTGACCCGGGCCACGGCCCACCACGGGACGGGCCCGTGCCGCGGGCCCCGGACCAACGTCGCCTGACACGTGACGAAGGCAGGGAGATGAGAGGCATGAGAGCACACGGGCCCAGGAGTCGATCACGGGAGGACCGTCCGCGGAGCCGGTCGTGATCGGTGCGGCGGCGGCCCGGGGCGCCTACGCGCTGGACACGGTCGGCACCTGGGTGAACGCTCTCGGATGCGGAACGAGGCTGGGCAAGAAGCAGGTTCAGGGGTTCCTGCCCGTCGTGCTCGGTCGGTCTCCGCGTCCTCAGCCGGTCGCGAACTTCCGGAGCTTGTCCACGGTGTCGTAGAAGCGGTCGTGGTCGCCGACGTGCGGACCTGAGGAGGTGTACTGCCACATCGTGTACGACTTCCAGCCCGCGGGGAGCGTCCCCGCGGAGGAGGCGTAGCGGGCGATCCAGAGGGGATTGGTGGCACCGAAGCCCTTGTAGTTGCCCGTGCAGTCGGACCACCAGGCCGTGGCCGTGTAGATGACGGCGTCGCGGTGGGTGCGCGCCTTGTAGCGCTTCAGGAAGTCGCCGATCCAGGTGACCATGGCGCTCTTGGACATCCCGAAGCAGGCGTCGCCGTAGGGGTTCCACTCGATGTCGAGCGCGCCGGGCAGGGTCTTGCCGTCGGCCGTCCACCCTCCGCCGTGGGCGAGGAAGTAGTCGGCCTGGGCGGTGCCGCTGGTGGTGTCCGGCGTGGCGAAGTGGTACGCACCGCGCACCATGCCGACCCCGTAGGGGCCGTTGTACTGCTGGGTGAAGTAGGGGTTGGTGTAGTAGGTGCCCTCGGTGGCCTTCGCGTAGGCCCATCGCACTCCGCTGCTCCAGAGGGTGGACCACGCGACATCGCCCTGATAGCTGGCGACGTCGACGCCTTCGGCCTGGTTCACCCGCGGGGCCGGGGCGCTCTCGGGCACCATGCCGGGAGTTTCGTGGGCCCGGACCCCGATGCCCATGTAGGCGCTGCCGCGCACGGGGGCGGGAGCGGGCTCGGGTGTCACGTCGTCGGCGCTCGCGAGCGTGGCCGACAGCCCGGACAGGGACAGGAGGAGGCCGGTCAGGGCGGCGACGAGGCGCAGTCGTGAGCGGCCATGCTGGGGAAATATGGAGCTTCGCACGCCCTCCATCTGACCCCGCAGTGATCCATGGCGCACGTCAAGTACCGCCCAAAGAAGGCATTCCGGCTCTGACGTGTTGTCCTTTCCGGCGGTTCGTACACTGACCACGTGTCGCGGCGGGAGGAGGTGCCGGCAGGTGGAGCCTGCGGGGACGGAGCGTCCTGGAGGGCTGTTCGTCGGCCTGTGCACGCTGGACGTCATCCAGCTCGTGGACCGCGTACCGGCCGCCGACGAAAAGCTGACGGCTCGTGAACAGGTCGTCGCCGCGGGCGGCCCGGCGGCCAACGCCGCCGCCGCGTTCGGCCACTTGGGGGGCGCGGCCCGGCTGCTCACCGCGGTCGGCTCCCATCCCCTCGGACGCGCGGCCACGACGGACCTCGAACGGCTGGGCGTGACGGTGACGGATCTCGCGGCTGGCTCACCCGAGCCACCCGCCGTGTCCTCCATTCTGGTGACCGCGTCGAGCGGGGAACGCGCCGTCGCCTCCACCAACGCCACCGGCCACCGGCTCACCCCGCCCGGCGGCCTGCACGCGTGGGTCGCGGCCTGCGACATCGTCGAGTTCGACGGCCATCACATGGAGCTGGCCCTGGCCACCGCGCGGGCGGCCCGCGCAGCGGGCCGGACGACCCTGCTGGACGCGGGCAGTTGGAAGGACGGCACCGAGGACTTGCTGCCGTTCATCGACGTGGTCGTCTGCTCGGCCGATTTCCATCCGCCGGGCGCCGACACGGTGGCGGACACCTTGCGGTTCCTGCGGCGTCATGGGGTCGCCTGGTCGGCCGTCAGCCGCGGAGGGCGGCCCATCGTGTGGTCGGGGCCCGACCGCGGCGGCACGGTCGAGGTGCCCGCCGTCCGGGTGGCGGACACGCTGGGCGCGGGTGACGTCCTGCACGGCGCCCTCGCCCACCACCTCGCCGCCGGCGGGCGCCGGGTGACGCCGGAGGCCTTCACCGAAGCGCTCCACGGCGCGGCCTCGGTGGCTGCCCGCGCCTGCGCCTCGTTCGGCACACGGGCCTGGATGCGGGAGTGACGGGACTGCGGCCACGCTGGGACGCGGGGGTGGCGAGGCTGCGGCCATGCCGGGACGCGGGGGTGGCGAGGCTGCGGCCATGCCGGGACGCGGGCGTGACGAGCCCCTGAGCCCGCAGCCGCCCCCCTCGAGCCCGCAGCCGGCCCCTCGTTCACCTCAGCCCCGCTGCCCCCGGCCGTCCCGCACCGCGGTGGCCGCCGCCGCTGCCTCCGCCGTCACCTGGCCGGCGGCACGTCCCGCTCTCCCGGTGACCTTCCAGGCGAGCATGCGCAGCGCGGTCGCCGGGGCCGGCGGGAAGACGCCCAGTTGCCCCAGCATGCCGATGTCGTCGCGCACGGCCTCGTGGCCGGCCACCTTGCCGTCGCGCACGTCGAGGACATGGATCTGCTCGAAGTCGACGGCCCGGCCGGTCGGCGGCACGGCCTGGTCCAGCGCGCCGTCCCGGAAGCGGACGAAGGGCCCGGTGTGGCGGCCCTGCATGCGCAGGCGTATCCAGACCTGCCCCTCGTTGTGGGCGACGGCGAGGACGGGAAATCGCAGGTCGGCGAAGGCGGAGCGCATCCACGCGCTGGACGCGAGCACCCCCGCCGGTCCGGGAAGCGCGCAGGCCGCGGGCGACACGGCCGACTCGCGATTGCGGAAGTCCTCGTGCACGACCTCCGCCGCGAGGGCCGGATCCCCGGTCTCGAGTATCCGGAAGAGGCCGTGGGCCAGCTCGGTGGTGTCCATGCCCATTGCGTTGATCCCTTTCGACGGCCGGGCGCTCCGCGTGTGCGGTCGACGTATTGAGGTTATAGCACGCCTAATGAATTCATCATCGTACGATGACGCCATGCCCTCCAAGCGCCGCTACGTCTCCCCGCTGCGCGAGCAGTCCGCCGCGCGGACGCACGCGCTGATCCTCGATCGGGCCACGCAGCTGTTCGCTGAACGCGGCTACGGCCGGGTGACCGTCGCCGACATCGCCGCCGCGGCGGGCGTCGCCCCGAAGACCGTCTTCGCGAGCGTCGGAAGCAAGAGCGACATCCTGAACCGGATCGTGGACCGCGGCGTGTCCGCCTCCGGACACGAGCAGGCCATGAAGGACCTGCTCGCACTGCGCACCCCGGAGTCGGTCCTCAAGGCACTCGCCCACGGCACACGGGTGGGCAACGAGGAGCAGTTCGCCGTGCACGAGGCCATCCGCAAGGCACTTCCCGTCCACGAGGACGGAGAGGCGCTGTGGGAGCGGGCGACCGCGGCCTACCGCGAGGCGCTCGACACCGCCGCACGCCATCTGCACACGCTGACCGCGTCGCCCTCCCACTCGGTGCGGGAGACGGCCGACCTGCTGTGGTTCTGGTTCGGCCCTTCCGGGTGGCGGACGCTCGTGGTCGAGAGCGGCTGGTCATGGGACCGCGCCGAGGAGGTCCTCCATCACACCGCGGCCACCACGCTTGCGAGCACCTGGCGTTCACCTGCTACGTGAACCACGACCTCGGCCTGGCCCCCCGGCCGGCGCGAACCGTGGCCCGGCCTCCGGCCAGCGCGGGCGGCGCCCTGACCTCCCCGGCCGGTGCGGACCGCCCCTGACCTCCCAGCCCAACGCGGGCCGCACCCTGATCTCCCAGACCGGCCCGGGCCGCCCCCTGATCTCCCAGCCCGGCCCGGGCCGTACCTGGCCTCCCAGCTGGCGCCGACCGCCCCTACCTCCAGGCCAACGAGCCCGGGCCGCACCTGGTCTCCCGCCCGGCGTGGACCGCCCCTACCTCCAGGCCAACCGGCCCGGGCCGTACCTCGTCCCCCGCCCGACGCGGGCCGCCCCCGACCTCCAGGCCAACCGGCCCGGGCCGGGTCCGGTCACCCGTGTCGTCCTGCTCCCGCCGGGTCCGGCGGTGGCGGCCGGAGCGTGACGGCCTCGGTCACGCGGTGCGCGGCCGCCGCGGCCGTCAGGCTGTCGGCTCCGGTACGGGTCCGGTCGTCCCGCGGACCACCAGCCTGGGGTCCAGGACCGCCTCCCGCAGCTCCAACTCCGGCTTCTCCAGGCGCTCCACGGCGAACCGCACCGCGTGCTCCGCCATGAGCCGCGCGTCCTGGCGCACGGTGGTCAGGCCGATGGGCATGAGATGGGAGAGGTGGGTGTCGTCGTATCCGACGACGGACACATCGCCCGGCACCTCGACACCGGCGCGGGTCAGGTTCATCAACAGGCCCCACGCGCAACGGTCGTTGCCCGCGAGCACCGCGGTCGGCAGCGGCAGGCCCCGGTCGCGTTCGGCGAGGAGCATGCGTCCGGTCTCGATACCGGACTGCTCGGTGTGCTCGCCCGGGATGACCCGTTCCTGCGCCTGCAGCCCGTGTCGGCGCATCGCGGCGCGGTAGGCGCGCCGGCGCTCGGCCGAGCCGGGGCCGCGGCCGCCGTCGATGTGCACGATCCGGCGGTGCCCCAGCTCGACCAGGTGGTCCATCGCCTGCCGCACGCCCTTGCCCTCGGCGCTGTGCACGAAGTCGACCCGGGCGCGGGGCAGTCTGCGGCTCACCGAGACGGTGACCGCGCGCTGGCCGAGCGCGTCGAGGTAGCCGGGATCCGCGTCGGGGCCGAGCAGGATCAGCGCCTCGCAGCGGTGCCCGAGCAGCGCCTCGACGGCCTTCTCCTCGCTGCGCCCCTCGGCGGACGCGGACAACAGCACGTCGTAGCCGAGCCGTTCGGCCTCGGGGTAGATGCCCTCGATGAGGTCCGTGTGGAAGGTCTGCTGCACGGTGAACATCACACCGATGGTGCGGCTGCGGCCGCGGGCCAGCAGCCGGGCCGCGCTGTCGGGGCGGTAGCCGATCTCGTCCGCGACCCGCAGCACCCGCTGCCGGGTCTCCTCGCTCGCTCCCGGCTGATTGCGGAACACGATCGACACGAGCGCCCGGGAGACGCCCGCCTTCTCGGCCACGTCCGCCATCGTGGGCCGCTGCCTGCCCGAAGCATTCACCTGTGAATCCACCCTCCGACCTGGCCACCTTAACGGGGGTCCGGAAATCTCCCAGCAACAAGCTATTGACATGACATTTGGACAGGGGTCATCGTACTCGGACTAGAGCGCGCTAGTAGAGCGCACCAGAAACTCGTCCGCGAGAGCTCCACGGAGTCTCCGGAGCGAAGGGAAACCTGCGTTATGCCGTTGGATGTGCTGACGATGGGCCGTTGCGGGGTGGATGTGTATCCGCTCCAGACGGGCGTGGGGCTGGCCGAGGTCACGTCGTTCGGCAAGTACCTGGGCGGCAGCCCGACGAACGTCGCGGTGGCGGCCGCCCGGTACGGGCACTCCGCGGCCGTGATCACGAAGACGGGACGGGATCCGTTCGGGGACTTCGTGCGCTCGTCGCTCGCGGGATACGGCGTCGACACCCGGTTCGTGGGCACCTCGGACGTCGCGCCGACGCCGGTGACGTTCTGCGAGGTCTTCCCGCCCGACGACTTCCCGCTGTACTTCTACCGCCTGCCCAAGGCGCCCGATCTGGACATCGCGCCGGACGAGCTGGACCTGGGCGCGGTGCGCGAGGCGAGCGTCCTGTGGATCACGGGGACCGGGCTGAGCGAGGAACCGAGCCGGTCGGCGACGCTGGCGGCGCTGGAGCACCGGGCCCGGACCGGCACGACCGTCTTCGATCTCGACTGGCGGCCGATGTTCTGGGCGGATCCGGCGCAGGCGCGTGCGTTCTACGCGCAGGCGCTGCGGCACACCACGGTCGCGGTGGGCAATCTCGACGAGGTCGAGGTCGCCACGGGCGAGCGTGAGCCGTATGCCGCCGCGAAGGCGCTGCTGGCCGCGGGCGTGGAGCTGGCGGTGGTCAAGCAGGGCCCTAAGGGCGTGCTGGCGGTGGACCGGGACGGCTCGGCCGTCGAGATCGCGCCGGTTCCGGTGGACGTGGTCAACGGGCTCGGAGCCGGGGACGCGTTCGGCGGGGCGCTGTGCCACGGACTGCTGTCGGGGTGGGACACGCGGCGCGCGGTGTCCTTCGCCAACGCCGCCGGGGCGATCGTGGCGGGCCGGCTCTCCTGCTCCGACGCCATGCCCACCGAGGCCGAGGTCGACGCCAGGCTCGGCGAGGTGAACAGTCGTGTCTGAGGCGGTGAGGCGCATTGTCGCCGCCCGGGTGAACGACCCCGGCGCCATCGCGGCCGCCGCCGCGCACCGCGTGCGGGCCACCTCGCTGCTGGGCGAGCACGGCAAGGCGATGATCATCGCCGCCGATCACCCCGCGCGCGGCGCCAACGGCGTCGGTGGCGATCCGAACGCGATGGCCGACCGCTGCGAGCTGCTGGACCGGCTGTGCACCGCGCTGGAGCGCCCGGGTGTGACGGGTGTGCTGGCCACCGCGGACATCCTGGAGGACCTGCTGCTGCTCGGCGTGCTGGACGGCAAGTCGGTGTTCGGATCGATGAACCGGGCGGGCCTGGCCGGGTCGGTGTTCGAGATCGACGACCGGTTCACCGGCTACGACGCCGAGACGCTCGCCGCGATGGGCTTCGACGGCGGCAAGATGCTCACCCGCATCGCACTGGGCGACCCGGCGACCCCGTCCGTCCTGGAGAACACCGCCCACGCGGTGGACGAGCTCAACGACCGGCGTCTGATCGCCATGGTCGAGCCGTTCCTGTCGTACTGGCAGGACGGGAAGATCCGCAACGACCTGTCCACCGACTCCGTGGTCGCGTCGGTCACCATCGCCTCGGGGCTGGGCCGGCGCACCGCCTACACCTGGCTGAAGCTGCCGGTCGTCGACGGCATGGAGCGGGTGCTGGCCGCCTCCACCTTGCCCGCCCTGCTGCTGGGCGGCGAGGTCAAGGACGCCGGCGCCGCCTTCGCCTCCTGGGGCAGGGCGCTCAAACTCCCCACCGCGCAGGGCCTGGTCGTCGGCCGCTCCCTGCTCTACCCGGCCGGCGGCGACGTCGCCGGCGCCGTCGACAAGGCGGTGAGCCTGCTGTGACCGCGCACACCGCCACGTACCACCTGCCGGCCGGGACCGCGGCCGACGGCCCCTACGACCTCCTGGTCACGCCGGAGTCGGCGGGCTGGGGATACTCCGGCCTCAGGATCCTGACCCTGAAGCCGGGCGAGGCGCACGCCCTGTCCACCCAGGACAGCGAGTTCCTGGTCCTGCCGCTGACGGGTTCCTGCACCGTCACCACGGACGGCACGGCCTTCGAACTGGCCGGGCGGACGGGCGTGTTCGCCTCGGCCACCGACTTCGCGTACCTGCCGCGCGGGTCGGAGGCCCTCATCAGCAGCGCCGCCGGCGGACGGTTCGCGCTGCCCTCCGCCCGTACCGAGCAGGGAGGTCACTCGGCTCGGTACGGGCGCAAGGAGGACGTCCCCGTCGAGCTGCGCGGCGCCGGGGCGTGTTCGCGGCAGGTCAACAACTACTGCCTGCCCGGCACGTTCGACGCCGAGCAGCTGCTGGTGTGCGAGGTACTGACCCCCGGCGGCAACTGGTCGTCGTACCCGCCGCACAAGCACGACGAGGCCCGGCCCGGCCAGGAGTCGGAGCTGGAGGAGATCTACTACTTCGGGGTCTCCGGCGACGGCCAGGGCTTCGGCTACCAGCGCGTCTACGGCACTCCGGACCGGCCGATCGACGTGCTCGCCGAGGTCCGCTCCGGCGACACCGTCCTGATCCCGCACGGCTGGCACGGCCCCTCGATCGCGGCGCCCGGCTACGACCTCTACTACCTCAACGTCATGGCCGGTCCCGGCCAGGACCGCGCCTGGCTGATCTGCGACGACCCGGCCCACGGCTGGGTGCGATCGACCTGGGACACGCAGGACATCGACGACCGGCTGCCGTTCGGCGCCGAGGAGAACGAGTGATGGAAACGATCCGCCTGACGACCGCGCAGGCCCTGGTGCGGTTCCTGGCCGCGCAGTACAGCGAGCGCGACGGGCAGGAGCAGCGCCTGGTCCCCGGCGTGTGGGGCATCTTCGGCCACGGCAACGTGGCCGGCCTCGGCCAGGCCCTGCTCCAGGCCGCGGTCACGAAGGAAGCGGACCTGCCGTACTACCTGGCCCGCAACGAGCAGGGCATGGTGCACGCGTCGGTCGCCTACGCCAAGATGCGCGACCGGCTGGCCACCTTCGCCTGCACCTCCTCGACCGGACCCGGCTCCACCAACATGATCACGGGCGCGGCGCTGGCCACCACCAACCGCGTCCCGGTGCTCCTGCTGCCGTCCGACATGTTCGCCACCCGCGCCGCCGACCCCGTCCTGCAGCAGCTGGAGGACACCCGGGGCGGCGACGTCACCGTCAACGACACCTTCCGCGCGGTCTCGAAGTACTTCGACCGTATCCAGCGCCCCGAGCAGCTGATCCCGGCCGCGCTGGCCGCGATGCGGGTGCTCACCGACCCGGTGGAGACCGGCGCGGTCACCCTCGCGCTGCCGCAGGACGTGCAGGCCGAGGCGCACGACTGGCCGGTGTCGTTCTTCCGCCGCCGGGTGTGGCACGTCGGCCGCCCGGTGCCCGAACCGGCCGCCCTCCAGCGGGCCGTGGCCCTGTTGAAGAGCGCGAAGAAGCCGCTGATCGTGGCGGGCGGCGGCACCGTCTACTCCGGCGCCGAGACCGAGTTGCGGGCCTTCGCCGAGGCGACCGGCATCCCGGTGGCCGACACCCACGCCGGCAAGGGCGCGGTGCCCTGGGACCACCCCTACGCGGTCGGCGGCATCGGCTCCACGGG
>NZ_JBIWOE010000041.1:0-7153 GCF_044767585.1 Streptomyces sp. NPDC101225
GGAGGAGACGACCAGCTGCTTGATGTTGAGGATCAGGTCGGTGACGTCCTCCTTGACGCCCGGCACGGTGGTGAACTCGTGCAGGACACCGTCGACACGGATGGACGTGACCGCCGCACCCGGAATCGAGGAGAGGAGCGTGCGGCGGAGCGAGTTGCCGAGGGTGTAGCCGAAGCCCGGCTCCAGCGGCTCGATCACGAACCGGGAACGGAACTCGTCGACGACCTCTTCGGTCAAGGACGGACGCTGAGCGATCAGCACGAGGTGAAGCCTCCAGTGTTTGGCGCCCGCTATGTGACGCTGTAGACACCATGAAGGGTACGGCCGGTTCGGACGTCTTCGGCGCCGAACCGCCCTACGCCGCCTGTCTGCCCGCCGGCCGCCGGCTCGGCTCCCGCCGAGGGGAGTGCAAGGACCAGCTACCACTGTCCCACGTCGTGGGCGCATACTGTGGTCGATGACAAAGCCTGCTGCATCCAAGCGCCATTTGCCCACCAGCCCTTTCAAGGCTCCGGTCGCCCCGGCTCCCAAGCATTTCGCCGTAGGTGACCAGGTCACGCACGACGTGTACGGTCTCGGCCGGGTGATCGGCATCGAGGACGGAGTCGCGGCGCTCGTGGATTTCGGCTCGACGCGCATGCGGATTCCGAGCCCGTACGCCAAGATGACCAAGCTGTAGGACCGCTGTGCCCGGTCATGGCACGCCAGGTCCCTTCCGGGATCTGTGACCCAAGGGAGACCTCTCATCGAACCGACGTCGCTGTTCTCCGCCCTGGAAGGACAACCCCGCGGCGCCGCCGCGGTATCGCCCCCGCCGGCGACGAACCCCTTCCAGGCCCCCGACTTCGGGGAGGACGAGGCCTTCCTCGCCGAGGCCGCACCGGAGCCCACCTCGGGCAGGCGCCCCGCGCGCCGCAAGGCGGCCTAGCACCGCGGCCTGGCACCGCGGCCTGGGACTGCTGCCGGAAGGGTTCGCCGCCGCGAGCTTTCCGGCAGACCTGTCCGGCCGCGGCGCCGGCCCGCCGCACCGGGCCCGGATCATCGCGGGATCGTCGCCGCACGAGGGGTGCGGCCCGCGTCAGGGCAGGGCGAGCACGCAGAACTCGTGGCCGTCCGGGTCGGTCAGGCAGGTCCAGGGGACGTCGCCCTGGCCGACGTCCAGGTCCGTGGCGCCGAGGGTGCGCAACCGGCTGACCTCCGCCGCCTTGTCGTCCTCCGGACCCGGCAGGAGGTCGAGGTGGACGCGGTCGGCCACGGTCTTCACGTCCGGCGTGCGCAGGAATTCGAGATACGGGCCGACGGCCTCGGCGGAGCGCAACGACGCGTGGTCGTCGGTGACCGTGTGCAGGGTCCACTCCAGCGCCTCGCCCCAGAACCGGGCCATGGCCCGCGGATCCACGCAGTCGACCACCACCGCGGCGATCGGCCCGGTGTCGCGGTAGACCTCCCGGGGCTCCAGCACGCAGAACTCGTTGCCCTCCGGGTCGGCGAGGACCGTCCACGGCACCTCGCCCTGGCCCACGTCGGCCGGCGTCGCACCGAGTGCCGTCAGGCGTGCCACCAGGTCCGCCTGATGGGACGCGGACGTGGTGGCGAGGTCGAGGTGCACGCGGTTCTTCGTAGTCGTCCCGGGCTCCGGCACCGGGACGACGTCGATGCCGAGGCCGACCGGGTCCGGCCAGACGAGGCCGCCGCCGGGTCCGACGTAGGTGGTCACGCCGGCGCTGTAGGCACTCCAGCCGAGCGCCTGCGCCCAGAACCGGCCGACCGCCGAGGCGTCGACCGCCTTGATGTTCACCATGACCGGTCGCAGTGCCATGCCGGCGATCCTATGCACGCGCCGGGCACCTCGGGGGATCATGCACCATGCATCCGGACGAGTGGCACCTCACCGACGACATCCACGCGTTCCTCGCCCGCGCCGGAGGCTTCCTGCGGGCGCGCCCCACGCTGCACAACACGCCGCTGACCACGCTGGACAAACTCCGTGCGCGCGGGACGGACGTCCACGGCCCCGGAGCCTGCTTCTTCGGTCACCTGGAGACGGCCGGTGAGATCCGTGCCGTCTGCTACCGGCTGCCGACCATGAGACTGACCCTGACCCCCCTCCCCGCCGGGCACGCCGACAGCCTCGCCGCCCGTCTGGCCGGGCTCGGCCACCTCCTCTCGGGCGTCACCGCGGACCACGACACCGCCACCGCGTTCGCCGGGGCGTGGCAGCGGCACACGGAGGGCGTGACGGCGGAGGCGCACTGGTGGGGGCGTCTGCACCGGCTCGGCACACTGACCCCGCCGCGGCCGCGTCCAGAGGGGCGGGGGCGAGCCGCGGGTGCGCGGGATCACCCCCGACTCCTCCGGTTCTGCGCCGAGTTCGCCGCCGAGGTCGGTGAAGCCCCAGCCCTGGACGCCGGCGCCTGGGCGGATTCGCGCTTCGCCGACAAGCACTTCACCTTCTGGGAGTCCCCGGACGGCACCCCCGTCTCCCTGGCCGGCTCCACGCCGATGGTCGGCGGGATGATCCGGGTGGACCCCGTCTACACGCCGGCCCATCTCCGCGGCCGGGGCTACGCGGGCGCCGTCACCGCCGAGGTGAGCCGGGCCGCACTGGACGCGGGGGCCACCGACGTCGTCCTGTTCACCGACCCCGGCAACCCCACCAGCAACGCCCTTTACCGGCGCATCGGTTACGTCCCGGTCGTGGACTTCACCGGCTACCGCTTCTCCCCGGCCGACCGTCCGCCCGGCGTCACGGCGTGACGATCGCGAAGTTCGGGTCCGGGGCGTCGAGGACGGACAGCAGCGTCTTCAGCACCGCCGGGTCGCCCGTGAGCCGGACGTTCTCCAGGCCCTTGCCCGAGACCATGCCCAGCAGGTCCGCCTTGGTCAGGCTGAGGCCGAGGTCCGCCCCGTCGGCCGGTGCGCCGGTGCGGGAATGGACGAGGACACCGTTGCGGAGGGTCATGCGGTACATCTCGCCGAGGTCGGTGAAGTGCCAGTGCAGGGTGAGGCTTTCGTCCCATGCGCGGGGGCCGTTGACGCGGATGGCGAGGGAGTCGAAGACCTGCTCGACGGAGAGGGCGCCGACCATGGTGCCGGCCCCGAGGGCGGTGTGCTTGACGCCGTGGCGCAACTCCTGAGCCCCGGTGAGGTAGTTGTTGCGCCAGGTGGCGCACTCGGCGCCGTGGGCGAGCCGCTCGAAGGCCTGCGCCAGCAGTTCCTTGGCGTCGGTGTTGCCGGGGGCCGCGAAGACGGCGTGCTTGAGGAGCTGCGCGGCGAAGCGGAGGTCGCCCGCCGCCAGGTAGCCGCGGCCCTTCTCCAGTACGGCGTCGATGCCGCCGATGCAGTCGACGTAGCGCTTCGCCGTCTCGACCGGCGGATGCTCCCACAGGGAGGCCGGGTTGCCGTCGTACCAGCCCATGTAGCGCTGGTAGACGGCCTTGACGTTGTGGCTGACGGAGCCGTAGTAGCCGCGTGCGTGCCAGGCGCGGGAGAGGGCCGGCGGCAGCTCCAGGAGCTCGGCGATCTCGGTGCCGGTGTGGCCCTGGTTCGCCAGGCGCAGGGTCTGGTCGTGCAAGTAGCCGTAGAGATCGCGTTGTTCGCCCAGGAAGGCGCGGATGCGGTCGTGGCCCCAGGTCGGCCAGTGGTGGGAGGCGAAGAGGACGTCCGCCTCGTCGGCGAACAGCTCCAGCGCCTCGTGGAGGTAGCGCGACCAGATGCGGGCGTCGCGGACGACGGCGCCGCGCAGGGTCAGGATGTTGTGCAGGTTGTGGGTGGCGTTCTCGGCCATGCACAGGGCCCGGCGCTCGGGCAGCAGGAAGTTCATCTCCGAGGGTGCCTCGGTGTCCGGGGTCATCTGGAAGCGGAACAGGACGCCGTCGAGGGCCTCTTCCTGCCCGGTGTCCCGGACGGTCAGGGTCTCGCGGACCAGTCCGGGGGTGCCGGTGGAGGCGGTGAAGCCGAGGCCGGTGCCGACCAGGCCGTTCGGTCCGCGGACGAGGTTGACGCCGGTGTGGTACATGCCACGGCGGAGCATGGCCGTACCGGCGTAGACGTTCTCGGCGACGGAGTTCTCGATGAAGCCCTCGGGGGCCAGGACCGGGACGTCGGCACCGGGATCGAGCACACCGTGCACGCCGCCGAAGTGGTCGATGTGGGAGTGCGTGAAGATCACGGCCGTGACCGGGCGGTCCCCGCGCTGCGTGCGGTACAGCTCCAGCCCGGCCCGCGCGCACTCCGCCGAGATCAGCGGGTCGACGACGACGGCGCCGTGCTCGCCCTCGATCAGCGTCATGTTGGAGAGGTCGTAGCCGCGGATCTGGTAGATCCCGTCGGTGACCTCGTACAGGCCCGCGCGGGCGCACAGTTGGGACTGGCGCCACAGGCCGGGGTGGACGGTGTCGGGGCGCTCGCCGTCCAGGAAGGCGGTGTCGTCGAAGCTCCACACCACCCGGCCGTCGTCCGCGGTGACGGTGCCTGCGGTGGGCCGCGCCACCAGGCCGCGGTCGGCATCCTCGAAGTCGGTGCGGTCGGTGAAGTCGGGCATCGTCTCGGTCATGAGGACTCCTAGGGCTCTGCGCCGGCCGCCGATGACGGCGGCCATCTCCGGGAGGGGGCTTCAGGCGATGAAGTCCGTCTCGTGAGGCATGCCGTTCAGGCGCCGGCCGCCGTCCTCGGTACACGTGACGATGTCCTCGCTGGGCACGCCGAAGCGGCCGGACAGGTGGATGCCGGGTTCGATCGGGAAGCACATGCCGGGCACGAGTGGCTGTTCCTCGCCTTCGACCAGGTGCGGCGGTTCATGAATGGTGACGCCGATGCCGTGGCCGATGCGGTGGATGACGTACTGGCCGTGTCCGGCTTCGGTGATCACCCTGCGTGCGATGCGGTCGAACTCCAGACACGGTACCCCCGCGCGTACCGTCTCGAAGGAGGTCTGCCGGGGCGCGCGGACAATGTCGTGAACCGTGCGCTCCCAGGGGGAGGGCCCGCCGAAGCGCACGGTGCGCGTGGTAAGGGAGCCGCAGCGTTCCAGGCCGCCGGAGTCCTCGACGACCCGCGGCTCCCGCCACCCCCCCGGAGTGCTCGCGTCACCGCCGCGACGGAGGGCGCCCGGGCGGCGGCCTTCCGCGTCGCGGCGAAGGCCCCGCCCGCATCCCCCTCGGCACCGCGAGACGTGCGGAAGGGGCACACGGCGTACGCGGCGGGGCCGTTCCCGCCGGAGTGCGCGAGGAGGGCGTGGTGAGCGTCAGTAGCGCAGTGCCCGCGCCACCTCGGCCTTCACCTGGCCGGACAGCGAGCGGTTGCTGCGGGCCGTCGCCCGGCCGGACGTGCCCGCCGGGACGTCGGACACCGTCACGACGACCGCGTCGAGGAGATTGCCGCCGCTGTCCGTGAAGTTGACCTGCACGGCGAAGGACTTGGTGGACGACGCCGAGTTCCTGGCGGTCACCGTCACGGCCGCGCGCCCGTTGTCCGTGGTCGGCGTGCCCAGCCGGACCTCGTCCTTGGCGTCGATGCCGTCCTTGAGCTCGTCCAGCTTCCTGCCGGCCGACGCGGTCGCCGAGGCGAGCGCGTCGGCGCCGCGCGAGGCGAGCGAGGACGCGGCCGACGCGGCCTTGCTCGCGGACGAGGCAGGGCCGTTGCCGTTGTCGGAGCAGCCGGTCAGGCCGGCGCCCACGACCACGGCCAGCAGCGCACACGCCGTCCACCGCCTGGAGTAGCGCGCCATGATGCCTCCTTGGCTCTGGTTCCCTCGGCCAAGTCAAGTACGAGGGTCCGGGGGCCGCAACGCGGAGCTCGGCCGATCGGCGCCGGACCCGGGGCCGTCCACGGACGGCAACCTGGTTGCCGCAGCGTGATCGGCCCATCTACCGTCGGTCGCATGGCGGACGACGAGCTCACGCGTGCGGCGCGGCTGCCGGATGCCCTGGCCAAGGCCGTGCGGCTGTTCGCGCAGATCGAGGAGCGCGCCCTGGTGTCGCCCGGTCAGGGGGAGCGGGAGGTCAGCGACCGCGTACGGGACCTGGCGAACGAGCTGTCCGGCACCACCCGGCACCGGCACAAGCGGATCGTCCGCTCGGGGCCGAACACACGCGCGCCGTACCGGGAGAACCCACCGGACCGTGCGATCGGCACCGACGCCATCGTGTTCGCCGACTTCGGGCCGATCTTCGCGGAGTACGAGGCCGGCTTCGGGCGGACCGCCGTCCTCGGCGACGACCCGGTCAAGCGGCGGCCGCGCGACGGCCTGCCGCAGGTCTTCGCCGCCGGGAAGCGGTACTTCGAGGAGCATCCGGACATCACCGGGAAGGAGCTCCACACCGAGGTGGAGGGGCCGGCGGCCGACCGCGGCCGGGAGCCGGGGGGCCGGCACGCCGGTCATCCGGTCGACCACGGGCGGGAGTTCGGCGGTTTCCACGAGGAGCTCCTCACCCTGGGGTGGTCCCGCGAGGGAGTGGGCACGATGGCGAGTCCCGTTCTGGTCAGGATCGTCCGGTACACGAGCGTGCTGGGCTGCGGCATGCTCGCCGGGGTCGCGCTCACCGTGCTCTTCCTGGAGCTGGCGCTGCGCGGTCTGACCGGGCCGGAGTACGTCCGCGTCCGGCAGGCCGAGTACGCCCCCTTCACCTGGTTCATCGGCATCCTGCTGGTGCCGACGCTCGTCGCCGTCGTGATCCTCGTCCTGCGGGCGCGCGCGGAGCGCAGCCCCGAACTGCGCCGCCTGGCCTGGGCGCTCGGTCTGCTCCTGGTGGCCCTCGCGGTGTCCCTCGTGGTCAACGGGCCCATCAATGTGGAGCAGATGGACTGGAGCGTGCAGGCTCCGCCCGGAGACTGGGCACGCGTCCGCGACCGCTGGCAGATCGCCCACGCCGTACGGACCGTCGCCCTGGTGCTCGCCTTCTGCTGTGTGAGCGCCGCGGCGCTCGACCGGCCGCTCAGGCTGGTGCGCCGCTGACGGCCTCGCGGGCCACGGCCGGCAGGTACGGAGGGCCGGGTGCCCCGGATTCCCGCGCCGGGCCGGCACAGCGGGGACGGGTGGTGCGTCCACCGGCGGGCGGAGCCCGGGGAGGGTGGGTGTGATGACTCGGGGCGGCCTCGGGGAGGCGCCTGTGGCGCGGCCCACGGCGATGGCGAAGACCCCCTCGTCGCTGCC
>NZ_JBIWOE010000041.1:7253-69946 GCF_044767585.1 Streptomyces sp. NPDC101225
GGTGGCCGTCGACGCGCGGCGGGCTGCCGTATCCCCGGTGAGGCTGCGCCCGGTGGCCGTCGACGCGCGGCGGGCTGCCGTATCCCCGGTGAGGCTGCGCCCGGTGGCCGTCGACGCGCGGCGGGCTGCCGTATCCCCGGTGAGGCCGCGCCCGGTGGCCGTCGACGCGCGGCGGGCCGCCGTATCCCCGGTGAGGCCGCGCCCCGCGCCCGTCCACGTGCGGCAGACGCCGGGGGGACGCCCGGGTACGTCTCGTGCGGGCGGCGCGGCGGCAGGAGGGTGTGGCCGCCGGGCGCCGCCCTGGGCGGCCCCGACGCGGTGGCGGCCGCGGACGCCGCGCGGCTCGGAGCGTGGCGGCGGGGCCGGCGGGCAGGTGCGGGCGGGCCGCTGCGGGCGGGCCGTACGGTGGCGCGCCCGGCGTGCTCGCCCGCACCTGCCCGCATCAGGTCCGCCAGGACGGGGCCGTCTCGGCTACGGTGGCGGCACAAGGGTGATCGAGGCAGGTGGTGGCTGTGGAGTGGCGTGAATACGCCGAGCAGATGGCGGTGCTCGCGCGGAAGCTGCTGGAACAGGAGTCGGTGCAGGCGACGCTCGACGAGATCGCGGCGGCGGCCGTGGAGCTCGTGGAGGGCTGTGACGCGGCCGGCATCCTCGCGGTGCGCAAGGGGCGGGCCGTCACCCTCGCCGCCTGCGGAAACATGGTCTCCGACTCCGACCGCCTGCAGGGCAAGCTGGGGGAGGGGCCCTGCTTCGACCTGGCCCGGCGCAAGGACGGCGCCCGCGTCTACCGCATCGCGGACATGACCCGGCCCCAGCCGACCTGGGAGCGCTTCGCGGCGGCGGCCCGCGAGCTGGGCGTCGGCAGCATGACCGGGGTGCTGCTCTACACCGACAACGACGACTTCGGGGCGCTGAACCTCTACTCGAGCCGCCGCGGCGCCTTCGGCGAGGACATAGAGACCGCCGGCTGGCTGCTGGCGTCCCATGCCGCCGTCGCCCTGGCCGACGCCCGCACCATCGACCAGCTCCAGCACGGCATGGAGACGCGGCACGCCATCGGCGAAGCCATGGGCATCCTCATGGAACGCCACGGCCTGAGCGAGGACGACGCGTTCGGCGTGCTCCGCCAGATCTCCCAGAACCACAACGTCAAGCTGCGCGACGTCGCCCAGCGGGTCCGCTCCGAGCACACCGGCCCGAGCTGATCCCCAGGACCGGCGACACGGCGGCGCAGGCGGCCGCCGCCGGGACTCGCCGACTGGTCCGGTGACGACCGCCTGGCTCCAACTTGGCCTGTTCCGGGGCGAGTTGACAAGAAGACCGGCCAGTTCCGTCGGGGTGCGCCACTGAGGCGCCGGTCAGGCACCCGTCCCTCTCCCCGGGCGGCGGCGCTCGCGTTGACATCCTCTTCGGCGTGGTTCTAGCGTCCCCGTCATGAGCGAGCCGCAGACCACCACCCCGGGTGAAGGTTTCCACCCCCGTCTCGCCGCCGCGGCCGAGGAGCCGGCGACTCCCCTGCGCACGCGACTTCACCACGTCCGCGCCGGGGCGCTCGACGCTGACACCGCCCAGTCCGGAGGCATGCGCCGGTTCGCCGCGATCAGCGGGAAGACGGTCGGGTCGGAGAAGCTGTGGATGGGCCAGACCCATGTCGCCCCCGCCACCTCCTCCTCCGACCACCACCACGGCGAGTCCGAGACCGCGATCCACGTCGTCAGCGGCCACCCCGAGTTCGTCTTCCTCGACGACTCGGGCTCCGGGGCGGAAGAGGTGCGGCTGCGCACCGGTCCCGGCGACTACGTCTTCGTCCCCCCGTTCGTGCCGCACCGCGAGGAGAACCCCGACCCCTCCGAGGAGGCGGTCGTCGTCATCGCCCGCAGCACCCAGGAGGCGATCGTGGTGAATCTCCCGCATCTGTACGTACTGGGCAAGCAGCACGACTGACCGGGTCCGCAGACGCACCCGCCGCAGGATCCACCCCGTTCCCGGGACACCCCCGGCCCCCCGCCCCGACCGCCACCGGCAGCCGGTCCCCGGCCGGGGTAGGTCCAGGAGCAGGGGGCAGACGCCCGGCCCCTGCCCGGCGCCACGGCGGCCATGTGTACGGTACGATTGATCACGAGCTGGTCGCCGCGACTGCGGATGGCTGGTGCTGCGTTGGTGGTCCAAGGAAAGACGCCCCGCTTCCTGCGGGGAAATGCAGGTGCAAGGCCTGCCCGGCGCTCGAACACGGAGCCCGTCCGCGCGTGCAGCGCGGACGGGCTCCGTTCGTGGTGCGCGGACGGTCCCCGTCCGGCGCCCGCCCCGACACGGCTCAGGCAAGGCGCCCGCACACCGGCGGGGCCCCGGACGCCGAAGGCATCCCGGGGCCCCGGCAGCGCCGACCGGGCGCCGCGCACGTCCTAGTCCACGTCGACCGGACCGTCGTCGGACTTCTTCTCCCTGCCCGAGCGCAGCTGCAGCAGACCACCGCCGCCGCTGCCGCCGTCGGCCCCGTCCCCGGCACGGGGGTTGTCCGTGGAGTCCTGGCCACTGAGGTTCTGGCGGACCGAGTCGAGGATGGTCAAGCCCTGGGAGACCAGGCCGGCGGCGATCTCGCCCAGGCCGTCCGCGCCGTTGAGGACGTTGACGTTGGCGCCGGCCAGGCCGCCCGCGGCCTCCTTCACGATCTGCGGAAGCTGGTCGATCAGCATCCGGTCGAGCGCGACGCGGTCGTAGGAGGCGGCCGCCTCGGCCTGGATCTTCATACGCTGCGCCTCGGCGGCGGCGAGGATGCGGACGCGCTCGGCCTCCGCCTCGGCCGGCTTCACGACCTCGGCGACCAGCTGCTGCTGGCGCAGCTTCGCCTGCCGCTGGGCCAGTTCGGTCTGCGCGGCGAGCACCTCCTGCTGCGCGTGGGCCTGCGCGAGCGGCCCGGCCTGGCCGGCCTGCGCCTGGGCGCGGTCCACCTCGGCCGAGTACTCCGCCTTGACGACGGCGGTCTGCCGGGCGTACTCGGCCTGCTTGCGGTCCGCCTCCTGCTGCGCCTCCGCCGCCGTCTGCGTGGCCTGCGCCTGCGCGATCTGGGCCTGGCGCTGGATGGCAGCCCGGTGCGGTGCGGACATCGCGTCGATGTACCCGGCGTCGCCGTCGTCGATGGACTGGATCTGCAGCGAGTCGACGATCAGACCGATCTTGGCCATCTCCGTCTTGGAGGTGTCCAGCACCTCGGCGGCCAGCTTCTGCCGTTCGGTGACGATCTCCTCGACCGTCATCGAGCCGATGATGGCGCGCAGGTGGCCCGCGAAGATCCGCCCGGTCAGCACCGACATCTGTTCCTGGTCGGAGAGGAACCGCTGGCCCGCGTTGATGATGCTCTCGTTGTCGTTGCCGACCTTGAAGGCGATGACGGCGCGTACGCTGAGCGCGATGCCCTGCCGGGTCACACAGGTCTCGGTGACCTCCGCCTCGTTCATCGAGAGGGTCAGGAAGCGGGTCTTGCGGAAGAACGGCACCACGAACTTGCCGTGCCCGGTCACGACTCGGAACGGCGCGCCCCCCAGACCCCGCCGGCCCCCCGAGATCAGCATCGCCTCGTCGGGAGCCGGAACGCGGTATCCGAACATTTCTTGTCTACTCCTCAGCCGGCGCCGGCGGTGTCACCGCCGAGCGCGTCCAATGGATCCGCCCACTCGATGACGCCGACCTCTCGACATCCACGCGACTCGATCACGAGTACCGTCGCCCCCGTAGGCAGTGGTTCTTCGGACCAGGCGAGGAAGGTCTCGGAGCCGCCTCGGACGCGCACCAGGACTTCGCCGGGCCCCGCGGATCCGCGTGTTCCGATGAGCACCTGCCCGGTGCAGCCGATGACGGCCTCGTCCTGCGGCATCACGCCCGCTCTCCTCTTTCCCGACCCATGATTCAGACGATAGACCCACCCGGGTCGGGGACCCAACGGGCATGGCGCCCAAGGTTCCGCGGCTGTGACGTGGCGACTCCCGCGGTGTCGCCCGGCCGCTGCCGCCGTGCCGCACCGACTGCCTCCCGCCTCTATCCGCGGACACATACCGAGCGGTATACAGACTCCGTCGCGTGTGACGCCGGCACCCTGTGTGCCGGTTCCGCGCGACGTCCACGTCTTCGGGGCGGATCTGGGGGAGGAACGCATGACGGACGGATCACGTTCGGGCAGAGCGGCGAGACGGCGGCAGGGGATCGCGGTGGGGGTGGCGCTCGGCAGCTGCGCCCTGGTGGCGATGTCGACGTCGCCGGCCGCCGCGCACGGCGGCGGGCGCGGCGGTGGGCACGGCCACGGCATCAGCTACGCGGCGCTCGGGGACTCGTACACCGCGGGCCCCGTCATCCCGACGCAGGTGGACGCGAACTGTGCGCGCTCGGACCACAACTACCCCTCGCTCGTCGCGGCGGCACGCGGGATCGGCGCGTTCAAGGACGTCAGCTGCAGCGGTGCGACGACCGAGGAGATGTGGAAGCCGCAGGGCACCAACGGCCCGCAGCTGGACGCGGTGAACCGGAACACCGACCTCGTGACGGTGCAGATCGGCGGCAACGACATCGGCTTCGGCTCCATCATCGGCACCTGCGCCAGGCTCGCGCCCACCGATCCGTCCGGCGACCCGTGCCGCCGGTACTACTCCTCGTCCGGCTACGACCAGCTGTCGGTCACCATCCTGAAGACCGTGCCGAAGGTGGACGCGGTGCTGCGGGCCGTGCACGCGAGGGCACCGCACGCCCGGGTGCTCGTCGTCGGCTATCCGGACCTGCTGCCCGACGACGGCAGCGGCTGCTACCCGTCGGTGCCGTTCGCGGCCGGGGACTTCCCCTATCTGCGCGACACCGGCAAGCGGCTGAATCTGATGCTCCGGCTGGTGGCCGGGGCGAACCGTGCGGAGTACGTCGACACCTACGGGCCCACCCGCGGCCACGACATGTGCACGGCGCCGGACGTCCGCTGGATCGAGCCGCTCCAGCCGGCCTCGCCCGCCGCCCCCGCGCACCCGAACGCCAAGGGCGAGCAGGCGATGGCGCGTGCTGTCCTCGAACGCCTGGGCAAGGGGCGCGGCCGGCACTGAGCGGGGCGCGCCCGATGTTCCTGGCATTGGTGTGACGTCCGGTACGGGACTGAATGAACGGGGCTGAACGGGCAACGTTCCCCTTCATGCCCCTTTTCATGCCCCGCGCGCACAGCCCCCGGCAGGTGATTCGATGACGACGGCGACCAGGGCGACCAGGACGCCCCCCGCCACCTCGGCCACCGCCCTCGCCACGAGCTCCAGGCCCGCCCCACCTCCCGCGCTGCCCTCGCTCACCGGGCTGCGCTGGGTCGCCGCGCTGCTGGTCTTCGGACTGCACGTGAACAACTTCCGCTACTTCGACGGCACCGGCGGTCGGGTCGTCACCTGGGCGTTCGGGGCCGGCGCCACGGGCGTGTCGTTCTTCTTCGTGCTCTCCGGGTTCGTCCTGACCTGGTCCGCCCGGCCGGGCGACGGCGCCCCCGCCTTCTGGCGGCGGCGTGTCGCCCGCATCCTGCCGGTGCACCTGGTGACCGCCGCGATCGCGCTGCTCATGGCCTGCACGCTGGAGCACCAGTCGATGCCGTCGGTGCGCCAGGGGCTGGCCAACGTGCTGCTGGTGCACTCCTGGTGGCGCCCGTGGTGGCAGACCCTGGACCCGGTCAGCTGGTCCCTGGCCTGCGAGGCCTTCTTCTACGCCCTCTTCCCGCTGCTGGCGCTGGGGCTGCGCCGCGTCGGCGCCCGGGGCGCGGCCGTCGCGACCGGTCTGTCGCTGCTCGCGGTCCTCGCCGTGGCCTGGGTGAACGCGCAGCACTGGCTGAGCCAGCCGATCGACTCCCTGCCGCTCGCGCGGCTGCCCGAGTTCGTCCTCGGCATCGCCGTCGCCCGCCTGGTGCTGCTCGACCGATGGCGCGGCCCCGGCCTGGAAGCCTCCCTCGCGCTGGCGGTCATCGGGTACTTCCTGGTCCCGCAGGTCACCACCGACTACCGGGCCACCACCTGCACCGTCCTCGGCTTCGCCCTGCTCATCCCGGCGGCGGCCGTCGCGGACCTGCGCGGCCTGCCGTCCCTGTGGCGCGGCCGGCGGATGGTCAGACTCGGCGAGCTCTCCTTCGCCTTCTACATGGTCCACCTGCTGGTGCTGCGCGCCGGGACCAACGTCGTCGGCGTGAAGCCCCGCTTCGGCCTGACGCAGGGGCTCGCGGTCACCGCCGCCGCCTTCGCCGTCTCCCTCGGACTGTCCTGGCTGCTCCATGTGACGGTGGAGGGCCCCGCACGGCGACTGCTGCTGCGCGGGCGCCGCTTCGGGCGCGCCCGGCCGCCGGTCGGGCAGCCGGCGTAGCGCGGGAGGCGGCCGGCCCCGGGGCGGTCAGGCGCGCGGGCGGGCGGCCGGTCCCGGCCGGACCGTGACCTCGGCCGGGGAGAGCGCGGTGTGCTCGTCGGGGCACTCGACCACGACCCGCACCGCCGCGCCGCAGTCACGGTGGCGGATGTCCAGGACCGGGCCCTCGGGATCGCCGACGTACGTCTCGCCCCACTGCCGCAGTGCCACCAGGACGGGCCACAGGTCGCGGCCCTTGGGCGTGAGGCGGTATTCGTTGCGGGTGCGGCTGCCCTGCTCCCGGTAGGGGACGGCGGCGAGGATCCCGGCGCCGACCAGCTTGCGCAGCCGGTCGGCGAGGACCGCCTCGGAGAGACCCACATGGCGCCGGAAGTCGTCGAAGCGGCGCACCCCGTTGAAGGCGTCGCGCAGCAGCAGCAGCGTCCATTTCTCGCCGACCAGGTCGAGGGTGCGCTGGACCGTGCAGTTCTCGGTGCTCGTCTCGAGCCACTTCATGCCGCCATCGTAGGGCCCTGGCTTCGTCATTGACAGTCAGCCGAGGGGAGGGCTAGCTTCGAGAAACAGAGTCAGAGGGGTCGCGAGGAAGCTCGGGGCCGAGGAGGAAGCGCCGCCGCATGGAACGCTCTCGTACGTACGACTGGGACGACCCCGCCATCTCCGCGGCCGTCGTCGGGCAGGACTCCGGGCTCCACTTCCTGCGCGAGATGCTCGCCGGGCGGCTGCCCTCCCCGCCGATCGCCGCCACGCTGGGCATGTCGCTCGAAGAGGTCGACCACGGCCACGCGGTGTTCTCCCTGGAGCCCGGCGAGGAGCACTACAACCCCATCGGCAGCGTCCACGGCGGGATCTACGCCACGATGCTCGACTCGGCGGCCGGCTGCGCGGTGCAGTCGACCCTGCCGCGGGGTGTCGGCTACACCTCGGTCGACCTGACCGTGAAGTTCCTGCGCCCGATCAGCGCCGACTCGGGCAAGGTCCGTGCCGTCGGCCGCGTCCTCAGCAGCGGCCGGCGCACCGCACTGGCCGAGGCGCAGCTCCTCGATCCGGCCGGCCGCCTCCTCGCCCACGCCACCAGCACCTGCATGCTCTTCCCGGTGGCGGGTGCCTGAGAGCCGGCTCCCCTCCCGCGCGGTCCGGTCGCCGCGGAGGGCACTTTCGAAAGCACGCCCTAGTCTTCCGGCTCCCACTCCTGGAGCCGGGTGAAGAGGCGTCGCTCGCCGTCGAGCTTCAGGGAGTCGACCGGGATACGGCCGTACAGGGCGAGGACCAGCTCGCCGGCCGTGCCCCGGGCCGAGGCGGTGGCCGCGTGCGCGCTGCCCGAGGCGGGGACGGGGGATGTCCGGGCGCCGTCGGCGTCGAGCGTGAGACGCCAGGAGCGGCCCTCGGTGGCGTGGTAGTCGACGGTGGCGGGCTCGTGCGGCCAGGCGCTCGTCGTGGCGCAGCAGGTGGCCAGGAACTCGTCGACGCCGTCCAGCGCCACCTCCTCGGGCAGCGGCCGCGGGGCACCCGCGGTGAGCTGGGCGTCGTAGGCGTGCACCGCGGCCTCCTGGACCTGGTGCCGGGCGACGGCACCCGACGTCTGCGGCGACTCCGAGGCACTCCACCACGTCCAGCAGCCGCGATCCGGGCCCGCCGCGCGCAGCGCGCTCAGCAGCCGCTCCGTCGATCGCGCCGACCAGGCCGCCAGCGCCTCGCGCTCCCGGGGCGCGGCCTCGGCCGCCTCCGGGGCGGTCCCGGTCGGCCGGGTGGCGGCCGGCCCTTCGGCGACGACGCCGGCCCACCGGCGGTGCACCAGGCCCAGATGCTGCACCAGGTCGAACAGCGTCCAGGCGGGGCAGGTCGGCACCTGCACGTCGAGGCCGGGAGCCGAGGCCACCGCGGCGCGGAACGCGGCGGACCGCTCGTCGATCAGCCGCAGGAGGACGGGGAACTCAGGTGTCTTCGCCACGGGGGCTGTCTATCACCGTGCTGTGGTCGCCGCCTTCGAATTTCCTGTGCGAGCATGGTCGCACCATGATCGACGACTGGCGGACGGACCGGATCGGCGCCGCTCTGCGGGGTGAGAACCCGACCGTGCTGCGGCGGCTGGACTCCGGCTTCGCGGTGATCGGCGACGTCCAGTTCCTCCCCGGTTACTCGGTCCTGCTCACGGACCGGCCGGGAGTCCAGCGGCTGTCCGAGCTGCCGAAGGCCGAGCGCCTGTCGTTCCTGGCCGGCATGGACCGGCTCGGAGAAGCGGTCGAGCGGGCCTGCCGCAGGCTCGACCCCGCCTTCCGCCGGGTCAACCTGGAGATCCTCGGCAACACGGACCCCTTCCTGCACGCCCACGTCTGGCCCCGGTACGCGTGGGAGCCGGCCGGGCTCGTGGGCAGGCCGGTGTGGCTGTATCCGCCGGACCGGTGGAGCGACGAGAGGTCCCGGCTCGGCGCGCGGCACGACGCGCTGCGGGATGCGATCGGCGGTGAGCTGGACCGGCTGCGTCCGGAGGCGTCCACCGCGTGACGCGATGCGGACGTCCCCCTTCCGTCCCCCAGCCATTGCGGCCAAGTCCGGCACGCCCGAGTCTGAGGGCAATGCCGGTTTGGTGAGGGAGGCGGACCATGGTGAGGGGCGACGCGAAGGGGGCCGAGCGGCAGCGGCTCGCCGAGGCCGACGCGGGACGGGTGGCCTGGCGTCGCTGGGGCTCCTACCTGAGCGAGCGGCAGTGGGGCACCGTGCGGGAGGACTACAGCGCCGACGGCGACGCCTGGGCGTACTTCACCCATGACCAGGCCCGCTCGCGCGCCTACCGCTGGGGCGAGGACGGCATCGCCGGCGTCAGCGACGACAAGCAGCGGCTGTGCTTCGCGCTCGCCCTGTGGAACGGCCGCGACCCCATCCTCAAGGAACGGATGTTCGGACTGACCAACCAGGAGGGCAACCACGGCGAGGACGTCAAGGAGTACTACTTCCACCTCGACAACACGCCCACCCACTCGTACATGAAGTACCTGTACAAGTACCCCCAGGGCGAGTTCCCCTACGCCGACCTCGTCGCCACCAACAAGGCGCGGGGGCGCGCCGACCTCGAGTACGAGCTGCTCGACACCGGCATCTTCGACGAGGACCGCTACTTCGACGTCTTCGCCGAGTACGCCAAGGCCGGGCCCGATGACCTGCTGATCGAGATCACCGCGCACAACCGGGGGCCCGACGAGGCGACCCTCCACCTGCTGCCGACGCTCTGGTTCCGGCACACCTGGTCCTGGGCCGGCGGCGCCGCCGTGCCGACGCTGCGCCGCACCGGCGCCGCCGTCCGCGCCGACCACGACGAACTCGGCCCCCGCTGGCTCTACTTCGACCCCGGCGCCCCCGTCCTGTTCACCGAGAACGACACGAACGACGAGCGCATCTTCGGCAGCGCCAACACCACGCCGTACGTCAAGGACGGCATCGACCGCTACGTCGTCCAGGGCGAGCGGGCGGCCATCAACCCGGCGCAGACCGGAACCAAGGCCGCCGTGCACCACACCCTCGTCATCCCCGCCGGGCGCAGCGCCACCGTGCGGCTACGGCTGTCCGACACCGAACTCGCCGATCCCTGGGGCGAGTTCGCCGCCGTCCTCGACGCCCGCCGCAGCGAGGCCGACGCCTTCTACGAGGACGTCGTCGCCGACGGCATGGGCGAGGACGAGCGACGGCTCGTGCGGCAGGCGCTCGCCGGGATGCTGTGGAGCAAGCAGTACTACTACCTCGACGTCGAACGCTGGCTGGCCGAGCACGGCGTCGATCCGCTCGCCGCGGACCCCGGCGTCCGCAACAGCGCCTGGTACCACATGATCAACGACGAGATCATGTCGATGCCGGACACCTGGGAGTACCCGTGGTTCGCGGCCTGGGACCTCGCCTTCCACACCCTCGCCCTGTCGATGATCGACATCGGCTTCGCCAAGTCGCAGCTGGAACTGCTGCTGCGCCGCCTGTATCTCCACCCCAACGGCCAGATCCCCGCCTACGAATGGAACTTCGGCGACGTCAACCCGCCCGTGCACGCCTGGGCGGTCCTCTTCGTCTACGAGCTGGAGAAGCACCGCACCGGCCACGCGGACCGCGCCTTCCTGGAGAACGCCTTCCAGAAGCTGACGAAGAACTTCACCTGGTGGCTCAACCGCAAGGACGCCGACGGCAACAACGTCTTCCAGGGCGGCTTCCTCGGCCTGGACAACATCGGTGTCTTCGACCGCAGCGCACCCCTGCCCACCGGCGGTCACCTCGACCAGGCCGACGGCACGGCCTGGATGGCGCTGTACTGCCAGAACCTCTTCGACATCGCGCTCGAACTCGCCGTGGACAACCCGGTCTACGTCGAGCAGGCCCAGATGCTCTTCGAGCACTTCGCCTGGATCGCGGTCGCCATGAACCGTATGGGCAAGGACAACGCCGCCCTGTGGGACGAGGAGGACGGCTTCTTCTACGACGTCCTGCGCCGGCCCGACGGCAGCGCCACGCGGCTGAAGGTGCGCTCCCTGGTCGGCCTGCTGCCGCTGGCGGCGACCAGCGTGATCGGCAGCGCGGCAGCCGCGAACTTCCCGCAACTCGTACGGGGGGCACAGGAGTTCATCAAGCGGCACCCGGCGGTCGAGGCCGTCGTCGCGCAGCGGGTCCCCGCCGACCCGGAGCACCGCGGCCGCTTCCTGTTCGCCCTGTTCGGCGAGGACCGGCTGCGCCGCGTGCTGGCCCGGATGCTCGACGAGCGGGAGTTCCTCGGCCCGCACGGCATCCGCTCCCTCTCCCGCCACCACGCCGAACACCCGTACCACTTCGACGTGAACGGGCAGGAGTACGGCGTCGGCTATCTGCCCGCGGAGTCCGACTCCGGCATGTTCGGCGGCAACTCCAACTGGCGCGGCCCGGTGTGGTTCCCGATGAACCTCCTCCTCATCCGCGCCCTGCTGAACCTGTACGGCTACCACGGCCCCGGCTTCACGGTGGAGTGCCCGACCGGCTCCGGCCGGCAGCTGAACCTCTACGAGGTCGCCCGCGACATCTCCGACCGGCTCACCTCGACCTTCCTGGTCGGCGAGGACGGCCACCGCCCGGTGCACGGTGCCCAGTCCAAGTTCGCCAAGGACCCCCACTGGAAGGACCTGATCCTCTTCTACGAGTACTTCCACGGCGACAACGGCGCGGGCCTCGGCGCCTCCCATCAGACCGGCTGGACCGGACTGGTGGCGGCCACCGCCATCCTCTTCCACACGATCAGCGCCGAGGACGTGGAGCGCGGCGGCCGGGAGGCCCTGCGGCCCGAGGACGAGCGGTTCATGGGCGCGAGCGACGAGGAGCCTCTGTCATGACCGTGATCCACGAGATCAACACCCTCGTGTGGCTCGGCGAGTTGAGCCGCCGCCACGGGCGGCGCGTCACCCTGGGCGACGTACCCGCCGACGCCTGGGACGAGGTGGCGCGCACCGGCATCGACACCGTCTGGCTGATGGGAGTCTGGCGGCGCAGCCCGGCCGGCCTCGCGATCGCCCTGCGCGACGAGTCCCTGGGCGCCTCCTTCCGCGACGCCCTGCCCGACCTCACCGAGGCGGACATCGCCGGATCGCCCTACTGCGTACGCGACTACGTCGTCGACGACGCCCTCGGCGGCCCGGCCGCCCTCGCCGAGGCCCGCTCCCGACTCGCCGAGCGCGGGCTGCGGCTGATCCTCGACCACGTCCCCAACCACGTCGCCCCCGACCACCCCTGGCTCACCGGGCGCCCCGGCTGCCTGATCCACGGCACACCGGACGACCTGGCCGCCGCGCCCGGCGCCTTCGTCGAGGCCGCCGGGCAGATCTACGCCCGCGGCCGCGACCCGTACTTCGCCCCCTGGCCCGACGTCGTGCAACTGAACGCCTTCAGCGGCGAGTTGCGGGACGCCACCGTGGACACGCTGGTCTCCATCGGCGACCAGGCGGACGGCGTGCGCTGCGACATGGCGATGCTGATGATGAACGACGTCTTCGCCAAGACCTGGGGCGACCGGGCCGGAGCCCAGCCGGCCGAGGACTTCTGGCCGTACGTGATCGAGCGGGTCCGGGCCCGCCACCCCGATCTCCTCTTCGTCGCGGAGGCGTACTGGGACCTCGAATGGGCCCTGCAGCAGCAGGGCTTCGACCACTGCTACGACAAGCGGCTCTACGACCGGCTGGTGCACGAGGACGCCGGATCGGTGCGCGCGCACCTGCGGGCCGGCCTCGCCTACCAGCGCGGCCTGGTCCGCTTCCTGGAGAACCACGACGAACCGCGGGCCGCCGCCGCCCTCCCGGGCGAACGGGAGCTCGCCGCCGCCGTCACCGTCGCCACCCTGCCCGGCGCGACGCTCTGGCACGAGGGCCAGTTCGAGGGCCGCACGGTGCGCCTGCCGGTGTTCCTCTCACGCGGACCGCAGGAGCCGCCCGACGAGCGGCTGCGATCGTTCCACGACAGCCTGCTCCCGGCCGCGGCCGCCGTACGCGACGGCGAGTGGCAGCTGCTGGACACCGCCGGATGGCCGGACAACGACAGCCACCTGAACCTGCTCGCCTGGAGCTGGACCGGCACCGGCACCCGCCATCTCGTGATCGTCAACTACTCCGCCGGCCGGGCCCAGGGGCAGGTCCCGCTGCCCTGGCCCGACCTGGCGGGCCGCGCCGCCCGGCTGACCGACCTGCTGACGGGGCGGACGTACGACCGCGAGGGCGGCGGACTGCTCGCGCCCGGCCTCTACGTCGACCTGCCGCCCTGGCACTCCCACGTCCTGTCCCTGACCTGAACGGCCCCCGTGGTAGAAGCGGACCATGAACAACTTCTGCACGGCACCGAGCCGGAACGGCGGTGCCCGATGACCGCCGGCATCGACACCCCCGACCGCCGCGGCCGCACCGGCCTGGACCGCACCGGCCTGGACCTGACCGGCAACCCGCGCGTGAAGGTCCGGGAGGTGAAACTGCTCTCCAGCCACTGGTACGTCGAGCGCGCCACCACCTTCGACTTCCAGAACGCCGACGGCAGCTGGAGCAGGCAGCAGCGCGAGACGCACGACCGCGGCAACGGCGCCACCATGCTGCTGTACGACACCGAACGCGAAACCGTCCTGCTCACACGGCAGTTCCGCTTCCCCGTGTACGTCAACGGGCACCCCGACGGCATGCTGGTCGAGACCCCCGGAGGGCTCCTCGACGACGAGGACGAGCACCCCGAACTCGCCGTCCGGCGCGAGGTGGTGGAGGAGACCGGGCACACCATCGGCGCCGTGCAGCACGTCTTCGACGTCTACATGAGCCCCGGCTCGGTCACCGAACGCGTCAGCTTCTACGCCGCCGCGTACGGGCCCTCGACCCGCACCCACGCGGGCGGCGGCCTCGACGAGGAGGGCGAGGACATCGAGATCGTCGAACTGCCCTTCCGCCGCGCCCTGGAGATGATCCGCACCGGCGCGATCAACGACGCCAAGACCATCATGCTGCTGCAGTGGGCGGCGCTGGAGGGCCCGTTCGCCGGATAGGACCGGCCCCGCGAGCCGGACCTCTTGACCTGGAGAGCACTCCAGGCTGAAGACTCCCGTTCGTGCCCGGAACCCCGGACACGAACGGGAGGGACACCCATGAAGTACCGCACGATCGGCAGCGACCCGGCCCACCGCCGTGAGGTGAGCGTGATCGCCCTCGGGGCCATGCTCATGGGCTCACGCACGGACGAGGAGACGTCCTTCGCCGTCCTCGACCGCTACGTCGAGGCCGGCGGCACCTTCGTCGACACCTCCGACAACTACGCCTTCTGGGAGGACGGCGGCCAGGGCGGGCAGAGCGAGGAACTCCTCGGCCGGTGGCGGCGCAGCCGCGGCATCGGTGACGAGATCGTCGTCGCGACCAAGCTCGGCGCCCGCCCGCTGGCCCCCGGAACCGGCTACGTCGACAACCCGGAGGGCCTGTCCGCGAAGGTGATCCGCGCGTCCGCCGAGCGCAGCCGGCAACGGCTCGGCATGGACAGGCTGGACCTCCTCTACGCCCACATCGACGACCCCACGGTCCCGCAGCGCGAGACGGTCGGGGCCTTCGCGGAACTCGTCGCCGAGGGCACGGTCGGCCTGCTCGGCGTGAGCAACCAGTCCGCCTGGCGGGTGGAGCGGGCCCGCGCCCTCGCCGCCGCGGGCGGGCTGCCCGGCTACGAGGTCCTCCAGTACGCCCACAGCTACCTGCGCCCGCGTACCGACGTGGCCGACGACATGTTCCCCGACGGCAGCCTCGGCCACGTCGGCCCCGACCTCCGCACCTACCTGCGTGCCGAGCCCGGCCTCACCCTGGTCGCCTACTCACCCCTCCTCAAGGGCGCCTACACGCACCCGGACCGGCTCCCCGCCGACTTCGACCACCCGGGTACCCCGCCCCGCCTCGCCGCCCTGCACGACGTGGCCCGGGAAACCGGAGCGACGCCCAACCAGGTCGTCCTGTCCTGGCAGCTGGGCGGCGACCTCCCGGTCATCCCGCTGGTCGGCGCCTCCTCGGTGGCCCAGCTGGAGGAGAACCTGGCGGCGGCGGACCTGGAACTGACCCCGGACCAGCGGGCGCGCCTGGACGCGGTTCACTGAGCGGCGGCACGGTTCGTCCATGCCCGGAGAGGAGCCGGGCGGTCACCGCCCGGCCCTCCGGTAGCACGTGAAGACCGTCCGGCCGGTCTGCTCGGCCGACACGCACTCCAGGTCCACGGGCGTGCCGCTCCCGGGGAACAGGCGGTCGCCGGTGCCCACGACGGTGGGGAAGGTGATCAGGCGGTACTCGTCGACCAGGTCCTCGGCCATCAGGGCGCGGACCACGCTCAGGCTGCCCGTGACGATCACGTCGCGCCGCTCCTGCCCGACCGCGTCCACCAGGTCGCCGTCCACGACCCGCGAGTTCGCCCAGGCGGAGACGTCGGTGCGGGTGCGGGTGGCGACGAGTTTCGCCGCGGCGTTCATCCGCGCGGCGAAGGCGTCCTCGCGGCCCGGCCACAGCCGGGAGAACTGCTCCCAGGTGGTGCGGCCCAGCAGCAGGATCCCCTCGTCCAGGGTGGCCCCGAGCCGGAACTTGTCCCCGGCGACCGCCTCGGGGCCCTGGCGGAACATCCAGCCGCCCCCGGGCGTGCCGGCGCGGCCGTCGGGGTCGGAGACGATTCCGTCCAGTGTGGTGAAGGCGATGACGATGACGCTCATGGCGATGTCCTCCCGGAGGTCTCGATCGGTGCTCACCGGTATGTACCGGCGCCACCGCCCGGACTCATCGCCCGCTCTCGAACTCCTTCGCGGCCATGTCCCCGGGCAGGCCGAAGGCCGCGAACACCCGCGGATCCGCGAACACCACGTTGCCCGCGATCCGCCCGCCGGCGACGGTGAAGACCTGCAGCGTGTGCAGCCGGTGCCCGCCCTCCGGTGCGGCCGCGTACGCGGCCAGCGCCGGCTGCCCGCCCGCGGTGAGCGGCCGGGTGCGCCAGTCCGTCCCGCGCAGCGCGAACACGCGCTCCATGAACAGGCCGTAGTCGCGGCGCCCGCGGTACCACAGCGGCACCGGCGGCATCTCCAGCACGGCCGCCTCGGTCAGCAGCCGCACCAGGGCGGGCACGTCGGCCGCCTCGAAGGCCCGCGCGTACCGCTGCACGACCTCCCGTGCCCCTGCGTCGTCCGGTTCGGCCACTTCGCCGGGACCGCCCACCCCGGCGACGGCCGCCCGGGCCCGCTGCAGCGCACTGTTGACGGCCGCGACCGTCGTGCCCAGCTGCTCGGCGACCTCCGCGGCACTGAACTCCAGCACCTCCCGCAGCACCAGCACGGCCCGCTGCCGCGCGGGCAGCACCTGCAACGCGGCCACCAGCGCCAGCCGCAGATCGGCCCGTACCTCCACGTCGTAGCGGGCATCCGGGAACGGCTGCAGCCACAGGATGTCGAAGGCCGGCGTGAGCGGCGCCCCCGGGTCCTCGCTCGGCGCGCCCAGCCCGGACGGCAGCGGCCGCCGCGCCCGCCCCTCCAGCGCCGTCAGGCACACGTTCGTCGCGATCCGGTACAGCCAGGTGCGCACCGACGCGCGGGAGGCGTCGTAGCGCTCCCTGGCCTTCCACGCCCGCAGCATCGTCTCCTGCACCAGGTCCTCGGCCTCGTGGAAGGAGCCCAGCATCCGGTAGCAGTACGCCACCAGCTCGCCCCGGTACGGCTCAAGGTCCATGGGCACATCATGGCGCACACCACCCCTGGCAGGTCTCTGCCCGCTGTGCGTGACTTGAGGCATGAGCCCACTCCCGACCGAGCGATCCCTGCGCACCACCCCGGAAGGCCTGCTCTGGGAGCCCAGCGAGCGCTGGGTGCGCGGCGTCAAGGGCGACGTCACCGTCGTCGACAGCCGCCGCCCCGTCCTCGTCTGGGAACCCGAGCTGCCCGTCCCGCAGTACGCCTTCCCCCGCGCCGACGTCCGCGAAGACCTCCTGCGCCCCGCCAAGAACCCGCACACCGGCACCCACACCGGCGCACAGATCTTCTACGACCTGGAGGTGGGCGACGAGCGGGTGGCGAACGCCGCCTGGACCTTCCCCTCCGCCGACCTGGCCGACCACGTCGCCTTCGAGTGGTTCCGGCGTCCCGGCCGGGGCCTGGACCACTGGTACGAGGAGGAGGAAGAGATCTTCATCCACCCCCGGGACCCGCACAAACGCGTCGACGCGATGCCCAGCAGCCGACATGTCCGGATCGAGATCGACGGCACGCTCGTCGCGGACACCCGCCGCCCGGTCCTGCTGTTCGAGACCGGGCTGCCGACCCGCTACTACATCCCGCGCCAGGACGTCCGCCTCGACCTGCTCACACCCACCGAGCACCACACCGGCTGCCCCTACAAGGGCACCGCCGAGTACTGGTCCTGGCGCGGCGAGGCCGACGTGCCGCCCAACCTGGTCTGGAGCTACCCGGAACCGCTGCCGGCGGTCGGCCCGATCCGCGGGCTGCTCGCCTTCTTCGACGAGGCCGTCGACGTCGTCGTGGACGGCGAGCGTCAGGAGCGCCCGGTCACGCCGTTCAGCGCGATGCTCACACCGAGCAGCCCACGTGGGCCAGAGCCTGCTTGAGCAGCACCCCGTGCCCGCCGGGCATCTCGCTCTGCACCGCCTCCGACACGGCCTCCTGCGGGCTGAACCAGACCAGGTCCAGGGCGTCCTGACGGGGCCGGCAGTCGCCCGAGACCGGGACGACGTAGGCCAGGGACACCGCGTGCTGGCGCGGGTCGTGGAACGGTGTGATGCCCTGCGTCGGGAAGTACTCCGCGACCGTGAAGGGCTGCAGGGACGCCGGGATTCGGGGCAGTGCCACCGGGCCGAGGTCCTTCTCCAGGTGGCGCAGCAGCGCGTCCCGCACCCGCTCGTGGTGCAGGACCCGCCCGGAGACCAGGGTCCGGCTGACCGTGCCGTCCGGGCCGATGCGCAGCAGCACGCCGACACTGGTGACTTCGCCGCTGTCGTCGACGCGCACGGGCACGGCCTCGACGTACAGGATCGGCATACGGGCACGTGCCGATTCGAGGTCGTCGGCGCTCAGCCAGCCCGGCGTGGTTTCGGTCATGTCAGACATTGCTTGATCATACTTTCAGGAGGGGCCGGAAAAGCGGTAGACCCGAGAGGCGTTGTGTGCTCCTGCCCACTCCGCGATCCGCAGCGCGTCGGGCAGGCTCAGCTCGTCGGCGTCCACCCGGTCCTGCAGCAGAGCGGCCAGACCGTGGCGGAAGGCGAGCGCGCCGAGACGGTAGAACTCCGCCACACCATAGGCGTCGGAGCTGTACAGCAGCTTGTGGAACGGCGTGATCTCCAGCGCCTCCGCCAGGACCGCCCGGGCGCGCGCCGGGCCCACGTGGTGCAGGGTGAGGCCGACGTCCAGGTACACGTGCTCGAACACCGCGGCCAGATAGGCGGCCTGGCGCTGGTACGGCCAGCAGTGCAGCAGCAGCACCGGGATCGCGCCGCCGGTCAGATGCAGCCAGTCGGTGAGGTGGGTGGGGTCGACCCGGTGCATGCGGATGTCGGCGTCGCCGAAGCCGGTGTGCAGTTGCAGCGGCAGGCCGAGGCCGACCGCCGTCCACAGCAGGTGCCGTACGAGGACGGGATCGTCCAGTCGGCCGCCGCGCGCCAGCCAGCGCCGGGCCGCCTGCGTCACCTCGGTCCGGGACGGGCGGGCCGGGTCGAGGTCGAAGCCGGTGCGGTAGGCGGCCACGGACTTCACCCCGACCACACCCGGCCGCCCCACCGCCTCGTGCGCGGCCCGCCGGAAGGCGTCGCCGTAGTCGCCGGCCTCGACCCCGCGCGCGGCCACCGCCTCGGCGACGTTCTCCAGCCGTACGATCTCGTAGGCCGTCCCGCCGGCCGTGCCGGCCAGCTCCGCCGGTGTGGTCGGCGCGTCCGGCGCGAATCCCGTGTCCACGCAGAACACGCTCGTCCCCGAGGCGGCGAGGAAGCGGCGGTGCACCTCCGCCGCGCCCAGTTCGGCGCGGCGCGCGAGGTACTCGTCGGGCGGCGCGTGCCGCGGCAGGTCCAGCAGCGGCGCGCAGTGGCGGCGGACCGCCACGCCGACGGGGCTGTCGAAGGTGGAGGTCCCGGGCCAGGCGCCGCCCTCGGTCAGCAGCTCCTCGAAGTCGCCCCGGCGCAGGTCGCGGGTGACCAGGCCGTGGCAGTGGTGGTCCACCAGCGGCAGCGCGTCGAGGGCCTCCCGGACCGCGCCCACCTCAGTACTTCCAGCGGTACGCCGCCGCCACCCGCTCGTCGTCCAGGCCGTCGACCGCCGCGATCTCCCCCTGCCGTACGGCGATCACGGCGTCCGCGAGGACCGGTCCGAGCGCGGTCCGCAGCCGGTCGTCCTTGCGGAACTCCGCGACGGAGTCGGCGAGCGAGGTCGGCAGGCGCCGGACGCCGCGGGCCGCCGCGTCCGCCGCGTCGAGGCGGGCCGGATCGCCGGTGATCTCCTCGGGCAGGGTGGCGGAGGAGGTCAGGCCGTCGAGGCCGGCCGCGATCAGGCAGGTGAGGGCCAGGTACGGGTTGGCGGCCAGGTCGACCGGTTTGACCTCCAGGTTGGCGGCCTGGTCGCGCAGGCCCGCGGTGCCCGTGACGACGCGCACCGCGGCCTCGCGGGTCTCCCGGCCCCAGCAGGTGAACACCCCGGCCCACTGCGAGGGCCTGAGCCGCAGATGGCTCGCCGGGCTGGGCGCGGTGACGGCGGTGAGGGCCGGGAGACGGCCGAGCACACCGGCCGCGAAGGACTCGGCGTCGGCCGTCATGCCGTAGCGGCCCTTGCCGCCGGAGTGCAGGTTGCGGCCGTGGCGCCAGGCGGAGAGGTGGATGTGGCCGCCGTTGCCGACGCCCTGGGCGAAGACGGCCGGGGAGAAGGAGACCACGAGTCCGTGGCGCCGGGCCACGGCCCGGATCGTCTGCCGCACCAGCACGCTGCGGTCGGCCGCCGCCACCGGGTCGAGGGCGCCGACCGAGACCTCGAACTGACCGGCCGCGTACTCGGGGTGCAGCTGCTCGACGTCCACCCCCTGCGCGGCGAAGGCGGCCAGCAGGTCGGCGGTGTAGTCACCGGCTTCGATCTGCCGCGTGGCGCTGTACGCGGGCCCGGTGGTGGCGGGCACGAACTCCCCGCCCTCCGCGGGGCCCCGGCCGATCGCCCACTCCACCTCGACGGCGGCCCGGAAGGCCAGGCCGTGCCGCTCGGCGGCCTCGGAGACGATCCGGCGCAGCGCCGTGCGGCCGCAGCCGGGGTGCGGCTCGCCCTCCTGGGTGATGCGGTCGACGGGCGCCCAGGCCCAGCCGGGCTGCCCGGCCAGGACGGTCAGCTGGTCGAGGTCGGGGTAGAGGCGCAGATCGCCGTCCGGGGAGCCCAGCACGTCGGTGGAGACGATGGAGTCGTTCGCCAGGAACGTGTCGAACACCGGCGACATCCCGACGCCCCAGGCCGCCGTGGAGGCGAGCCTGGCCGTCGGGATCGTCTTGATCCGGCCCACGCCCGAGGTGTCGACGTAGGACAGCACGATGCCGTGCACGCCTCGGCCCGACAGCTCGCCGCCGAGCGCGGTGGCCCGTTCCACGTCGCCGGGGCGCCCGCCGGGGACGGGATCGGCAAGGGTGGTCATACGTCCTCCACGGGTACGTCCTCCAGATGCGGCACGTCGTCAGGGTTTCACGGCCACCGCGCCGAACTGCGGTACCACGGGGGGCGTTTCGGGCTCGGCGCGCCAGCGCGAGCACGACACCAGTCCCGGTTCGAGCAGGTCCAGGCCCTCGAAGAAGGCGGCGATGTCCGCGCCGCTGCGCGCGGTGATCGGCGGGGTGGCGTTCTCGTTCCAGAACGTCATCGCCGGGATCTGGCCGGCCCCGCCGAGGTCCTCGTCGAAGGTCGGGTGGGTGAGGACCAGGAAGCTGCCGGAGGGCGTCTGGGCCATGACCCGGCGGACGATGTCGCGGGCCTCCCCGGTGTCCAGCACGAAGTTGAGGATGCCCAGCATCATCACCGCGACCGGCTCGCCGAAGTCGAGCGTCCCGGCGGCCTGCCGCAGGATCGCGGCCGGGTCGCGCACGTCCGCGTCGATGTAGTCGGTGACGCCCTCGGCGGTGCCGTTGAGCAGGGCGCGGGCGTGGGTGAGGACGATGGGGTCGTTGTCGACGTAGACGATCCGGGCCCCGGGGGTGACGCGCTGGGCGATCTGGTGGGTGTTGTCCCCGGTGGGCAGGCCCGTGCCGATGTCCAGGAACTGCCGCACCCCGCGTTCCTCGGCGAGGAAGCGCACCGCCCGGCCCAGGAACCAGCGGTCGGCGCGGGCGATGTCGCGGATGACCGGGAACATCCCCGCGACGTGCTCGCCGACCTGCTGGTCGACCTCGTAGTTGTCCTTGCCGCCGATCCAGTAGTTCCACACGCGCGCGTTGTGCGCCACGCCGGTGTTGAGCACCGGCGACCCGCCCGAGGGGGTGTGGCTGTCCGTCACGACTCAGCTCCTTCTCGCACGCCTGCGGCCATCGTGGCCATTGTGCCGCCCGATGATCACGGTGTCCCGTGAACGCCGGGGAATCGGCCGATCGGTGTGCGGAACCGGACGTCGTGGCCGAATCGGTGCGGTCAGCGGGAGCGGGCCGGACCGGCTGCCGGTGTCTTCCCGGACAGCACGTCCTTCAGGCGCTGCGTGCCCTTGGTCACGGCCTGCCCGGCGGACTGCGCCTCGGCGCCGTCGAGGCCGCCCGCCGTGACGGTGATCGCGTCGTCGCCGACCCGGACGACGGCCACGTCCAGGGTGAGCGTGGCGGGCTCGCCGTTCGCGGTGCCCCGCACCACCACGCGCAGGTCCTGCCGGGAGTCGCCCACGGCGGGCACCGAGCCCGTGGTGACCTCGACCGTGCGCTTGCCGCCCTGGGAGTCGGTCGCCGTGAACCGGTCGCACTTGACCGGCAGCGTCTTCAGCCACGCCTGCGCGTCGCTCAGCTCGGCGGAGCCGTAGGCGGCCACCTGGTGGAGCAGGCGTGAGTTCCCCTGCTCGAAGCCGCGCAGCGCGGAGGCGCCGGACGGCTTGCCCAGCAGGTCGTCGTCGTAGAGGGAGTCGAGCAGCTTCTGGCAGTCGGCGGCGTTGGACTTGGCGGTGAGGAAGTCGGCGACGTCGACCTTGCCGATCAGGAGCGAGTCGTCCCACTTGGCGGCGTCCTTGACCTGGTTCCAGCCGTCCTCGATGTTGCCCTCGTCGATCAGCGCGGCCTGCGCGCCGGCCTTGGTCAGACGGGGCGGGGCCGAGGTGGCGGCCGCCCGCGCCGACGCCGCCTCCGCGGCCTCGGCGAGGGGGGAGGCGGCGACGTCGGAGGCCCGGGAACCGGAGCCGCCGCCGGAGCAGGCCGCGGTGGCCAGCAGCGCGGTCGTGGCCAGCGCGCAGGCGAGCGCACGGACGGCGGGGGCACCTGCCATGCCCTTCGGGCCATGGGGCGGGGACGGACGTCGGGACATGGCGGGTGCCTCCAGAGGAACCGCGACAGCAGGGGCTCTGCTCAGCGCACCACCGGCGGCGGCGGGTCACCAGCGCACCGGTCCGTTCGGGGGAGTGCGCCCCGCGGCAACCCGAACGCCGCCTCCGGCATGCCCGCACGTCCGCCCGCGGTGACACTGGCACCATGCCGGAGTGACCCGAGGAGTGACCATGCTGCCCGGATTCCTCGCCAGGGCGCTCGAGTTGCTGCGCGGCCGGGAGGGCCGCTCGCTGCACGTGAAGGCGGCCGGTGCGGCGACGGCCGTCCTGGGCGTGGTGATGCTGCTCGGCGCGTGGGCCGTCGTCGCGGCCGAACACGGCGCCCCGCGCGCCAACTTGAGGACCTATCCGCAGGCGCTGTGGTGGGCCGTGGAGACGGCGACGACCGTCGGCTACGGCGACTTCTTCCCCGTGACCTTCGGCGGCCGCGTCGTCGCGACGGTCGTGATGGTCGCCGGGATCACCACCTACGGCATGGTGACGGCGGCCCTCGCCACCTGGTTCGTCGGGCGGGAACAGCGGCGCCGCCACCGTCTCGGCCACCACGCACGCGAGCTGAGCGAGGAGACCGTCCACGCCCTGCACGAGCGCTTCGACCGGCTGGAGCGGATGGTGTCCGCAGGCGGCGGGCGGGAGTGACGCCCGGCGGCCCTCCCGGCCGCGGGCGCCGTGCCGCGGGCCCTGCCCGGTCCGGAAACCGGCCGTTCACGCGGTTCGCATAGGGTGACGGGACCGCCGCAGGCCCTCCGGCGGCCCGTCGCGCCCGTATCCGGAAGCAGGTCATGTCCTCCGCCTCCTCGCCTCTGCTCACCGCCGCCGGCCCCTCCGCGGCCCGCGCCGGCATCCGGCTGATCGTCACCGACATGGACGGCACGCTCCTGGACGACGCCAAGCGGCTGCCGCCGGGGCTGTGGGGGACGCTGGCCGAGCTGCGCCGCCGCGGCGTGCTGTTCAGCCCGGCCAGCGGACGCCAGTACGCCACGCTGGCACGGGAGTTCGCCGAGGTGGCCGAGGGCATGGTGTTCATCGCGGAGAACGGCACCTATGTGGTGCGCGACGGCGAGGAGCTGAGCTCGGATCCGCTGGAGCCGGGCGCCGCCGCCGGTGTCGTCCGGGCGGTGCGGCGGCTGGCGGCCGGCGGCGTGGACGTGGGCGCCGTCGTCTGCGGCAAGCGCTCCGCCTATGTCGAGCGCGGCGACGAGGCGTTCCTGGCCGAGGTGCGCAGGTACTACGTCGAGCACCGCGTCGTCGAGGACGCCACCGCCGTCGACGACGACGTCATCAAGATCGCCCTCTTCGACTTCGGCTCCGCCGAGCACACCACCGCCCCCGCGCTGGCGCCCTTCGCCGCCACCCACCAGGTCGTCGTCTCCGGCGAGCACTGGGTCGACGTCATGAACCGCACCGCCGGCAAGGGCGCCGCGCTGCGCCGGCTCCAGGACGAGCTCGGCATCACCCCCGCGCAGACCATGGTCTTCGGCGACTACCTCAACGACCTGGAGATGCTGGACGCCGCCGACTGGTCCTTCGCCATGGCCAACGCCCACCCGGACGTCGTCGCCCGGGCCCGCCACCTGGCCCCCTCCAACAACGACAACGGCGTGCTGCGCACCATCGCGCGGGTGCTCGGCCTGGAACCCTGACGTACGGCGGGCTCCACCTGCGGCTCTGGCGCCCCGGCCGACCCCGGCTGTTCAATGGTGCTGCACATCCCGCACCGGAGAGGAGCCGCCGTGACTCCCGCCGCCGTGCCGCCCGTCGGCGCGCGCATCCGCCGGGCGCGCCTGGCGAAAGGAGTGAGCCTGCGCGCGCTCGCACGGGACGTCGGCGTCTCCGCGAGCCTGGTCTCCCAGATCGAGACCGGCAAGAGCCAGCCGTCGGTGAGCACGCTGTACGCCATCACGACCGTCCTCGGGATCTCCGTCGAGTCGCTCTTCGACGCCGTGGAGACCGCCGCCGTCCCCCCGGCCGCCGCCGCGGCCCCAGCGGCGCGGGCGCCCGTCCTGCACGCGCTCGCCGCCTTCGCCGCCGACCCGGGCCGCCGTATCGGCCCGGTCGTCACCCCCGGCGAGCGGGAGGTGCTGGAGCTGGACTCGGGGGTGGTGTGGGAGCGGCTCGGACACGTGCCCGGCACGGACGTCGACTTCCTCCAGGTGACCTACCGGCCGGGCGGCGCCTCCTCCGGCGCCGGCGGCCTGATGCGGCACGCGGGCACCGAGTACGGCTGCCTGACCTCGGGCGAGCTGATCCTCACCCTCGGTTTCGAGGAGTACACGCTGCGCCCCGGCGACGCGGTGTGCTTCGAGTCGACGACCCCCCACCGCTACCGCAACGACGGCGCGGAACCGGCCGTCGGCGTGTGGTTCGTGTTCAGTGACACTTGACACCCGTGCCGCGTGGTCGTTCACTCCGAAGTGGGGGTGGTCGCCATGGCGATCCGCACGTACGGCCCCAACGCCGTCGACTGGGAAGAGCGCATCGACCTGGACCGGCTGCGCACGGAGCGCCTGTCCCGGCTGAACGAGACGCTGGACGGCTCGTCGCTCGGCGCCGTGCTCACCTTCGACTTCGCCAACATCCGCTACATGACCGCCACGCACATCGGCACCTGGGCGATGGACAAGCTGATCCGCTTCGCCCTGCTGGTGCGCGGTGGTGAACCCGTCGTCTGGGACTTCGGCTCCGCCGCCCGCCACCACCAGCTCTACAACCCCTGGCTGGACCACGGCGACGGGAAGGACGGCGAGCCCACCGGCGCCCGGGCCGGGATCTCCACCCTGCGCGGCGCCTTCCACCCGGACGCGGGCATCGCCGAGGACGTGGCCCGCAAGATCGCCGGCGAGCTGCGCGAGCACGGCCTCGCGGACGAGCCGCTCGGCATCGACGTCGCCGAGATGCCGATCCTCGCCGCCCTGCGCGCCGAGGGCATCGACGTCGTCGACGGCCAGCAGGTCTTCCTGGAGGCCCGCCGCACCAAGACCCGCGACGAGATCGCGCTGCTCACCCAGGCGTGCGCGATGGTCGACGCGGCGTACGAGGAGCTGTACGGGTACCTGCGCCCCGGAGTGCGCGAGAACGAGTGCGTCGGCCTGGTCAGCAAGGTCCTCTACGACCTCGGCAGCGAGTACGTCGAAGGCGTCAACGCCATCTCCGGCGAACGCTGTTCACCCCACCCGCACGTCTACAGCGACCGCCTGATCCGCCCTGGCGACCCCGCCTTCTTCGACATCCTGCACAGCCACCTCGGCTACCGCACCTGCTACTACCGCACCTTCGCCGTCGGCAGCGCCTCCCGCGCCCAGCGCGACGCCTACGTCCGCTGCCGTGCGTACATGGACCAGGCGATCGCCCTCGTCCGCCCCGGCGCCACCACCGCAGACGTCGTCCAGGTCTGGCCCCGCGCGCAGGAGTTCGGCTTCGCCGACGAGACCGCCGCCTTCGCCCTGCAGTACGGCCACGGGGTCGGCCTGTCGATCTGGGAGAAGCCCATCTTCAGCCGCCTGGTCTCCCTCGACCATCCCGAAGTCCTCGAAGAGGGCATGGTGTTCGCCCTGGAGACCTACTGGCCGGCCGCCGACGGCTGGTCCGCCGCCCGTATCGAGGAGGAACTGGTCGTCACGGCCGACGGCTGCGAGGTCATCACCAAGTTCCCGGCCGAGGAACTGCTGGTCGCGGGCCGCAAGTACTGGACCGTCGGCGGCGAGCTCGACACCCGCCGCGAGTCCCAGTCCCACCTCAACACCCGGGGCGACGGGAGCGCCTGATGGCAGACCCCGACGAACTCCTCGCCCTGTACGAGCAGATGGCCGTCATCCGCCGTACGGAGAAGGCCGCGCACGACCTGTTCCTGTCCGGCCTGGTCAAGGGGACCACCCATCTCGCCGCGGGCCACGAGGCGATCGCCGTCGGCGCGAGCGCCGCGCTGCGCCCCGACGACTACGTCTTCGCCACCTACCGCGGCCACCACCACGCCATGGCCCGCGGTGCCACCCCCGAGGAGTGCCTCGCCGAACTCATGAGCCGCGCCACCGGGTTGTGCCGGGCCAAGGGCGGCTCCATGCACCTGACCAAGGCGTCCGCGAACATGCTCGGCTCCTACGCCATCGTCGGCGCGCACCTCCCGATGGCGGTCGGCGCCGCCTGGTCGGCCCGGCTGCGCGGCACCGGGCAGCTCGCGGTCGCCTTCTTCGGCGACGGCGCCACCAACATCGGCGCCTTCCACGAGGCGCTCAACCTGGCCGCCGTATGGAAACTGCCGGTCCTGTTCGTGTGCGAGAACAACCTGTACATGGAGTACACGCCCATCGCCGACGTCACGGCCGTCGCCCGGCCCGCCGCCGACCGCGCCGCCTCCTACGGCATCCCGGGCCAGGTCGTCGACGGCAACGACGTCGTCGCCGTACGGGAGGCGGTGACCGGTCTGGCCCGGCGGGCCCGGGCGGGAGACGGGCCCGCCCTGCTGGAGGCCGAGACCTACCGCCACTTCGGGCACAGCCGCGCCGATCCGGCCGCCTACCGCCCGGCCGAGGAGGTCGAACGCTGGCTCAAGCACGACCCGTTGGACGTCGCCCGCGGACGGCTCGCCGAGCTGGGCGTGCCCGAGGAGACGCTCACCGCGGCCGACGAGCGCGCCCGTGACCTCGTGCGGAAGGCCGTCGAGGCGGCGAAGGACGCGCCGCCGCCCGACCCGGACCAGGCCCTGACCGACGTGTGGGCGGACGGAGGTGCGGCATGGCGGACGTGAGGACGGACCGTGACGTCATCACCTACCGGGAGGCGGTCGCCGAGGGCCTCGCGCGGGAGATGCGGCGCGACGCGGCCGTCGTGTGCCTGGGGGAGGACATCGGCGCGGCCGGCGGGGTGTTCAAGACCACCGTCGGCCTGCTCAAGGAGTTCGGCCCCGAGCGGGTGTGGGACACGCCCATCTCCGAACAGGCCATCGTGGGCGCGGCGATGGGCGCCGCGATGACCGGCATGCGGCCGGTCGCCGAGATCATGTTCTCCGACTTCCTCGCCTGCTGCTGGGACTACCTCGCCAACGAGATCCCCAAGGTCCGTTACATGACGGGTGGTCAGGTCACCGTGCCGCTCGTCGTGCGCACCGCCAACGGCGGCGGTCTCGGCTTCGGCGCCCAGCACTCGCAGGCCACCGAGAACTGGGCGCTGACCGTACCGGGGCTGAAGATCGCCGCCCCCGCCACGCCCGCCGACGTCATCGGCATGATGGCGGCCGCGGTCCGCAGCGACGACCCCGTCGTCTTCTTCGAGCACAAGGGACTGCTGGCGGGCAAGGGCGCCCCGCCGCCCCCGGGCCACGTGGTCGAACTCGGCCGTGCCGCCGTCGTCCGCGAGGGCGCCGACGTGACGCTGGTGGCGCTCGCCGCCATGGTGCCGGTGGCGCTCAGGGCCGCGGCGCTGCTCGCCGAGGAGGGCGTCGACGCGGAGGTCGTGGACCTGCGCAGCCTCGTGCCGCTGGACACCGCCACCGTCCTCGCCTCCCTCGCCAGGACCTCGCGGCTGGTGACCGTCGAGGAGAACCCCTACCAGGGCGGCTGGGGCGCCACCCTGGTCTCGGTCGTCGCCGACGAGGGGTTCTCCCTGCTGGACGCGCCCGTGCGCCGGGTGGCGGGCGAGTGCGTCCCGCTGCCGTTCGCCGACGCGCTCGAGGAGCGGGTCATCCCCACCGCGGACAAGGTCGTGGCGGCCGTCCGGAACCTCGCCGCGTACTGAACACCCCTGAGGAGGAAGCGCGATGACCGATCGGAAACTCCTTCGCGCCGGACACGTGATCTCCATGGACGCCACCGTCGGGGACCTCCCGAAGGGCGACGTCCTCATCGAGGACGGACGGATCGTGGCGGTGCGGCCGGAGATCAGCGCGGACGCCGAGGTCCTCGACATGAGCGGGCGCATCGTGATCCCCGGCTTCGTCGACACCCACCGCCACACCTGGGAGGCCTCGATCCGCGGCGTCGCCCCCGACGCCACCCTCGACGACTACTTCGTCGACATCCTCGACACCTTCGCGCCGCTCTACACGCCCGAGGACGTCTACGCGGCCAACCTCGCCGGCGCCCTGGAGTGCATCGACGCCGGCATCACCACGCTCGTCGACTGGTCCCACATCAACAACACCCCCGACCACCCGGACGCCGCGATCCAGGCGCTCGGCGACAGCGGCATCCGCGCCCAGTACGCCTACGGCAGCGCCAACACCTCCCTCGCCGACTACTGGTTCGAGAGCAAGATCGCGATCCCCGGGGACGACGTACGCCGGATCCGCGCCAAGTACTTCGGCTCCGACGACGGCCTGCTGACCATGGCGCTGGCCACCCGCGGCCCGGGCTTCTGCCTGGCCGACGTCGTCACCTCCGAATGGGCGCTCGCCCGCGAACTGGACCTCCCCATCACCGTGCACGTGGCCATGGGACGGCTCGCCGGCCGCTTCGGCATGGTCGAGCAGCTGCACGGGATGGGCCTCCTCGGATCCGACACCACGTACATCCACTGCTGCCACCTCAGTGAGGACGAGTGGCGGATGGTCGCCGACAGCGGCGGTACGGTCTCGATCGCACCGCAGGTGGAGACCCAGATGGGGCACGGCTGGCCGCCCGTGATGAAGGCCGTCGAGCACGGTCTGCGGCCCAGCCTGAGCATCGACGTCGTCACCACCGTGCCCGGCGACATGTTCACCCAGATCCGCGCGGCCTTCGCCGCCGAGCGGGCCCGGGTCAACGCCGAGTGCTGGCAGGCCGACGTGCCCGTCCCCGAAACGATGCTGACGGCACGCCGGATGCTGGAGTGCGCCACGGTCAACGGCGCGCATGTCGCGGGACTGGAGCACCGCACCGGTTCCCTGACCCCCGGCAAGCGCGCCGACGTCGTCGCCCTCGACGCCACCGCGCTGAACATGACGCCGGTGCACGACGCGGCCGCCGCGGTCACGCTGTGCGCGGACGTCTCCAACGTCGAGACGGTCATCGTCGACGGCGAGATCCGCAAGCGCGGCGGAAAGCTGCTGGCCGACGTCGCGCGGGCCCGCCGGCTCGTCGAGGAGTCCCGCGACCGCCTGCTGGCGGCGAAGGAGGCGAAGCGGACGGCATGACCCGGCATCTGGTGCGACGGGCCGCGCGGGTGCCCGAACCGTCCTACGACCGACTCGGCTTTCGGCGGCGGGAGTTGGTCGGCGAGGGCGACGGCAGCGTGCACACCGGCTTCGGTGTGTGCGAACTGCTGCCGCACGGGCGGGTGCCGGCGCACGTGCACTCCTACGAGGAGAGCTTCCACCTCCTCGACGGAGCGGTGGTTCTCGACGCGCCGGACGGCTCCTACCTCCTCCGGGCGGGCGACTACGGCATCCTGCCCACGGGCGTACCGCACGCCTGGCGGGGCACCGGCGACACCGCCGCACGCTGGGCGGACATGCTCGCGCCCGTGCCGCGGGCCCGCTACGGGCACGACACGCAGGCGGTGCACGACCTGCCCGCGCACCACCCCGCGCGCCCCGACGTCCGCGACCCGCGCACCCGCTCGTTCGGACACTTCGAGCCCGCCCAGATGGACCCGGGCCGGCAGTCACAGGACCTGCTGGCCGTCTCCGCGAGCATGCGCACCGCGCTGCTCGTCTACAGCGGGATCACGGTCAAGATGATGGTCGACGGCGACCTCGGCGCGGTCGCCTCGACGATGTTCATGGTCCAGTACGCGCCCGACGGCGTCGCGGGCACGCACGACCACCCCTTCGAGGAGACGTACTACTTCCTGGAAGGCGAGGCGGACGCGGTCTTCGACGGCGAGCGCCACCGGCTCGGGCCCGGCGACTGCGCCTGGGCGGGCGCCGGCTGCGTGCACGGCTTCGCCAACGCCGGTCAGGGGCCGCTGCGCTGGCTGGAGACACAGGCGCCGCAGCCGCCGTCGCGCCACTCGTACCGGTTCACCCGCGACTGGGAGTACCTGAGGGAGGCGCTGGAGCCATGAGCAGCCTGGTGGTCGTCGGCGGCACGTCCGGCATCGGCCGCGAGCTGGCACGCGTGCGCGCGCGACGCGGCGACGAGGTCGTCCTCACCGGCCGCGACGCCGGCCGCGCCGACGCCGTCGCCCGGGAGATCGGCGCCCGCGGCCTCGCCCTGGACCTGTCGCGGCCGCGTGAACTCGCCGGGCCGCTCTCGGACCTCGGACGCGTCGACCACCTCGTCCTCGCGGGCATCTCCCGCGACGAGAACCGCGCCACGGAGTACGACATCACCGCCGCGCTGCGCCTGGTGACCCTCAAGCTCGTCGGCTACACCGAGGTCGTCCACCGCCTGCGCCCCCGGATGCACGACGGCAGCGCGATCGTCCTGTTCGGCGGCCAGGCCAAGGAACGCCCCTACCCCGGCGCCACCACGGTCGCGACGGTCAACGCGGGCGTACGGGGCCTGGTGAACACCCTCGCGGTCGAACTCGCCCCGGTGCGGGTCAACGCCGTCCACCCGGGCGTCGTCGGCGACAGCCCCTACTGGCGGGACAAGCCGCGGGAGGTGCTGGCCGCGCTGCGGGCGCGGACCCCGACCGGACGCCTCGCCACGATGGCGGACGTCGTGGACGCCGTGGACTTCCTGCTGCGCAACGGGTCCGTCAACGCGGTGGAGCTGAACGTGGACGGCGGGTGGCTGCTGGGGTGAGCACCACCGGGACCGGCGACGGGAAGCGGGGCGGGGCGCGGTTCCTGCGGGGTGGCGGGCGCGCCCGACCCCCGGGCAGGCGCGCCCGCGGTCACGAGGCGCGGCGCAGGCTGTCCTCCACCACGTCCTTGTCGAGCGCCGCACGCACCAGCGCGGCGGCGAGCACGGCCGGTTCGGTGTCGCCCGCGAGTTCCACGATCCGGGCGGGGTCCTTCGGCAGGCCCAGCCGCTGTGCCCCGTCGAGGGCCTTGGCGTCCAGGTAGGGCCCGAACTCGGGCCAGACCCGCTGGGCCTCGCGCACGAAGATGCCGGCGCCGGCCGGCCCGATGCCCGGCACCTCCTGCAGCAGGGCGCGCAGGGCGCCGACGTCGCCGTCCGCCTCCTCGCGCATCCGGCGCAGGTCGCCGCCCCACCGGGCGCTCACCAGCTCCGCGCCGTCGCCGAGTTGGGTGGCGGTGCGCTCGTCGTAGCGCCGGTAGCCGCCGCGGCCCAGCGCGTCCACGCGCTCCTGCCAGTCGGCGGCGGCCATACGGCGCGGGTCGCGCAGCCCCGCGTCGTACAGCTCACGGGCCGAGCGGACGGCGACGGACCCACGGATGCGGGCGCTGAGCAGCAGCGCGAGGACGAGCAGCTGGTACAGCGGCTGGGGCGTGTCCCTGAGCCTGATGCCGGCCTCTTCGGCGTACGTCCGCCCGTGCGCCCCGACGAGCTCGCGCACCACGTCCGTCCGGCCGGTCATGGCTTCAGCGGGTCGTGGCCGATCGTCATCAGCCGGTGCCTGCGGCCGGCGTCGCCGGCCTCGGGCTCGTTCTCCGGACCTGCCTGCTCGGTCACTGTGTCGACCACCTCGTACATCACCCGGACGTCGTCGTCGGTGAGGTCGGTGCGCCGCTTCTGCAGGATCGCGAGGACGTGCTGTCCGGTCGGCGGCCCCGCCTGGTCGGGCAGCGGCTCGGTGCTCTCGCCGGCGTCGCTCACCCGCAGCCAGGCGGCCAGCTCCTGCGAGGTCATGTTCACCACGCGGTGGAAGTCCGCCCACAGCGCGTCCAGTTCGAGGGCGTCGGTCATCGGGCTCCCCTTTCCGTCGGTGTGCTCTGCGGTCCGCCGGCGTCCCGGTCAGCCCTCGCGCGGCCAGTTCTCGGCGTCGAACATCCATCGCTGCTTCTCCAGCTCGGCGGTGAGGGAGATCAGCAGGTCCTGGGTGACCGGATCCGGCTCGCCGGTCGCGGCGATGCGCTCGCGCAGCCGCCCGATCGCCGCCTCCAGAGCGTCCACGACCACCTGGACGACCTCCGTGTCGCGCAGCCAGCCCGCTTTCGGGCCGGGCAGCGTGTAGCCCGTGGCGACCGTCTCGGGCCGCCCGTCCGGCGGCACGCCCAGGGCGGCGGCGCGCTCGGCCACCGTGTCGGCGTAGGTGCGCGCCGTGTCCACCACCTCGTCGAGCTGGAGATGGATCGAGCGGAAGCGCGGGCCCACGATGTTCCAGTGCGCCTGCTTCCCGATCAGGGAGAGCCCGAGAAGATCCACGAGAGTGCCCTGCAGAGCCTCGCCGGCGACCTTGCGGGCCGGCTCCGGAAGCGTGCTCTTCACCACGGTCATAGGGTCCTTCTCCTTCTGGCGTAGTGCCTGCCGCTGGGGAGCGGTGCGGCGTGTGCCGCCGCGCGGGTCGCACCGCGCAACCGCTCCATGCGCCGCGAGTGCCCAGGTCCAGGGGGTGCAAACACCGCGCCGGGGCGCCCGCGCCGTCCCGGTGGTGTCTCAGCCGGTGAGCACGCCGTCCAGGAAGTGGACGAGGTCCTTGAAGGCCTCCGCCTTGTTCGTCTCCTGGAAGACCTCGTGCCGTGCGCCGGCGTAGACCCGCTCGGTGAGGTGGTCGCCGCGCAGCCGTGCCACGCCGGGGCGGCTGCCGGCGAGCGGGACCAGCCGGTCGTCCTCGCCGTGCACCCACAGCAGCGGGAGCCGGCCGATGCCGCCGCCCAGCGCGACGGTCTCCAGCGTCCGCTCGAACGCCTGGAGCGTCGGCCGCTTCATCGGGCCGTGCCAGACCAGCGGATCGCCGGCGTACGCCGCTCCCACCGCGGGGTCCCGGGAGAGCGCGGCCGGGCTGACGGGCGTGTCGGGGATCTCGTCGAGCGCCAGCAGCCGCCCCGGCAGCTCCCACGCGCCGATCACCGGCCCGGACAGCACGAGCGCGGCGAGCTCGTCGCCGTATCGCTGGGCGTAGCGGGCGGCGATCAGGCCGCCCATGGAGTGCCCGATCAGCACGACCGGTACGCCCGGGTGCGCCGAGCGGGCCAGCGCGGCCACGGCGTGGACGTCGGTGACCACGTCCTCGAAGTCCTCGATCACCACCCGCTCACCCGCCGACCTGCCGTGACCCATGTGGTCGGGTCCGTACACGGCCGCGCCGTGCTCGCGCAGCACCCCGGCCAGTTCCGCGTACCGGCCGACGTGCTCGCCGTAGCCGTGCACCACGAGAGCGACGTACCGCGGCCGTTCCCGGGGCCATTCGCGTACGGCGAGTGTGCCCCGGGTGCCGGTCAGGACGTGCTCGCGGGCGTCGGCCATCTCTCTCCTCCAGCTGCGTCGGTGAACGGTGGTGCCGCGGTGGCGCGAGCCCCCCGGCATCGTCCGGACTCCTCCGAGGGGAAAGGGCCACCAGGCGAGACGGTACTGACCGGACCGTATGTCTGCACATACCATCGGTCCTCGCATGAACACGATGACGCTCTGGCACATATCCGGCTGGGAGTTCGCCGCCCTCGCCTTCGCCGCGCTCCTGGTCGGCTTCTCCAAGACCGCCGTGAGCGGGGCCAACACGGTCAGCCTCGCCATCTTCGCGGCGGTCCTGCCCGCCCGCGCCTCCACGGGCGTGCTCCTGCCGATCCTGATCGTCGGCGACGTCCTGGCGGTCCTCACCTATCGCCGGCACGCCCACTGGCCGACCCTGTGGCGGCTGTTCCCGGCCGTCGCCGCGGGCGTGGTCCTCGGCACGCTGTTCCTGGTGTGGGCCGACGACGCCGTCGTCCGCACGTCGATCGGCGCGATCCTGCTGCTGATGGCGGGCGTGACGATCTGGCGGCGCCGCACGGCGGAGGCCGAGCAGGAGCCGGACCAGGTGGCCACGCGCTCCGGCCGCGCCAAGGCCCGCTCCTACGGCGTCCTCGGCGGCTTCACCACGATGGTCGCCAACGCAGGCGGCCCCGTGATGTCGATGTACCTGCTGTCGGCGGGCTTCCGGAAGCTCGGCTTCCTCGGCACGTCGGCGTTCTTCTTCCTCATCGTGAACGTGTCCAAGGTCCCCTTCAGCGCCGGCCTCGGCCTCATCGACGGCTCGTCGCTGCTGCTCGACCTCGCCCTCGCCGCGTTCGTCGTACCCGGTGCGTTCCTCGGCAAGTGGGCCGTGAACCGCATCAACCAGCGCCTTTTCGAACAGCTCGTCATCGCGGCGACGATCGTGGGCGGCCTCCAGCTCCTGCTGCGCTGAGTCCGCGGCACGCCGTCGCGGGGGCGGGAATGCGGCGGGGGGTGGCCGCGTTACAGCCACTGTGATTGGCATGCTCGGATCAAAGATCCAGGGCGTGGGCGAAGGGAGGACCTCATGGCACGCAGCACCGCGCGCCCCGTCGTCACGTTGAAGTCGACCGCCGGTACCGGTGTCACCTACGTGACCCGCAAGAACCGCCGCAGCCACCCCGACCGGCTGGTCCTGCGCAAGTACGACCCGGTGGCCGGCGAGCACGTCGCGTTCCGCGAGGAGCGCTGAACCCGGCCGCACGGCTCGACGCACAGGACACCGAGGAGGTAACCCCATGAAGCCCCGCATCCATCCCGGCTCCCGGCTCGTGGTCTTCCGCGACCGCGCCGCGGACGCCACGTTCCTGACCCGTTCCACCGCCGACTCCGACAGGACGGTCGAGTGGGAGGACGGGAACACCTACCCGCTCATCGACGTCGAGATCTCGTCGGCGAGCCACCCCTTCTACACCGGGACGTCGCGGGTCCTGGACACCGCGGGCCGGGTGGAGCGCTTCGAGCGCCGCTACGGCCGCACCGCGACGCGACACTAGGAGAGCAGAACCATGAAGGTGCGCAATTCGCTGCGCTCACTGAAGTCCAGGCCCGGGGCCCAGGTGGTCCGCCGCCGCGGTGTGGTCTTCGTGATCAACAAGAAGGACCCGCGTTTCAAGGCCCGCCAGGGCTGACGGTCCGCGCGAGGGCGGCCTCCCGGAAGGGGGGCCGCCCTCGGCCGTGTCCGGACCGTCAGGGCGCGATCCCGACCCCGTCGATCCTGCTCCACGCCCTCTCCTGCGCCGCCGTCATCGCGGGCCAGCGCAGCCCGCCCGGCCGCGGCCGCACCCGCGTCGCGTAGGCGGAAGGACGGAAGCCGGGCTCGTAGAAACAGCCCGTGCCGTACGTCCGGTCGAAGGCGCCGCACGCGTCGGCGAGCGAGCGGGGCGTCGGCCTCCGGCCGGTGCGCACCCAGCGGTCGAGCGCCCTGACCGAGTTGGCGTACTCCGCCCGGCTCAGCTCGCTGTGCTCGTGCTCGTCGGTGAAGGACTGCACGAGATACCGGTCCCGGTGCGCGCCCGCGAGCGTGGCCCGGTAGGCCGCCTCGTGCTCGACGAACGCCGTCGGATCGTCGATCGCGTGCAGCGTGAGCACCGGGATCGACACCTTGCCGGTGAGATCGCTGTCGTAGGACAGGTCGCGTACGGCGGTCGGATCGGCCGAGAACCGCTCGACACCGGCGTTGAGCGCCTTGTCGTCGTGCGAACCGGAGTACCGCACACCCTGGTTCGAGAACGGATTGCGGCCGCCGAGCCGGTCGCGCACGATGTCCCGGAACGTGAAGGTCGCGAACCGCAGATGCGACTCCAGCGTGCGCTCGGGGACACGGGTGACGGCCAGGATGTCGTCGAGGTTGCGCTGCTGCAGCGCGGTGCGCTCCCCGGGAGGCGAGGCGTAGCCCGTGCACTGCTGAAGCCGGGAGCGCAGCCCTGCCGTCGTCATGGTCGAGTCGGCGCGCAGCCCCTGCCAGAGCGGGTACTGGGGCTCGGTCGGGCGGGGATGGTTGCGGCAGTAGTACTGATAGACGACGCGCAGGTCCACCCGGTAGTCGTATCCCCGGGACCCGCCGCCCAGAACGCCGCTGGTGAGCAGCGCCCCGTCGTAGGGACCGTTCTCGCGGCCGTACGTCTCCACGACCTTGGCGGCCACGTTCCCGCCCCAGGACTGGCCGTGCACATACGTCCGCCTCGGCGTGCCGAACCGCTTCACGAACAGCCGGCGCACGTTCTCGGTGTCCTGCGCGGCCATCCGCGTGCCGTAGCCGCCCCGGCGGTAGGACGAGCCGGCCCACGCGTACCCCTGGTCGACCATCACCGACCAGCGGGCCAGGTCGTCGACACTGCGCTGCGGGTCCGAGCCGGCGCCGAGGCCGGGGCCGCCGTGGGCGTGCACGACCAGGGAGCCGTTCCAGTGCTTCGGGACGGCGATGGCGTAGGCCGCGCCGTTGGCGTCCTGGCCGGTGTAGCAGGTGGCCTGCGCGCCGAGTTCGCCCGGACACGCCACGGCCGCCGGCGACGCCGTGCCCGCCCGTGCGGCGGGGGCGCCGGCCAGCGTGGCGGCCACCGCGGCCAGACAGGCGAGCACCCCCCTGCGCTGGCGCCGGCTCGCTTCGCGGATCAGTGCGCGCGTTCTCGTCGTCTCCAAGACGCTGCTCCTCGTCCTCGTCGGCGCCGCGTCGCGCCGTCGGCGGCGATGCTAGGGAGGGGGGACGGGCGGGAACCACGCTCTGATCGTTGTGTTCATAGTGTTCGGGGTGGGGGCGCGGTGACCGCCCTCGGACGGCGGCCGCACCGACGCCGAGGCGGTCCCCGGTCTGCCCTGCCCGCGCAGCCGCCCGTCCCGGCCTCGTACGCTCACCCCATGTCCCCCCACGTGCTGATCCTCGGCGGCACCACCGAGGCCCGTGAGCTGGCCGCCGTGCTCGCGGCGCGTCCCGGTGTGCGCGTCACCACCTCCCTCGCGGGGCGCGTGACCCGGCCGGGCGCGCTGGCGGGGGACGTACGCGTCGGAGGCTTCGGCGGGGCACAGGGCCTCGCCGACTGGCTGCGCGAACAGCGGGTGGACGCCCTCGTCGACGCCACGCACCCCTTCGCCGAGGGCATCACCCGCAACGCCGTCCGGGCCGCGGCGGCCGGCGGCGTGACCGCGGTCGTGCTGCGCCGCCCGGGCTGGCGGCCCGGCCCCGGGGACCGCTGGCACCCGGTCCCGTCGCTCGCCGCGGCGGCGGACCTGCTGCCCCGCTTCGGCCCCCGCGCCTTCCTGACCACCGGCCGCCTGGGTCTCGCCGCCTTCGCGCACCTCACGGACCGGCACTTCGTCGTACGGTCGGTCGAGCCCCCCGAGCCGCCGATGCCCCCGCACACCGAAGTCCTGCTCGCCCGAGGGCCGTTCACGGTCGCCGACGAGACCACCCTGCTGCGCGCGTACCTGATCGACGTCCTGGTCACGAAGGACAGCGGGGGAGAGGCGACGGCCGCCAAGCTCACGGCCGCACGCCACCTCGGACTGCCGGTGGTGCTGGTGCGCCGGCCGCCGCTGCCGGAAGGCGTGAGCGCGGTACCGGACGTGGTGGGGGTCCTGGCCCGGCTCGGGCTGAACCAGCCCTAGCCAGGGAGGTGACGCGCCACGGTGGCCGGTCCGTCAGACCGCCGCCCCGCTCGGCGTCAACTCCCTCCGCCGCTTGGGCAGCCCGGCCGTCAGGTCCTCGACCAGAAGGCGCTTCGCGACCGTGTCCACCGCCGCGCCGGCTCACTTCCCGGGGTGCCGCCGCAGCAGATACGTGTCCATGATCCAGCCCTTGCGCTCCCGCGCCTCGGCCCGCACCCGCTCGATCTCCGGGCCAGCCTCCGCGATCGGCCCGGAGACGAGGATCTCGTCCGGGGTGCCGATGTACGCCCCCCAGTAGATGTCGATGTCCTCGCCGGCGTAGCGCCGGAACGACTGGTGCGCGTCCAGCATCACCACCACGTCGTCGACCCCCTCCGGGAAGCCCTCGGACAGCCGCCGCCCGGTGGTGATCTGCACGGGCCGGGCGACGCGGTTGAGTCCCGTACGGTGCCGCGCGACGAGCGCCGAGACGCTGCTGATGCCGGGCACGACGTCGTAGGTGAAGCCGACGCCGCCGCGCTCGCGCACCTCCTGGAGAATCCCGAGGGTGCTGTCGTAGAGCGCGGGATCACCCCACACCAGGAAGGCGCCGCTCTCCTCCTCGCCCAGCTCCTCGGCGATCAGCCGCTCGTAGATGTCCGCACGGGCGCTGCGCCAGTCCCCGACGGCGGGGGAGTAGGCCGCACCCCCGGCCGCGCGGTCCCGCTCCGGGTCACGCGCCTCGACCAGGCGGTAGGACGCCGGGTCCGGCAGGTGCGCGGCGAGCATGTCCCGGCGGATCCGGGTCAGGTCGTCCTTCACCTCGCCCTTGTCGAGCAGGAAGAACACGTCGGTGCTCCGCAGCGCCTTGACCGCCTGCAGGGTCAGCTGGTCGGGGTTGCCGGCGCCGATACCGATGACATGAATCTTTCGCACACCCCGAGTCTGCCGTACGCCACCGACAGGGACGGCCTACGGGGTCCGCCCGCGCAGCCGGGGTGCCCGGGCCGCGGCGTCGACGGGTCGGCCCTCCGCCTCCACCTCGGCGGCCAGCTTCCGCGCCCAGCCGGCGACCCCCGCCAGATCCATCCCGTGGACCCGCCGCCGCCCCGCCTCGGCGGCCCACGCGTCGACGGCCCCGGCACCGCGCCGCAGCAGCCGGGCGCCACCGGTGACGTTGCCCCGGGCGGAGTGCGTCAGCCCCACGGCGATCTGCGCCAGGCCCCGCCACAGGGCCCGCTCCTCCTCGGGGCCCGACTTCCAGGCGTCCTCGAACACCTCGTGCGCGTGGAAGGGCTTCCCCGCGTCCAGCAGCTCCTGCGCCTCGGCCACGGTCCGCTCCGGGGTCCGCACGACGCCCTCCGGCTGCCGCGCGACCCCCTGCGCGCCGTACGGCAGCGGCCGCCCGAGCCCGTCCCGGGGCCGCGCATTGCGCGCCCGCCCGGCACCGTCCCGGTCGCGCGCGACCACCGGCCGTCCTGCGTCCTGCGAGGATGCGCTGCTGTCCATGGCACCGATTGTCCCGCGCCCCGCGGCCCGCTTCGAGAGCGGTCCCCCACGTGGGGTAAAGTACTGACCGCGCGATCACGTGGTGCACCATGTGAAGCGCACCGGGACGTGGCGCAGCTTGGTAGCGCACTTGACTGGGGGTCAAGGGGTCGCAGGTTCAAATCCTGTCGTCCCGACCAGCTTTGATGCAGGTCGGAGGCCGTTCTCTCGTTTGCGGGAGGGCGGCCTTTCGCGTTCCCGGGGGGCTGGTGGTCGCAGTGTGGTCGCAGGCCGGGTTCGGGACTCGTTCGCGACGGCGCAGAAGGACGGCGGGGCGGGGGAGCGGAGCCGGTGGAGGGCTTCGCGGAGCCGCCGGATGTGGTCGCGTGGTGGTCGCAGCTGCTTCGGTCGGGCCTGCCGGTCGGCTCTCTGTTCGGCCAGTGTGAGGGTGTGCTCGATGGTGTCGACGGCTTCGCGGGCGGCCTGCTGGGTGAGGTGGCTGTAGATGTTGGCCGTGGTGGACAGGGTGGAGTGGCGCAGGGTCTTGGAGACCACGGTGAGCGGCACGCCGGCGGTGATGGTGACGGTGGCGGCCAGGTGGCGCAGATCGTGAACGGTCACCCGGGGAACACCCGCTTCGTCGGAGAGTTCCCGGAGCCGGTTCAGAACGGCGCTGGGCCGCAGTGGCCGGCCGTCGCGCCGGCAGAAGACCAGCCCAGTGAAGGGGGCGCTTGGGTTGCTGTGGGTGCGGCCGCGGCCGGCGGCGAGTTGGCTGGAGACGAAGGCGCTGATGTGCCGGTGCCTGAGATCGTCCAGGTGGAGGCTGCCGAAGGCGGGGACGAGATCGTTGTGCACGTAGTCGCGGTAGCGGGCCATGGTCGTCGGCTTGAGCACCAGCGCTTTGGCCGTCAGCCAGGCGTGCAGGTAGTCGGCGACGGTCTGGTTCGGGTCGGCGTTGAATCCGCCTGCCTCGCCTTCCAGGAAGGTCCGCAGGGCGGCCTGGGCGGCGTCGTGGCTGGTGAAGCCGCCTCGCCGGACGGTCGTCCGCCGGTGGTGTGGGGCGGGGATGTCGACGGCGAAGGTCCACGTCCCGTGGTGATGGTCGGTGAGCAGGCGGGGCAGCGTGCTCCGAGTTGGCGGCGGTGGCTGTCGCGGCAGCCGCACCTGCGGTAGACGCGGCCGCGGTCGGCGGTGGTGCGCATGAGGATCGCCTCCAGGAGGCGGAGGAAGGGCCGACACTCCCAGTCTGGTGGGACCACCTGCGACCACCACGCCCGCGATGCCTGCCGTGACCAGCGCGTTTCCCTTGGCCGAGCACCAAGGGCGGCGGCCCGGAACGACGGAGTGACCCGCCCTCGGGCATCGGCATCAGCGGCGACGACCGACGCTCGCCGGACAAGAGGATCTTGGTTCGGGGAGGAGAGTCGGCTGAGGAAGACGAGAGCGACGGTTCAGGGGAGCAAGACGCCGTCAGTGGTACCGCAGAGCGCGAGGCAGACGCGGACCCGGATGTCGCGGACGTGGCAGAGCTCTCGGCGGAACCCGACCCGGACGATGTACCTGGAGCCTGCTGACATGGTCACGGGCATGGGAGGCCAACGCTATCGTGGACGTACGGCGCGGTGGAGAGGAAGCGGCCATGACCTCGGCGTACGACTACAGAGAGCTGCATGAGCTCATTGATCGCCTGGAGCCCGAGCAGGCGGAGGAGCTGCGTCGTCACGCTCTGCGTCTGGTGAAACCCGCGCCGAGTCGGTTCCGGATACTGCGGAGCTTCGATGGCCCGGCGACCGATCTCGGCGCCCGGGCGAAGGACATCGCGCGGGCGGAGATCGGCGAGGACGATGCTGATCGTTGACACCGGACCGCTTGTCGCCGTCCTCAACCGCAAACGACCCTGATCACGAGCAGTGCGCCGAGCTGCTGGAGTCGTACGACGGCGATCTTGTCGTCACTCCGTATGTGCTGACCGAATGCTGTTATCTGGTCGGGAAGTATCTGGGTGCCGAGGCTGAGGTCAACCTGGTGGAGTCTGTGGTCGGCGGTGATCTGGTGCAGGTGTTTCCCGGTGATCGGGACATGGCCCGGATCGCTGAGCTGATGCACCGCTACCGTGGCTTTCCGCTGGGCGTCGCGGACGCTTCAGTCGTTGCGGTCGCCGAACGGCTGAAGCTGACGGATGTCGCGACGCTCGACCACCGGCACTTCCGGGCGCTTGTGCCCGAGCACGTTCCTGCGTTCACTCTGCTTCCCTGAGGAGCTCTGCCCGGGCTTCCTCGGCCCCGTGGTGGTGGGGGCGTTACCGGAGCCTGTGGCGGTCGAGGCGGTGGATGAGGCCGGGGCGGCGTTGGTAGTCCTCGCGCAGACGGGTCAGGCGCTGGTGGAAGTCGGTGCCGCGTCCGGTGTGGGCGTAGGCGTCGCGCAGTTCCGCGAGGAGAGCGACGGCCTGGTCGTAGGCGGTGGTCTTCTTGGTGGCGATGTGTGCCTCGATCATTTGCCAGGCGGACTCGGCCTCGCGCGCGAGGGCGGTCAGGTGCCGGGCGCGGGCTTCGGCTCGCTCGTGTTCGGCGTGCTGTCGGCGTTCGGTGCGCAGGGTGTGGGCGGCGTCCAGGAGGTGGGCGGCGGAACGGCGCCCGGGGATCGCAGTGGGGGCGGTGGTGCCGCGCAGGCGGTGCAGGAGTTCGGTACGAAGCTGCGGTTCCGGGCCGAGGACGAGCCGCAGGAGCAGGGCGTCTTTCTCCTTCTCCGGGAGGGCGGCGATCAGTGGCGCGAGTTCCTTCTTCGTGGGTTTGGCCGACTTCCTGGGGCCCGGTGGGCTGGCCTGGGCCGCGGCCGCGAGCAGATCGGCGTCCACACGCAGGAAGTCCGCGAGCGCCCTTTGCGGGGCGGTCAATTCGCCGAGTCCGGCCGGGACGGGTGGTTCGGGGCAGGACAAGTACTCCTCTTCTTCGTCGTCTTCGAGTTCCCAGGCGGCGAGCGCGGAGAGCCAGGCGAGGTAGAGGGGGCGCAGGTCGCCGGCGGCGAGTTCGTCGCGTACGCCGATGAGGGCGGCCAGTGAGTCGTCGGCGCCCTCGATCCAGTCGCCGCCCTCGTCCTCGCTGGTGAGGTCGAGCAGGAGGTGGGTGCGGGTGGTCCAGGCGTCGATGTGGTCGTCGAGGCAGTACGGCTTCACCGTGGGCAGGGCCAGGGCCTGCCTGGGCAGGCGGAGCATCAGGCGGTGGGTGCCCCAGTTGGTGACGTACAGGTGGGCGTCGAAGTAGCGCTCGACCATGCGGCGTGGATTTCCGCGCAGGTCACCCCAGTTGTAGGTGTTGGTGAAGCTGGTGGCGGTGATCCGGGCCCGGCTGGAGAGGGCCCGCAACTGGTCCTGTTCCTCGCGGTTGAGCGGCTGGTCGAGGGCCTGGAACTCGTAGTACTGGTACTCGCTCACACGGCGGACCCTATCGCCGCCGCTGGTGGGAGGGCTCGGACGGAGAGCGTGCAAGACAGAGGGAGCTGACCGGACGTCACACTCAAGCGTCCTAGGGTGAGCGGAGGCGAGCGGTTCCGGGGAGGCGTGGACTATGACGGCGGTGTGGACCGAGCGGGCCAGGGAGTACGGGGCGCGAGCGGAGCTCCTGGCGGTGCTGCAGTTGGCCGCCGCGGGCAGGCTGCGGTGCAGTGGTAGGACGAAGCGGCCCCTCCGCAGCCACGATCCGAGCGCTGGGCGAGGTCCTCACTGGCGGTGATTTTCGGTCGAGCACAGCCGACAACTTGGGGTAGTAGCCTCGCGGGCATGACCGAGGCATGGACCGATCGCGCGCTGAAGGCACTCCGCGTCGCGTGTCACACCGCCGACGGCCCGTCCCTGCTCGCGCTGCTGCGTACGCATGACCCCGCCGGCGTGCTGCAGCACTGCGGGGACGCACTCACCGCGGCCGTTTCCCGGGCTGTGCCCGGCGCTCAGGAGACAGCGACCGCCTGCACCACCACCCTGCGCGAACGGGGCTGGCCCGGCGACGAGGTTCTCGCCCGGCAACTCGACACGGCGGGCGGCGGTGCCGACTGCGTGCTGCGGCCGCTGTCGGTCGATCTGGAGGAGCTCTCCGGTCTGCTCGAAGGCGACCCGGCCTGGGGCGGTGGCCGCATCGACCTGGACAGCGGCGAGTGCCGACCTGCCCTCGCGGACACCGATGAGTCATGGGACGAGGACGAACCGGAAGACACCGAGCGGTGGCTCCATGTCCCGTGCGAGGGATCACGCGATGCCTACCGTGACATGGAGGACTTCATCACCACCCTCGACGACCAGGACCTTGCCCACTACCTCGGCATCGCGATCCAGGGCCCAGGAGCGTTCCGCCGTTTCAAGGACATGCTGGCCACCTCACCGGCGCAGCTGCAGCGGTACTGGCTGTTCTCCGAGGAACGGCAGTACGGCCGGGCCCGGGCCTGGCTCGCCGATCAGGGCTACCGGGCGGTACCGCCGACCGGCCACTGACCCGGGCGCTCTTGAGGCCCCCAGTGCCGGTAGGCCTCGATCCACTCGGCTCCCTCGGGCGCCGGATCCGGCAACGGAAGGTCGACAATGCCGATCGCCTGCCGGTGCCTGCCTCGCGTACAGACCGCCACGATCTGGCTCCCGGGCAGCAGGTCCACCTTCTTCACGGTGACCTCCACCCCGAGAACGACCGACTTGAACGGGACGACCAGATGCTCTGCGAGCATCCTGTAGAGGCCCGTGAGCTGCTCCTCGTCGTCGTAGGCGTCCACGGTGGCCTGCTCGACCAGCTCATCGAGCTCCGCGTCACTCAGCTGTCCGGCCACAGGCAACACGGTACCGGCGGAGCCAGCAGCTCCCCTCGCTCGGTCAACCACCGGCCGCTCCACCCTGAGCCACAACGGTCGTTCCTCCCGCCCCACACCTGAGAATCCATCAGTTCCTTGCGGGCGGGTGTGGGGGAGCTGTAGCAGGCCCCAAGGAGGCAGGTCGGCCACGGACGGCACCGAGTGCAAGGGCCGTTCCCCTCCGCTGACTTGCCTGCTCTCGGCTGAGGAGTGACGATGGAAGCGTCAGAGTTCGAAGTGGCTTCCTCGATCAGTGGAAGAAGGTTCGGGAAGCGACGAGGCTGCCCGACGGGGCCCTGAAAACACAGACTCCTCTACTCGGCCGAGTACGCTGAACACTGACCTCGAAGAACGCCCGCGTCCCCCCGTCGCACGCCGCTCAGGGGCTCCGCAACTGGGGGTCAAGGGGTCGCAGGTTCAAATCCTGTCGTCCCGACTTTGCGAAGTCGTAGGTCAGGGGTCGTTTCAGAGGAGATCTGAAGCGGCCCCTTGATCGTTCTCGGGGACCGCTCGGGGACAAGTGCACCGTGAAGGGGCTGTGGCGCGGGTACGTGGTCTGACCTGTGCCTTTCTGGTGTGTCCCGGACAGACGGTGGCGGGGCGCGTCTCGTGGATTGGCCGTCGGCACACCACTCCAGCAGCCGCGTCAGCTCACCTTGCCGAGGAACCACAGATCCCCCTCGCAGCAGCTGCTTGACACAGGGGCAAGGAGACGTGACCCGTCCTTTCCCCCGCCCCGTGAGCCCGCAAGTTGCCGGCCCGAGTTTCCCGTTCGTGCCGCGACATGCGACGGGGAGGCCAGTCGATCCCAGGCGCCGCCGTAGACACGGTGAGTGACTGGCGCAGCCAGGGCAGAACTCTGCCGATGGTCCGTGCGTGGTCCGGTTCTCGGCCTGCTGGGTCGCGGGGAGGGAATTTTTCAACCGTCCGTCCGCCCTCGCTTGCCGATCCCGGGTTCCCCGCCCGCCCGGAGCATCTGGCTCGCGGCGAGCTCGCGATAGAGGGCACTGCTGACCAGTAGTTCCTCGTGGCGTCCGCCGGCGGCCGTGCGGCCGTCCTGGAGCACCACGATGTGGTCGGCGTGCTGCACGGTGGACAGACGGTGGGCGATGACCAGCAGGGCGCACTCCTGGGCGATGTCCTTCATGACGGTGGTGAGCGCCGATTCGTTGATCGCGTCGAGGTGGGAGGTGGGCTCGTCCAGGAGGAGCAGCGCGGGGCCGGCCAGCAACGCGCGGGCGAGGGCGACACGTTGACGTTCGCCGCCGGAGAGGTTGCCGCCGCGTTCACCGATGACGGCGGCAAGGCCCCCGGGCAGCCGCTCGGCGACCTCTTCGAGCCGGGCCAGTTCGACGACGCGACGGATCTCCGCTTCGGTGGCGTCGGGTACGGCGTAGGTGATGTTGTCGCGCAGGGTGCCGTGGACGACATGGGTGTTCTGGTCGACCACGGCGATGCCTCGGCGACAGGCGCCACGGGTGAGTTCGGTCGCGGGCCGCCCGTCGAAGAGCAAGGTGCCCGCATCCGGCTCGTAGAACCTCGCGACCAGGGCGAACACCGTGCTCTTGCCGGCGCCGGACCGGCCCACCAGGGCCACGTGCCGGCGCTGCGGGACGGCGAACGAGACACCGCGCAGGACCGGCCGCTCCGGGTCGTAGCCGAAGTGGACGTCGCGCAGGTCGAGGACGGGCTGTTCGCGGGTGCCGGACGGCCCGGTCGGCCGCGGTGCGGGCGCCGGGTCCTTCGGGTTCTGGGGCGCGGTGGGCTCCACAGGGAGGCGGAGCACCTCGTCGATGCGCTGGTAGGCGCCCATCCCGCGTTGGACGAGGCCCATGGCGCGGAAGACGGAGGACAGCGGCAGGACGAGGTAGGAGGCGTACAGCAGGAACGCGACGAGGTCACCGAGGGAGCCCGAATGACCGCCTACGCGCAGGCCGCCGACGACCAGGACGATGAGGAAGGATCCCTGGACGGCAAGTTCGACGGCGGAGCTCATCACGGAGGCGAGCTTCGCGGTGCGCACTCCCGCGCCGTAGGCCGCGTCCACGCGGGCGCCGATGCCGGCCGCTTCGCGCTCCTCGGCGCGGTGCACGCGGACCATCGGCAGGGCGCTCAGAGCGCGTTCCATGTCGGCGGCGACGGCGCCGACCGAGCCCTGCATGTGTTCGGACGCGTTCCTGATGCCGGTGAGCAGCGAGGCGACCACCACGGCCGCCGCTGCCACGGTGACGGCGACCAGGAGCAGCAGCAGAAGGTCCAGCCACGCCATGAGGGCGATCGCCCCGGCGGCGACCAGGCTTCCCGTCACGAGATCGACCAGGGCCTGCGAGACGACCTCCCGCAGCAAGGTGGTGTCGGCCGTCACCCGGGAGATGAGGTCGCCGCCCTGGTGACGGCTGTACTCCCTCATCTCCAGCCGGAGCAGCCGACCCACCAGCCCGTGCCGGAGTTGCCGCACGACCCCTTCGCCCATCCGTTCCAGAAGGAAGCGTCCTGCTGCCCCCGCCGCCGCCTCGACGGCGAACAGCGTGCCCAGGAGTACCAGCAGCGGCCAGATGAGCTGTCCGCGGCCGCTCGCGTCCACGACCTGCTTGGCGACGAGCGGCTGGGCCAGCCCCAGGGCGGAGCCCACGAGGGTCAGCAAGCTGGCGACGGCGATGGCGTTCCGGTGCCCGGCGGTGAGCCGGTACATCGTGGCCACCGCCGCCAGGGTGGACTGGCCGGCTTCGGGCACGGCTTCGGCATCGGCGACCGCGGACCGGCCGCCGTGCGACGCCGTCGCGCCGGTCATCGGTCAGTGGGCCGTGGCACCGGGGCGACGGCCACCAGCCGGGCGAAATAGCCCTGCGGGACCCCCTCGCCGACGGGACGGCCTTCGGCCTCGATCCAGGCGTGCGCGGTGAAGGGCGGGGTGACCCGGACGCCGGTGCACCAGGTCGGCCATGTTCCGCCGAGCCGGCACAGCAGTGCCGCTCCCAGGGAGCGCGGCAGGCACCCCTTCGGTCCGGCGCAGCGCAGGCTGGCGGCGCACATGGCGTCGCGTGCGTTCTGGGCCTGCGCGGTGGTCGCCGGCGCGGCGCCGCGCCGCAGGATGCCGAGCACGGTGCGGATGTGGCGGGGCGGCAGCAGGGCGAGGGCAAGGGCGGGGAGCAGGACGAGGCGGGCGGTCAGGCGTCGGGCCAGGGGCACACCGGTGGGCCGCTCCAGCGCGCTGGGCGTGGTCATGAGGCGAGCCCCGAGCCGCGCAGCTCCCGTACGAGCGTCTCGACGTCCCGCAGGGCCTGCGCCCGATCGATGTCGAACTCCTGGACCAGGGCGGCGGCCGCGTCCGCCTCCTCACCACCCTCCAGCAGGGTCCGCACCGCCAAGGTGGCCGTCGGGTTCAACTCCCAGTAGGCGCCGGCCTGTTCGTCCAGCAGCACCGTGCCGTAGTCGGTCTCGGCCGTGGAGACGTTGTCGCCGAACCGCAGGGGCATGTGAGGGCCTTTCTGACGTGTTTGACAGGGGTGCAGTCAGGGGCGCAGTCAGGGGTGTGGAACACGGGTGCGGCCGTGGGCAAGTCCGCGCAGCCACACCTCCGCGGCGATCGTGGAGTAGAGGATGGCGTCGGAGAGCCCGGGGGAGGCGGGCCGCCGGGCGAGGCGGCGCAGCTCGGCGCCGTCCACCAGGCCCAGCTCCGCCAGCCGTGAGTCCTCCCACAGGGCCAGCAGGTCGGCGCGGTGTTCCCGCAGTCCGTTGGAGGCGTCCATGGAGGCCGTGGCCTTGTTGCTGCGTCGCAGGCACTCCTCGGGCACGATTCCGCGCATCGCGGTGCTCAGGACGGGCTTGTAGCGCCAGGGCGTGACGCGCTCGCTGGGGCGTACGGCGAGACACGCCTCGATGACGCGGTCGTCGAGGAAGGGAGAGGCCATCGGCAGGCCGGCGCGGGCCGCCATCCGGTCCCACTGCCGGATGACGCGGGTGCACGAGCGGATCTGCTCCAGGTCGGTGTGGAGTCCACGGTCCGGATGCAGCGGGGAGGCCGTCGCCGCGGCGTCGAGCAGGGCCCGGCGGGCCATCCGCTCGGCCTCGGGGGTCACCCAGTCGAACAGACGCGGGGCCATGCCCCAGCCGAGACCCGTCGTGACAGACGGGGGCAGCGGGCCACGTAGGCCACCGGCGGCGTCGGCGAGCCACTTCCCGTACGGCCGGGAGTCGGCGAGAGCGCGGAGTGTGCCGCCGAGCGGCCATTGCCACAGCGCCCGGAACCCGCGCAACTGGCTCAGGGCGAACAGCGGACGGGTGCGCAGCAGCCGGTGGTAGTACGCCTCGGAGCACCACGCCACGTGGTCGCCGCCGATGCCGGTCAGATGCAACCGGCTGCCGCGTGCGGCGAGGCCGGGCAGGTGGTGCAGGACCCGGGAGCGGTCCATGACGCCGATGGTGGGTTCGTCGAGGAGGTCGTCGATGCCGAGCAGGTCCTCGTAGACCAGTGGCGAGGCGTCGGCGTCCCAGACCACGTGCTCGACGTCCGGCAGGTACCCCATCGCCCGCTTCGCCCAGGACAGGTCGTTGTCCGCCGGGTCCCGTCCCGGCCAGGTACTGGCCACCACACGGGCGGGGGAGCGGTCGGCCAGGAAGCAGACGGAGGTGGAGTCCAGGCCCCCGGACAGGTCGCAGCTCAGCACGCCGCCCTGACGGGTACGTGCGCCGACGGCCTCCTCCAGCGCCGTCCGGATCAGGGGCGCCGCTTCGGCGAGCGGCAGGATCGGCTCCGGCGGCGTCCACCACCGAGTGTGCCGTACGGTGCGTCCGTCCGCGGCGACGACGACGGCGTCCTGCGGAGGAACGGCGGTGACCGCACGCCACATCGATGTCTCGAACAGCGGGTACGGGGCGGGCCACAGCAGCCTTACGGCCAGTTCCTCCACGTCGGGGTCCAGGCCCAGGACGGCGGCCAGGGTGTCGGCGCGGGTGGCGGCCACCCGCACGCCGTCGATCTCCGCATGGAAGACGAGTCGCAGTCCGGAGGCGGTGCCCTGCACCCTGATCCGTCCGTCGAGGGCGCCGACGAGGTGGAAACTGCCCGGGAGGGATCGGGCCAGTGCGTCGAGTTCCGCGAGATCACGCAAGTGTGCGGCCCGGCGCCGCAGTTCGGCGGCGTCGATCGGGCAGCAGCCGACGACGGCGAGGGAGGCGCCGCCGACGCTCGCCGTGACGACCTCGTCGTCGTGCCAGTGGCCGACCAGCCAGGGCCGGTCCGACGCATGCGCGAGGGTCCGGCTTCCAGGACGGGCGAAGGAGCGGGCCGCGGCGGCCGCGTCCGCACGGTCCGTGAAGACCGCGAAGTGCGCGTCGCCGGGGCCCGTCCCCGCACTTTCGTGCAGTTCAGTCATGACGTCGGGTCAGAGACCGTCGGTCGTCAGTTCTTGCTCAGGATCAGCCGGTCGTTGCCGGAGCGCTGAAGGAGCCCCGTCTCCTTCCGGAAGGTACCGAGCCGGACGAGCGTCGGCGCCTCGTACGCCTTCTTCATGGCCACTCCTCACTGCAGGATTGCCGGCCACCTCCTTGACCGACGGCCCAGGGGACTGAGCCCGTGTGCTGTCGGTCGGCACAGGGCTCATCGGGAACCCGGGCCGGGAAGTGGACGCAGCAATAGCTAGCTGCAGAGCGTGGGATCACGGCAAGAGCCCTTGCGAAGCTCGGATAATATGCAAATCTTGAACGCCCTGGGTTGTGCGCCCGCTCTCGTTCTGGTTGTCATCGGCGCAGTATTGTCGTGCGACCCGGGTGTACGCATGCTCGAATGAACGTTTTGACATGCGTCCCGGCAATTGCCCGCCGCACCTGCCAGGACATGTCCGACGGCGGCCACGGGTGGGCGCCGCCGGGGCGCGATCCATGCGCGCGACGTGCTCCTTTTCCCGTCCCCGCGCTCCGAATCGGTCACCAGGGACCCGGCTGCGTCAGCACCATCCGCCCCGGTCAGCCATGGGGTCATGGCCTCCCGGAGGGCATCGAGCGCTCGCATCCTCCCGGCGTGGCTGATGTAGGACCGGTCCTGGGGACCAGTTGGGGACCGCACGGCATGCGCGACGGCACACGACGGAGCCTCACACGCACAACTCGCGCCCCAATCACATCTGGTATACGCAGAAAATACCCCCGACCCTCACTCCTGGGGGTCAAGGGGTCGCAGGTTCAAATCCTGTCGTCCCGATGTACCGGCCGCGCGCGAGCGACGTCACGGTCCGGTGGGGCGGCCGTACCCGCTCCTGCCGCCCCCCTCGCCCGCGCCGCCGGGGCGCGAAAACGCATGGACTCCGCAGCCGTCGTCGCGGGACACTCCCATCCTTGTCTGCCCGGAATGGCCACGATCGGACAGGATCGGGATGGGATTACCTGAATCGCGTGAGGTTCCTCCGCGCAGGGGCTCCGTGCTCCTGGCACTGCGTCACTACGGACGGGAGCTGGCCCGGCTGCGGCGGCTGACGGCGCCCGCCATGCTGCTGCCGGCGGCCGGCAACATCGGGATCAACTACGTCGCACCGCTGGTCGTCGCCAAGCTCGTCAGCCGTATCGCCGCGGACGGCGGCACCGGCGTCCGCTCCGCCCTGCCCTACGTCCTCGGCTTCGCCGGCATCCTGCTGCTGGCCGAGGTGCTCTGGCGCATCGGCCTGCACTGCCTGAACCGCCTCGACGCCCTTGGCGTCGAGCATCTGTACGTGATCGGGATGGACGAACTGTTCGCCAAGGACGCCGCGTTCTTCCACGACAACTTCGCCGGGGCGCTCACCAAACGGGTGCTGAGCTTCGCCTCGCGCTTCGAGGACTTCGCCGACACGCTGACGTTCAACGTGCTGGGCAGCGTCGTCCCGCTCGCGTTCGGGTCCGTGGTGCTGTGGCGGTACGACCCCCTGCTCGTGGCCGGCCTGCTGGCGATGATCGCGCTGACCGCGGTGTGCGTGGCGCCGCTCATCCGGCGCCGTCAGGCGCTCGTCGACCAGCGCGAGGAAGCCATCGCCCGGGTGTCGGGGCATGTCGCCGACAGCCTGATGAACATGGACACGGTGCGCGCGTTCGCCGCCGAGCCGACGGAGGCCGCCGAGCACCGCCGCCGCGTCGCGCACTCGCGCCGGCTCATGCTGAAGTCGTGGGACTACGGCAACCTGCGCATCGACACGCTGGTCGCGCCGATGTCCGTCCTGACCAACGTGCTGGGCCTGCTGCTCGCCGTCGCGCTGAGCGGGGGCGGACACGGTGTGGAGGCCGTCGTCGTCGCCTTCACCTACTACACCAACGCGACGAAGATCATGTTCGACTTCAACCAGATCTACCGCCGCCTGGAGAGCTCGATGACGGAGGCCGCGCAGTTCACCGAGCTGCTGCTGGCCAGGCCGACCGTCGTCGACCCGGCCGAGCCGGAGCCGCTGCTGCCGGGGCCCGCCGACGTCCGCTTCGAGCGCGTGACCTTCGCCCACGGGGGAGGGGACCCGCTCTTCCGGGACCTGGAGCTGGCCGTGCCCAGCGGGACGAAGATCGGCCTCGTCGGCCGGTCCGGCGGCGGCAAGACCACCCTCACCCGGCTGCTGCTGCGGATGACCGACGTGCAGGGCGGCCGGATCCTGATCGGCGGCCAGGACATCAGCACGCTGCGCCAGGCCGACCTGCGCGGCCTGATCGCCTACGTGCCCCAGGACCCGGCGATGTTCCACCGCACCCTGCGCGACAACATCGCCTTCGCCCGGCCCGGCGCCACCGACGCCGAGATCCGCCGCGCGGCCGAGGCGGCGCATGTCACGGAGTTCGCCGACGCCCTGCCGGACGGCTTCGGCACGATGGTCGGCGAGCGCGGGATCAAACTCTCCGGCGGCCAGCGCCAGCGGGTCGCGCTGGCCCGGGCGATCCTGCGCGACGCACCGGTCCTGCTGCTCGACGAGGCGACCAGCGCCCTCGACTCGGAGAGCGAGATCCTCGTCCAGGCGGCGCTGTGGCGGCTCATGGAGGGGCGCACGGCACTGGTGGTGGCGCACCGGCTGAGCACGGTCGCCACCATGGACCGGCTCGTGGTCCTGGACCGCGGCCGGATCGTGGAACAGGGCAGCCACCAGGAGCTGCTCGCGGCCGAGGGCGCGTACGCCAAGCTGTGGCGGCACCAGTCGGGCGGCTTCCTCGCCGAAGGCCCCTCGGACGAAGGTCCCACGGACGAAGGCCCCGCGGACGGCCGCGTCGCCGGTGAACGGCCGGTCACCGGCCGCCCGCTGGGCGAGCGTCCCGCCGGCGCGAACCTGCACTGAGCCCGCGCCGGCCGGCTACCGCCGCCTCGCCGCGACCTCGAACTCCAGCGCCACCTTCCGGCCGACCACACCCCTGCCCCAGCTGATCCCCCACTCGGTGCGGTCGATCGTCGCCCGGCCCGTGAAGCCGACGCGGCAGCGGCCCGGCCCATCGATCTCGGCGCCGGTCAGCCGGAGCCGCACGGTGACGGGTCTGGTGACGCCGCGGACGCTCAGGTCGCCGGTGACCGCGAACTCGGTCGGGGCGGTACGCTCCACGCCCGTCGACGCGAAGGCGATCACCGGGTGGGCGTCCGCCGCGAGGAAGTCGCCGCTGCGCAGATGGTCGTCGCGCTTGCGGTGGCGCGTCTGGACGCTCCGAGCCTGGATCGTGAGCCGCGCGCCGGAGCGCGACGGGTCGTCGCCGTCCAGGTGCGCACGGCCCTCGAAGTCGTCGAAGTGGCCGCGCACCTTGACGAGCAGCGCGGCCCGGCCGGTGAAGGCGAGCCGCGTGCGGGTGGTGTCGAGAACATAGTCGCCGGTCAGCTCGGTGCCGGCGGGGATCGTGGTCGTCATGGTGGGTACGACGGGACGGCGTCCCGGAATGTGAGGGGGGGACAATGCGGCTCACATGTGACCGCGCTGCGTCGTCGAACCTGTGAGGACCGATCCGACCGAGGGAGCCGCCGCACCATGACCAGCCAGTCCGGGCCCGCAGACGGCCCACCCGACCCGAGTCTGACCGCGGTCATGAGCGAGCGCCGGCAGCTGATCAATCTCGCCTACCGGCTGCTCGGCTCGCTGGCGGACGCCGAGGACGTGGTGCAGGAGACCTACGCCCGCTGGTACGCCATGACCGGACGGGAACGGCAGGCCGTCGCGTCCCCCGGCGCCTGGCTGACCAAGGTCGCCGGCCGCGTCTGCCTCGACCTGCTGCGCTCGGCCCGGGTCCGGCGGGAGAGCTACGTCGGCGAGTGGATTCCGGAGCCGCTGCCCGGCCGCACGGAGTGGATCACCGGATGGTCGGGCGGCACCGGCGCGGACCCGGCCGACCGGGTCACCCTCGACGAGTCGCTCAGCATGGCCTTCCTCGTCGTGCTCGAGTCGATGACCCCGGCGCAGCGCGTCGCGTTCATCCTGCACGACGTCTTCCGCTACCCCTTCGCCGACGTCGCCGAGATCGTCGGCCGGACACCCGCCGCCTGCCGCCAGCTGGCCACCTCGGCCCGGCGCAGGATCGGCGCCGCGCAGGCGTCCGCGGCTCCGGCCGCCGCGCGCCCGGACGTCGTCAGGGCCTTCAAGGAGGCATGGGAGGCCAAGGACATCGAGGCCCTCGTCGGCGTCCTCGACCCCGACGCCACGGCGGTCGGTGACGGCGGCGGCCTCGTCAGCGCCGAGCTCCACCCGGTGCGGGGCAGCGGCCGCATCGCCCGCTATCTGGTCGAACTGCGCGACCTTGCACCGGACCTGACGTTCCAGGAGCGGACGGTGAACGGGCAGCCCGGCCTGGTGGCGTACCAGGACGACACGATCGTGGTGGTGATGGCGTTCGGTCTCGCGGGCGACCGGATCAGCCGCATCTGGGCGGTGCGCAACCCCGAGAAGCTCCGGCCCTGGACGACGGCGGGCTGACGCCCGCGGGCCGCCTGTCAGCCGCCGCCGTCGCGAGGTCGTCGCGGTGCCGCGGCACCCGCGGATCGTGCCCGTCGAGCATCATCCCGTACCGCCGTCCCCGCGCCCGGTCGGAGGGCCGGTGCAGGATCATCGCCGGCCGGCCGCCGCATCACCGGCTGACCAGCAGCTGGAAGTCGAACGCGTAGCGCGACGCCCGGTAGATGTGGGTTCCGTACTCGACCGGGCGGCCCGTGTCGTCGTACGCCGTGCGCTGCATGGTGAGCAGGGCGGCGCCCTCCTTCTCGTCGAGGCGGGCGGCCTCGTCCGCGGTGGCGGAGCGGGCACCGATGGTCTGGCGGGCGCTGTGCAGGGTGATGCCGGCACCGCGCATCATCCGGTACAGGCCCGTGGCCTGGAGACGGTCGGTGTCCAGGTCGAGCAGGGTCGCGGGCAGGTAGTTGCACAGCAGCGCGACCGGCTGGCCGTGGGTCAGGCGCAGCCGTTCCAGGACGATGACCTCGCCGCCCTCCGCGATGCCGAGCGCGGCCGCCACGTCGGGAGACGCCGGTACGCGCTCGTTGCGCACCACCTGCGTGGTCGGGCCCTGCCCGGCCGCCTCCAGGTCGTCGTAGAGACTGCTGAGTTCGAGCGGGCGCTTTACCTGGCTGTGCACCACCTGCGTGCCGACGCCGCGGCGGCGCACCAGCAGGCCCTTGTCGACCAGGGACTGGATGGCCTGGCGGACCGTCGGCCGGGACAGGCCGAGCCGGGTGGAGAGGTCGATCTCGTTGCCCAGGAGGTTTCCCGGGGCGAGGACCCCGTGTTCGATCGCCGCCTCCAGCTGCTGCGCGAGCTGGTAGTACAGCGGCACCGGACTGCCCCGGTCCAGGGCGAAGTCCAGCGAGTCGAGTGCGGCCGTCGCGGCACGTGCGGTGGCGCCGGACCTCGCCATGGCGTCCCTCCCTCTGATGGGTTGCTGCTGCGTCAGGAGTGGCTCGGGAAGCCGAGGTTGATGCCCGCGTCGGCCGGGTCCGGCCAGCGCGTGGTGATCACCTTGCCCTGGGTGTAGAACGCGACGCCGTCGTTGCCGTAGACGTGCAGATCGCCGAAGAGGGAGTCCTTCCAGCCCCCGAAGGAGTGGTAGCCGACGGGCACCGGAATCGGCACGTTCACGCCGACCATGCCCGCCTTGACCTCCAGCTGGAAGCGGCGGGCGGCGCCGCCGTCCCGGGTGAAGATCGCGGTGCCGTTGCCCCAGCGGGAGTCGTTGATCAGCTTGACGGCCTCGTCGTACGTCTGCGCGCGCACCACGACCAGCACCGGCCCGAAGATCTCGTCGCGGTAGGCGTCCGCCGTCAGCGGCACCCGGTCCAGGAGCGATACGCCGAGGAAGAAGCCGTCCTCGCGGCCCTCGACCGCGTAGCCGGTGCCGTCCACGACGACCTCGGCGCCCTGCTCGGCCGCCGAGGACACGTACGAGGCCACCTTGTCCCGGTGCTCGCGGGTGATCAGCGGGCCCATCTCCGAGGCCGGGTCGTCGCCGGGACCGATGCGCAGGTTCTTCGCGCGTTCGGCGATCTTGCCGACCAGTTCGTCGCCGGTGTCGCCGACCGCGACGACGACGGACACGGCCATGCAGCGCTCGCCCGCGGAGCCGTACGCGGCGTTGATCGCCTGGTCGGCGGCGAAGTCGAGGTCGGCGTCGGGCAGGACCAGCATGTGGTTCTTGGCGCCGCCCAGCGCCTGCACGCGCTTGCCGTGCTCGACCGCCTTGAGCTGGATGTACCTGGCGATCGGCGTCGACCCGACGAAGGAGACCGCCTCGACGTCCGGGTGCTCCAGGATGCGGTCCACGGCGACCTTGTCGCCCTGCACGATGTTGAGCACGCCGTCGGGCAGGCCCGCCTCCGCGGCCAGTTCGGCGAGCCGGAACGACGCCGAGGGGTCCTTCTCGCTCGGCTTGAGCACGAAGGTGTTGCCGCACGCGATGGCGATCGGGAACATCCACATCGGCACCATGGCCGGGAAGTTGAACGGCGTGATGCCCGCGACCACGCCCAGCGGCTGGCGGATCGAGGCCACGTCGACGCGGGTGGAGACCTGTGTGGACAGCTCGCCCTTCAGCTGCACGCTGATCCCGCAGGCCAGTTCGACGATCTCCATGCCGCGCGCGACCTCGCCGAGCGCGTCGGAGTGCACCTTGCCGTGCTCGGCGGTGATCAGCCCGGCGATCTCGTCGCGGTGGGCGTCCAGCAGTTCGCGGTACTTGAACAGGATCGCGGTGCGCCGGGCGATCGACGAGGTGCCCCAGCTCTCGAACGCGGCCTTGGCGGCGGCGACGGCGGCGTCCACCTCGTCGACGCTCGCGAACGCGACCTGCTTCCGCTGCGCGCCGGTCGCCGGGTCGTAGACGGCGCCGTAGCGGCCGGAGGCGGACTCGACGGGCTTGCCGCCGATCCAGTGGGTGATGGTCTTCACAGTGCGAGTGCCTTTCACGGACGGGGAGTTCACAGATGGCGGCGCCGGTCGGCGGCCTGCCGGTCGTACGCCTCGCGGGCCCGGACGGCGGCCTCGCGGGAGGCGGTCTCGGCCACCGGCACGTCCCACCAGGCCTCGGCCCCGGGCGCGCCCGGACCGGCGGTGTCGGTCTCGACGTAGACACAGGTGGGGCGGTCGGAGGCGCGGGCGGTGGCGAGCGCCTCGCGCAGTTCGCCGACCGTCTTGGCGCGCAGCACGTCCATGCCGAGGCTGCCCGCGTTGGCCGCGAGGTCGACGGGGAGCGGGGCGCCGGAGAAGGTGCCGTCGCCGGCCCGGTAGCGGTAGGCGGTGCCGAAGCGCTCGCCGCCGACCGTCTCGGACAGGCCGCCGATGGAGGCGTAGCCGTGGTTCTGCAGCAGGACCAGGTTGACGGGCAGGCCCTCCTGGACGGCTGTGACGATCTCCGTCGGCATCATCAGGTAGGTGCCGTCGCCGACCAGCGCCCACACCGGGGTGGCGGGCGCGGCCTGCTGGACGCCGATCGAGGCCGGGATCTCGTAGCCCATGCAGGAGTAGCCGTACTCCAGGTGGTACTGGCGCCTGCCGCGCGCCCGCCACAGCTTGTGCAGGTCGCCGGGGAGCGAGCCGGCCGCGTTGATCACCACGTCGTCCTCGCCGACGACCGCGTCCAGGGCGCCGAGCACCTGGGTCTGGGTCGGCACGGCGCTGTCGTCGTCGGCGGTGTAGGCGGCCTGGACGACCTGCTCCCAGCGCGCCTTGCCCGCGCGGTACCCGTCCTCGTACCCGCTGTCCACGCGGTGGTCGGCCAGCCCTTCCCGCAGTGCCTGAAGGCCCGCCCGGGCATCGCACACGAGGGTGCGCGCGGCCAGCTTGTGCGCGTCGAACGCGGCGATGTTGAGGTTGACGAACCGCACGTCCGGGTTCTGGAAGAGGGTGTGCGAGGCGGTGGTGAAGTCGGTGTAGCGGGTGCCGACGCCGATCACGAGGTCGGCGGTGCGCGCGATGTCGTCGCTGACCGCCGTGCCGGTGTGGCCGATGCCGCCCAGGTCGGCGGGGTGGTCGTGACGCAACGCGCCCTTGCCCGCCTGGGTGGAGGCGACCGGGATGCCGGTGGCGTCCACCAGGGCCTTCAGCGCGTCCTCGGCCTGGCTGTGGTGGACGCCGCCGCCCGCGATGATCAGCGGGCGCTCGGCGGCCCGGATCGCCCACAGCGCCTCGGCCAGCTCGACCGGGTCGGGCGCGGGACGCCGTACGTGCCACACACGCTCGGCGAAGAACTCCTCCGGCCAGTCGTACGCCTCGGCCTGCACGTCCTGGGGCAGGGCCAGGGTGACCGCGCCGGTCTCGGCGGGGTCGGCGAGGACCCGCATGGCGTTCAGGGCCGTCGGGATCAGGGCCTCGGGGCGGGTGACGCGGTCGAAGTAGCGGGAGACCGGCCGCAGGGTGTCGTTGACCGAGACGTCCGCCTCGGTGGGGTGCTCCAGCTGCTGCAGCAGCGGGTCGGCGGCGCGGGTGGCGAAGTAGTCGCCGGGCAGGAGCAGCACCGGGATGCGGTTGACGGTGGCGAGGGCGGCGCCGGTGACCAGGTTGGTGGCGCCGGGGCCGATCGAGGTGGTGACCGCCTGCGCGGAGAGCCGGTCGAGCTGGCGGGCGTGGCCGACGGCCGCGTGCACCATGGCCTGCTCGTTGCGCCCCTGGTGGAAGGGCATCGCCCGCTCGCCGGCCTCCAGCAGGGCCTGCCCGATCCCGGCGACGTTGCCGTGGCCGAAGATGCCCCAGGTGCCGGCGATCAGCCGGTGGCGCACGCCGTCGCGCTCGGTGTACTGGACCGACAGGAACCGCACCAGGGCCTGGGCGACGGTCAGGCGGCGGGTGGGGATGCTCATCAGGACTGCTCCGGTGCCGTGTAGAGGGGGAGACGGGGGTCGACGGGCTGCTCGGGCCAGGTGCCGCGGACCCAGGCGTGGTCCGGGTGGTCGCAGATCAGCCAGGCGCGCTCGGGCTCGGGGCCCGCCATGACGTTGAGGTAGTACATGTGGTGGCCGGGCACCGCCATGGACGGTCCGTGCCAGCCGTCGGGGATCAGGACGACGTCGCCGTCGCGCACCTCGGCCAGGACGTCGGTGCCCCGGCCGTGCCCCGAGGGGGAGACGCGCTGGTAGCCGAGGCCGGGGATGCCCTCGTGGTCGGCGAACTCGAAGTAGTAGACCTCTTCGAGGACGGACTCCTCGCCGGGCCGGTGCTCGTCGTGCTTGTGCGGCGGGAAGGACGACCAGTTGCCGCCCGGGGTGATGACCTCGACGGCGATGAGTTTGTCGCACTCGAAGACGCCGGCCGCGCCGAAGTTGTTGACCTGCCGGGAGGAGCTGCCGGTGCCGCGCAGCTCCACCGGCACGGACGAGGCCGGGCCGTAGCGTGCGGGCAGCCGCCGGGTGCAGCGGGCCCCGGTGAACGCGAACCGCCCGCCCCCGGCGGACGTGACCGTCGTACGGGCGTCCCTGGGCAGGTAGGCGAAGTCGGTGACGCCGCTGAACACGTCCGCGCGGCCGGTGAGCTCGAAGGTGTCATGGCCGAAGTCGTCGGCGGCCGCTACCGTGCAGCCGCCGCGCAGCGGCAGCACGATCCACTCGCTGTCGCCGGTGTCGAAGCTGTGGGTGCCGCCCGGCGGCAGCTCCAGGACGCGCAGGCTGGACCAGCCCCAGCCGGCCTTCTCGGGCGAGACGTCCACAACGTAGGGGCCGCCGAGGGCCTTGCCCGCGGGAAGGTGATACGTCATTGCGTTCCTCCGTGTCACAACGCCAGGTCACAACAGGCCGACGGCCGTGTCCACCGCGGCCCCCACACTGCCCTCGGCCGGGTGGAGCAGCGAGCGGCCCACGACCAGGCCCTGCACGGCCGGCGGCGCGAGCACCTCGCGGCACCGCTCGTCCGCGTCGGCCCGGTCCTCCGCCGAGTCCCCCGCGCCGCCGGCGGGCAGCACGGCCTCAGCCAGGTGCGGGCCGAGGTGCCGCCCGGGCCCGAGGCCATGGCGGCGGACGGGGTGACCGCCTCGGCGGACAGGCCGCTGCCGAACCTCCCCGCGGTCCGGCGGGAGACGAACGGCTCGATGAACGGGGGCGGGCGGCGGGCCGCCCTGGCGTCGACCGCGCGGGCGCCGGGCCGTCACGGCGTCGACCGCGCGGGCGGCCGGCTCCAGGGTGGCCGGCGAGTCCGGGCCGGCGTGGCCGACGCGCAGCGGCAGCCTGCCCGCGCCGAAGCGCGTGCCCGCGATGTCCTGCGGGCGGTGGCCGGTGCGGCGGTCGCCGTGCCCGAAGCTCGCGCCCCGCGGCCCGCCGCGGTTCAGCGAGCCCATGACGACCCTGTCCTCCCGCGCGCCGACCAGGAGCAGGTCCTCCGGGACGTCGACGGTGGCCGGCACCCCGAGCCCGCCCTGCCGCGCGCCGCGCGGGCGGCGGGCGGGGCCGAGCGGCCGGGCTCCTCGCCCGGTCCGGTGCCGGTGATCCGGACGACCCGGGTCGCCCGAATGGCGAAGAAGTCCGGTTCCTCGGTGTGTATCTCCAGGTCAGGCGCCTTAGGCTGCCGGTAGAAGTACAGAGGGAAGTCGGCCGGCGGGAAGAGCTCGCAGCAGGTCACCGGTGTCGGCCGGGCGGCGGGCGCGTCCCGGCGGTCGTCGGCGCCGAACTCCTTCAGCGCCTCGTGCAGGTGCGTGCCGAAGGGGCCGACCGGGGCCAGGGACGCCCCCGACGGGAGGGGACGGAGATCGACTCCGGTAGGGCCCATCGTGATCAGGTCGAGGGGCCTGGCCGACTCGGTCATGCGCGACGCTCCTCGAGCTGGATCGGGGTGCGGCACCCGAAGGGGCCGCCGCATCCCCAGGTGTAGGCCGCGAAGGGTGGCGCTGTCAATAGTTTGTACTTACATTCGGACCTGACGGTGAAATGATGTCTTAACAAAGTATTGACAGCGGGCGCAGCCAGCGGTTTGATCCCGTCCCAGGCCGACCGCCGCGTTTGCGGCAGACGTCCCGGGCATGCCAAGATCCCGGGTTCGGATCTTCGAGATCCCCTTCTCCTTTCCCCCGCAACGCACAGTGAGGTGCCAGGAAAGATGGACCGCGTTTCTCATTCCCGCTCCCGCAGACTCGTCCCCGTCGTCGCGGTGGCCGCGGCTGCAGCCCTGACCCTCGCCGGCTGCTCCAGCAGCTCCGGGGGCAAGAAGTCCGAGGAGGGCGGGGGCAACGCCTCGGCGGGCAAGGCCACCACGCCCCGGATGACCGTCGCGCTGGTCACGCACCAGTCGCCCGGCGACACCTTCTGGGACATCGTCCGCAAGGGCGCCGAGGCCGCAGCGGCCAAGGACAACATCAAGCTGATCTACTCGGCCGATCCGAACGCCGGCAACCAGTCCAACCTGGTGCAGAACGCGATCGACCAGAAGGTCGACGGCATCGCGGTCACCCTCGCCAAGCCCGACGCCCTCAAGGGCGTCATCGGCAAGGCGCAGTCGGCGAACATACCGGTCGTGGGCCTGAACTCCGGCGTGAGCGACTGGAAGAAGCTCGGCCTGATGGAGTTCTTCGGCCAGGACGAGAGCGTGGCCGGCGAGGCGTTCGGCAAGAAGCTCAACGAGGTCGGCGCCAAGCACGTCGTCTGTGTCATCCAGGAGCAGGGCAACGTCGGCCTGACGCAGCGCTGCGACGGGCTGAAGAAGACCTTCTCCGGCAAGAGCGAGGTGCTCAACGTCAACGGCACCGACATGCCGTCCGTGAAGTCGACGATCACCGCCAAGCTCAAGCAGGACTCCTCCATCGACTACGTCGCCACGCTCGGCGCGCCGTTCGCGCTGACGGCCGTGCAGTCGGTGTCGGACGCGGGCAGCAAGGCGAAGGTCGCGACCTTCGACCTCAACAAGGACCTGACCGGCGCCATCAGCAAGGGCACCATCCAGTTCGCGGTGGACCAGCAGCCCTACCTGCAGGGCTACCTCGCGATCGACTCGCTGTGGCTCTACAAGAACAACGGCAACTACATGGGCGGCGGTGAGGAGCCGGTGCTGACCGGTCCCGCCTTCGTCGACAAGTCCAACGTCGAGGCCGTCTCCAAGTTCGCCGCGAAGGGCACCCGGTGACGAGCATGACCCAACACGCTGAGCCGGCGGTGACCACACCGCCGGCCTCCGGCCCCCCGCAGGCCGACGGCCGCACGGGCCGGCGATCGCTGCTCGTCAAGACGTTGGCCCGCCCCGAGGTGGGCGTCTTCCTCGGCGCCGTCGCGGTCTACGTCTTCTTCCTGATCGCCGCGCCGCCCGTGCGTGACGCCAGCTCGATGGCGAACATCCTGTACCAGTCCTCCACCCTCGGCATCGTGACCATCCCGGTGGCACTGCTGATGATCGGCGGCGAGTTCGACCTGTCCGCCGGTGTCGGAGTGATCACCTCGGCGCTGACCGCGAGCATGCTCGCCTACCAGCTCACCATGAACGTGTGGGTCGGTGTGATCGCCGCCCTCGCGGTGTCCCTCGCGATCGGCTTCTTCAACGGCTGGATGGTCGTCAGGACCGGTCTGCCCAGCTTCCTGGTCACCCTGGGCACCTTCCTGATCCTGCAGGGCGTCAACCTCGCGGTGACCAAGCTGGTCACCGGCAACGTCGCCACCGACGACATCAGCAACATGGACGGCTTCGACCAGGCCAAAAAGGTCTTCGCGTCGTCGTTCGACATCGGCGGCGTCCAGGTGAAGATCACCGTGTTCTGGTGGCTGCTGTTCGCGATCATCGCCACCTGGGTGCTGACCCGCACCAGGTACGGCAACTGGATCTTCGCGGTCGGCGGCAACAAGGACAGCGCCCGCGCCGTCGGCGTACCGGTGGCCTTCACCAAGATCTCGCTGTTCATGCTGGTCGGCGTAGGTGCCTGGTTCGTCGGCATGCACCAGCTCTTCTCCTTCAACACCGTGCAGTCCGGCGAGGGCGTCGGCATCGAGCTGATCTACATCTCCGGCGCGGTGATCGGCGGCTGCCTGCTGACCGGCGGCTACGGCACCGCGATCGGCCCGGTCTTCGGCGCCTTCATGTTCGGCATGGTCCAGCAGGGCATCGTCTACGCCGGCTGGAACCCGGACTGGTTCAAGGCCTTCCTCGGCGTCATGCTGCTCGGCGCCGTCCTGATCAATCTGTGGGTCCAGCGCACCATGACCCGGAGGTGACCCGATGAGTGACAAGAACACCGAAACCCACGGCGCGATCATCGCGGACGCCGGGCCGGAGCACGAGGACGTGGTCGTCGAGCTGCGCGACGCGGGCAAGTCCTACGGCAACATCCGCGCCCT